>JBHLOG010000036.1:0-29439 GCA_048940765.1 Promethearchaeota archaeon | reverse complement strand
TCCAATTAAAATAGTCTCTATACCTTTTTCTCTAAAAATTTGAGCATCAGTTGTTGGTATAGATGTCTTGAAATCTCTTTCTTCTCCGAATACATTTTTGAATGCTTTTTTTATTGCTGTTGCAAAAGTAGTATTTGTTTCTGGTATATGAGGTTTTATAAAAGCTCCTATTTGGACATTAATATTTAAGTTTGGATCTTCTTTTTTAAGAGATTCTACAAAATTAAAAATTTTTACCTTAATACTATCCAAATCCATTTCTGGAATAACACTTATGGAGCATTGCAAAACACATTTATCTGGAATTGTGAGAAATGAATTTCCTCCATTAATCATAGTAAGACTTACTGTACTTATTTTCGATGGAAGTTCGGGAGGAATTGGATATTTGGTTTCCACTTGTTTGAATTCTTCCTGTAAATCTATTAGGTAATTCATAATTTTTACCATCTTTTCAATAGCATTTATTCCTGAATATTTATTGCGATTAGGTGGAGGTAAATCGGGATAAGCTTGAGCTTGGCGACGTATTCCTTTAGTAATAAAACTCATTTGTAATTCTCCTCCAAGGTAAGCAATTGGATAATCGCAACATATATCACCTAGTAAACATGCATCCCCAGTTATTATTTCATCCTTTACAAGATATTCGGTACCCAGTAAACCGCCAATTTCCTCATTAATTACAGCAGTTATTATTAATTTTCCATTTAAATTGATTCCTAGATCTATTAAAGTTTTAGCGGCGAAAATTTCAGCTGCTAAGCAAGCTTTATCATCAGCAGCTCCACGACCATAAATTCTATTCCCAACAATTTCTCCTCCATACGGATCTTTCGTCCAACCATCATCTATGGCAGCTGTATCCATATGGGCATTGAATATTAGAGATAGACCATTTTCATTTCCAATTTCTCCAATAACGTTCTTTTTTTTAACTTTCGTATTTATTTTGAATTCCTTCATTTTAGTTTCAACAAAATTAGATATTTCCTTATACTTTCCTGGCGGTACTTCAGAAGGTATTTGAACTAACTTTTGAAGAAATTGAACTATCTCATCTTTCATTCCATCTATTTTATTTATGATTGTTGCTTCTATATCATCCAAAATTTTCACATTTTTTTTATCATTGATAATAAAAGTGAAAATATTGGTATCTATTTAAAGTATCTTCTGAAGATAATGTAAGTATATAAATAAAAAAAGTTATAAATAAAATTGAGTAATTATTAGATTATATTACCGCTATAGCATCAATTTCAATCAATGCATAAGAAACTGGACAAGTTGCTTCGATTGTTGTTCTTGTTGGAAATTTCTCAGTAATACCATTTTTTTCAAAAAATTCTTTATAAGCTTGATTCATTTTTTTGAAATCAGACATACTCTTTAAAAAGACACTCACTTTGACTAAATTTGAAAAATTTACTCCTGCAGTATCTAGTATCTTTTTTATTTTTTCGAAAATCGCGGTTGTTTGTTCCTTTATACCTTTCGCTTCTGGAGAGGGAACTTGACCGGATATAAAAATGAAATTTCCCGCCTTTATTCCAAGATTATAAGGTCCCGCTTTAGGAGCTCCAGTATTAATTACTTCTATATTTAACATTTCATTAAACACCAACATTATTTTTAAATATTTGTTATACAAATCTTTTTATGTATAATTTATTACCAATTACCATTATTACTTTATTAAAAAATTTACTTTTTATCGGATTTAATTGATACAAATCCTTTTTTAATTAAGTTTTAATAAAATTCTTTTTTTAACGAATTAGACTAAATTATATTTAAAGTTGTATACAATTTTTTTGTTTTAATCAAGTAAATGCATTCTATTAAGATTGAGATATCTTGAAAAATAGAAAAGATAATATTTGGATATTTACCTTTGAATATGCTGGAATTATAAAGGTAGGAGGCCTTGGAGAAGTACCTGCAAATCAAGCTAAACACTTATCTAATTATTATGATATAACAGTTTTCATACCTTCACATGGTCAAATGGAGATTTTAGATAAAAAACTTGAATGGGAGAAAGTACCATTTAATTGTGTAGGACAGATTAATCCTTTTCTATTTGGAATAAATGAACCAGAAACAACTTATAATATTTCCTTTTACAAATCAAAAATTAATAATGTAAATATTGTTTTATTGCAGGGAGAAAATCCATTTACTAATCGCTTTATAAATGATAGAATTGTATATAACCCAGATACCCTTAATGGTAAGATTTCATTATTTAGTATAGGAATGCGTTGTTATATCGATTTTTTAATTGATAATCATAAAGATCAATTACCAAATGTTATCCATATACATGATTATCATACAGTCATACCATTTATTGGAATCAAACAGAGGTTAACCAAAAATGGATTAGATACAGCATCAATTATTACTATTCATTTATTAACTTGGCCTAGATATGCAATTGATTTTTATAGAATATGTGGAATTGACCAAACTCCTATTTCTGTCCATTTAAAAGAAGGGATTAAACAATTAACCATAGATGAAATTTTCTCAATATGTAAAAAGATGAATGGAGAATATAAGCCTCCCAGTGTTGAACAGATAGGAGCGTTTATTAGTGATTTAGTTACAACAGTAAGTCAGTCTTATTTAAAATCAGATATAATCCCAAATTGTGGTAAGGAATTAATTGAATTTAAATCAAATTTCGTCTGGGATGGCTGTGATTGGATTTATGAAGAGATTTTTCAACAAGTCCTAGAAAATCATGAGCAAGAAATAAGAGAAGTTTTACATTTGTCCCATGAAGAAAGCTTAAAATTATCAGATATGAAAAAATATTTGTTAACCTACAAGCTATCTCATTTAGATAGGAGTCCATTAATTCAATCAGAAAAGGTATTAGCAATTATTAATGAGATTTCAAATGGAAATGAATTCGTTAGAAATGGAAATATTAAAGCTTTTGATGAATCAGGTCCTCTAGTAATCACTACTGGACGAATCTCCCCACAGAAAGGATTTGAAACTGTTCTTGATGCAATTCCCAGAGTTATAAAAATAATCCCCAATGCCAAATTCTTATTTCTTATTTTACCAACCGATTATAGTATAAATGAAATAAAAATTTACGCCCAATATGTAAAAAATTATCCCAGGAACTTAAGAATCATCTTTGGAGTAGCTACTGATATTTTTCATCTTGCTCATATTGCCTCTGATGTTTATTGTGCCTTATCTAGATGGGAACCATTTGGTATTATCGCATTGGAAGCAATGTCAGTAAAGTTGCCCATAATTGCGACTAAAGTGGGAGGATTTCAAGAATCCATAATAGATATTAGAAATTTCCCAGAAATAGGTACTGGGTTATTGATTGATAAAGATAATCCAAATCAATTTGCTGATGCATTAATCTCTCTTTTTAAACTAAAAGAAATTTCCGAAAAAGTAAAAAATAAGGAAGCTATTTATGAAACTCAAAATTTTCAATTAGTAAATCAGATTCCTGATAAAATCCTTGAATCTTTGGTTTTGCTAGATTCACATTATTACAATAAGATTAAAGAAAACTGCTATAAAAGGGTAGAAAATAATTTTAGATGGAGTATTGTCTCTAAGAAATTAATTGAATTATATACAATGATAAAGAGCCTTCGAACATTGAAAACGTAAGGAGTAAAACTATTTATGCTTTCTAAAAGATCTGTATTTCTTATTTTAATCTCGGTTTTAATTTATAGTACTGCTGCTATGGCGATGATATATTATCTTCCCCGCTATTTGCTAGATATTGGATTTAATCGTCCCGTTGTACAAATTGTTACGACAATTTATCCATTATCAGCAGTTTTTTTACCGCAAGTTTTGGGTAAATTTTCCGATAAAATACAGAATAGGTATTTATTTATATTATTGGGTGCAATTGGCGTGAGTTTGATGTATTTATATCTAATGCTTTCAAAAAATTTGATATTGATAACTACTTTTTTAGTTATTTACAGCATTTTTGGTATCAGTTTTAGGTTAAATTTTACTCTTTATCAAGAATTGACAAAAAATAGTCCTAAATTCGTCACTTATTATAATGCTATTACGGTATTTGGTTGGTTTCTTGGTTCTCAACTTGGGGGGATTCTTATAGATATATATGGTACTTCTCAGATATTTCTATTTTTATTATACATTTCAATATTTAATATTTTAGTTATTTTATTTATTAGGGAGAATAGAAAAGAAATAATAAAACATTATAATAATGAATATAATGAAAAGTTAAAATTTGATAAATTCAATGAGGAGGATGATAAAGTTTCAATCTCTAAATCAATTTATATAGCCCTCTTCTCACGACATTTCGGAGTTAGGCCAATTATTACAATTTTAGCCGTTTTAATGGCTTTACATTTAAGTAGTAATACACAGATAGGATTTCTATTAGGGTTTAATCCATTACTCCAATTTTTTTTGATGCTTTTAACTGGTAAATTTATTTCAAAAAAGAATGAAAAATATATCCTAACAGTCGGTTTTTTTTTAAGTAGTGGAGCTATTCTTGGTTATATGCTAGCATCTGACTTCATTGGCTTTTTTATTGCTCAAATTATGGTTTCTGCTTCTTTTGCGCTATTTTGGAATGCTACTCAAATCTATATTGCCCAGAAAACGAATCCGAGAAATAAAGGGAAATATTTAGGCTATGCAAATTCAAGCTTTTTTTCAGGAGGATTTTTTGGAGGTATTTTTTTCAGTTTATTGTTGTTCTTTAATTCAGACTATTATACCTTTATGTGGATAATGCTCATTTTTCCTGTAATTTCCACTTTCGTTATATTATTGAAATTTAAATCAAATTAAAGCCTAACTCATTTGCCAAAAAGATGAAAGATTCTGAATTATAGCATTTGGTTTATCTGGAATTATTTCTAATTCTTTTCTTAACCATTCTGAAATCCACTTATATTTTGCTTTGAATCTACTATCCATGAAAACTATTGCCCCTTTATCCGAAATCTTTCTAATTGGCCTTCCAGATGCTTGATTAGCTCGCTGAATGGCGGGATATAGATAAGCAAAATTCCACCCTTGATTTTTAAAAACTTTATCATAGTATTTAATTTTTGCTTCAACTCTCGGAGTTGGTAAATGATATGGAAATCCAGCAATTATTACAGAATTCATTAAATTACCTGGATAATCTTCTCCTTCTGAATTTCTTCCCCCGCATACTCCTAATAAAACTGCGCCCCCATTCGAAGCCATGCTTTTGAATTCATCAACTAATAAAGCATTTTCAGAAGCAGATAAACCAGATTCTTCAATAAATATTTTTTTTTTACTTTTCATTGTTACAGTGTCTATCCCATTATCCAAGAGTGCTTTAAGGATTTGATAGGAGGCACAAAAAATCCCTACATTTGCAGGAGTACAATAGAGAACCTCATCGATTTTTTTAATCATTTTTTTAAACATATCTTGTGTTCTATTGTCCCTTTTGGTATCTACTCCTTCAATTATAACAGCCTTAATATTTTTTTTACTAAATGGTGTACTTGCGATTATTCCTTTATATGTTTTCCCACACTCGTTTAATCCCATAAGATTATTATATACATATGCATTTACAGTTCCAGAGAGATTTAAACAGGTATAACCTTTCTTCAAGATAGGAATCGCAATTTCCCGTGGATCCAATGCTACAATTTCAAGAGAAATAGAAGCTTTTTCTTTAAATTCTTTTAAACTATAACAAAAGAAATAATTATCTAAATAGTATGTTTTTAACCATTTCAGCCAGAATTCTGCTAACGAACCAACATAATCTCTTGAAATTTCTCCATTGGCAAGTTTTTCTTCATGGATTGACGTACTAAAATCATGGAGTTCTTCAATAAAAATCTTAAACTTGTTTAAATTGTTAAATCCTAACTTTTTATAAATTAATTCCAGAAATATATCAGGAGTTATAGCCTTTTCCTCAGATCTAATCCTTTTTTTTTCTTTATTTAATTGATCTATTAAGATTTTAACAAAACTTTGCATAAGAATTGGAGATCTATACATTTCTAAATCTTTTAAACACAATCTTAATGAGTACGGTGTTATCTTTATTGAATTTACTTCTGTTGCCACATCTATAATATTATGACATTCATCAATTACTAATATACAATCATTTAATTCTTGGCCAATAAATTCTAGAAAAGATTCACGAATAAATGGGTTGAAAGTCCATTGGTAATTACAAATAATAATTTTCATGGTCTCAAGTAAGAATTTACTCAAAAAGTACGGACAAAACTTTTTTTCTTTACAGTAAGTAATGAGTTCTTCAGCATCTACAGGTTTATTAAACAATTCTGGCGCAATTGATAACGGATTTTCAATTTGTCCTTTCTTTTTTAATAAATTTAAAAAGTAAATGCAATTTCTATTTTTTCTTAAATCTGCACATACCGACATTGCTTCCCTTGGATTTAACTTAAGAGATAATAATGTTTGGTTTAAACACATCTCATTTCTGCCACGTATTGATATAGCGTTAAGTTTAACTCCAAGATTATCTTCATTTATTTTTTGAGAAATCTTGATTAATTCTTTGATTATTCGACGATTTTGGGAATGTGTTCGGCACATATAAATAATTTTCAGGTTTTTCTCATAAGCTAAAGGGAGAAGCCCACAGAGAGCGATTATAGTCTTTCCTGTTCCATTAGGAGCTAGTAATAAAACATTCTTTTTCAATTTTGAACTTGATTCAATTTGCTTGATAATTTCTTCTTGATTTTTTCTGAATTGCTCGTATGGGAAAAAAGATAAATAATTTATTTTTGTACACCAAAATCTAAATTATAAATTTCATACTTTTTTAGAATTTATATTGTCATAGACTATAAAAATTTATTTATTAGTAGAGAAGTGTCAAATTTATTCTTTTAAAATAGGCTTTCTCGCAGCTAAAACTGCATCTAATCTTTTAACAGGAGTATTGTGTGGGGCATTCTTTAGAAGTTCAGGATTTTCTTTTGCTTCTTCATATATCTTATTCATTGCTTCCACAAAATTATCTAATGATTCTTTTGATTCAGTTTCTGTCGGTTCTATCATTAAAGCTCCAGTAACTACTAGTGGGAAATAAATCGTCGGTGCATAAATTCCATAATCAAGAATACGCTTTGCTATATCCTCTGTTGTTATTTCATCGGGCATTCCTCGATCTGAAAGTACAAATTCATGCTGACAAATTCTTTTGTAAGGAAGATCATAATTTTTTTGTAATTGAACTCTTAAATAATTTGCATTTAAAACGGAAATCTGACCCACTTTCTTTAAGCCCTCAGCCCCTAAAGCAAGAACATAAGAATAAGCTCTAATAATTACTCCAAAATTACCCCAAAAAGATTTTATCCTTCCAATTGATTTTTCATTGTCGTTTTTACAGATTATTCCTTGTTCAGTTGAAATTAAGCATGGTTTTGGTAGAAAAGAAATGAGTTCATTTACAACACCAATAGGTCCGGATCCAGGTCCTCCCCCACCATGAGGAGTTGAAAAAGTCTTATGTAAATTTAAATGGACAATATCAAATCCCATATCCCGAGGTCGGCAAATCCCTAACATTGGATTTAAATTTGCTCCATCATAGTAGCATAAACCTCCATTCTTATGAACGATTCTTGTGATCTCCTTGATCTGTTTATCAAAAACACCTAAAGTATTAGGATTCGTGAGCATAATTCCAGCAACATTCCCTTCTTGCATAGCAAATTCTAATTGATTTAAAGGAATCTCTCCATCTTTATTTGATTGTAATTCTATTATTGAAAATCCTGCCATTTTTGCTGAGGCTGGGTTAGTTCCATGAGCAGAATCGGGAATTATAATTTTCTGCTTTTTAATACCTTTACTTTCAAAATATTTTTTTATTATTAATAAACCTACTAATTCTCCATGTGCTCCGGCTGCAGGTTGTAGAGTAAATCCATCCATACCTGTAATTTCACCTAAAATCTTTGAAAAATTGTAAAGTACTTCCAAACAACCTTCATTCTCTTCTTGTAAAGGATGAATTTTAGCAAATTTTGATAATTTCGCAACATCTTCATTTATTTTAGGATTATATTTCATAGTACATGAGCCTAATGGATAAATTCCACAGTCTACCCCGTAATTTCGTTGGCTCAAATTAATAAAATGACGAACTAATTCAATTTCTGAAATATTTGGAATTTGTAAATCCTTTCTTTGGTAGTGTTTTGGTAAAATTTCATCGATATTAGTCCCTTCTATATCCATTTGAGGAATATAATTTTTTTGATTAGTTTCTACTTTTTTTTCAAAAATTAATACTGGTTCCGAATTCATAGTCCTTTCACCTAATTTTATTATTTAAAGCAAATTGAGCTGCTTCAATGAATTTATCAATTGAATCTTTGGAATTCAATTCCGTCACACAAACTAAGGCCACATCTTTCATCTCAGGATAATAAGTTGAAATTTTTAGTGGAGCTAAAAGATCACGTTTTTTACACTCCTTGATTAAAGAATCAATTTTTGGGCATTTTACAAGAAATTCGTTGTAAATGGGTTTCTTATTCAATAATTCATAACCTGAAATTTTACTAAGTTCTTTTTTTACATAATAAGCTTTTTGCATATTTTGGATTGCAATTTCTTTTAGCCCAGTCCTTCCTAATGTTAACAAATATGTTAGTGCTGCTAAGGAACAAAGTGCTTGATTAGTGCATATATTAGAACTTGCTTTTTCTCTCCGAATATGTTGCTCACGTGCTTGTAATGTCAAAATAAATCCGGTTTGTCCTCCTTTAATTTCCTTTGTTTTTCCGATCAACCTTCCTGGCATCTTTCTTAAATATTTTTGTTTAGCTGTGAATATCCCTAACCCTGGACCCCCAAATGAAGGATTTATACCAAATGATTGCCCCTCTGCAATAAAAATATCAATATCATTTGATCCTGGAGATTTTAAAATACCTAAGCATGTTGGATCTGTCATACATTGTATAATCAAACAATTAGTAGCCTTCTCTCTTACATCTCTCACGATTTTTGAAATATCTTCAATATCACCAAAAAAATTTGGACTTTGAAATAATAAAGCTGCAAAATCATCATTTAATTTATCACTCAAATTTTCTTCAGAAGTCATTTCAATAATAATATTTTGGCCCCAACAATAAGTTCTGACAACATCTTCATATTCGGGGTGAATTCCTTTAAGAATTAACACTTTATTTTTCCCTGTAATAACAGTAGCCATAATTGCCGCCTCAGCAAGAGCTGTTGATCCATCATACATACTTGCATTAGTAACATCCATCAGAGTGAGTCGAGAAATTATTGTTTGATATTCATAAATAGCTTGTAAATAACCTTGACTAGCTTCAGCTTGATAAGGAGTATAGGAAGTATAAAACTCTGATCTAGAAGTTACAAAATCAACTAAAGAAGGAATATAATGAAAATAACAACCTGCTCCTAAAAAGGAACTTGAAAATAAATTATTCTTTTGAGAAATCTTTTCTAATTGATGTAAAAGATCTGGTTCAGATAAACCACTGGGCAAATTTAGATCATTTATAATTAATTCATTAGGAACATCTTGAAAGAGTTCTTTTAAGGAATTTACACCTATTATCCGTAACATTTCTTTAATTGTTTTATCATCATGAGGTACAAAATCCATAATGTACAAACTCAATTATTTAATAATTTAGAAATAAATTAAAACAATAAAGAAAAAAATATTAAGGTTCTTCTTTTTGGATTATTTCTTTATATTGTTCAACAGATAAAAGTTCATCTATTTCACTTGTATGTGAAAATTTTATCTTTAGTATCCAACCCTCTCCAAATGGAGAAGAATTCACGAGTTCTGGATTATCAGAAAGTTTTTTATTTACTGCAATAATCTCTCCCGATAATGGCATAATTAAATCTCCAACAGCTTTTACTGATTCAATTTCTGCTGCATTGCTTCCCTTCTCAAACACCATACCAATCTCAGGAAGTTCTACAAATACAATATCACCTAATTGATGTTGAGCATAATCGGTGATCCCAACTGTAGCGACTTTATCTTCAATTCTTACCCATTCATGAGTTGGGCTATATTTCAAATTAATAGGAAGTTCGAATTCAAAATCCATAATTTTCACTCTGTCTTTCTATTATATAATTCATATTACACATTACGATAAAAAGGTGTAGACACTATTTCTCCTTTCAAGTATTTTTTACGAATTTCTATCTCAATTTCAGTTCCAATTTCTTTATATATTTTTTTCACAAGTCCTAAACCTATAGTTTTTTCAAGTGTAGGTGAATATCCACCAGAAGTAACAAAACCAATTTCTTCTCGGTTTTTAAAGATTTTATAATTTTCCCTGATAATCCCTTTGTCTATTAAGTTAAGACCTACTAAAACTCTATCTGTTCCTTCAGTTTTTTGCTTCATTAATAATTTTTTACCAATATACTCTATTCCTTCCTTTGGCTTCACTAACCAACTAAGCCCTGCCTCAATAGGAGTTATAGAATCACTTATCTCATGACCATAAAGTGAATAGCAAGCTTCTAATCTTAATGAGTCTCTTGCACCTAAACCAATAGGACTTGCTCCAGTATTTATTAAATCATTCCAGACTTTCTCTGCATATTTATTTTCGACGGATATTTCAAAACCTTTCTCGCCAGTATAACCTGTTCTCGCGAGGAAAACAGGAGAATTTTTAATATTACAAAGAGCAAAATAAAATCTATTAATTTTGGAAAGATCTACATTTACAATAGGTTGAAGATAAACGTCTGCGTTTAGACCTTGAAATGCTATTCGGGATCTTTTTGTTGATAAATTTGTTATTTTAACATCATATCTACATATATGTTCATTTAGCCATTTTAGGTCTTTTTCGATATTTGTAGCATTTACAATCATTCTAAAACGCTCTGGGTTTTCCTCATAATATACAAGATCATCTACAACTGTCCCATTTTCATAACACATGCAGGAATATTGTCCTTTAGAAGGTTCTAATAAATTTAAATCATTTACCATGATATATTGAAGGAATTCAATTACATCCTTCCCTTCAAGAAGAAATTCCCCCATATGAGAAATATCAAAAATACCAACACTAGATCGAACAGTTAAATGTTCTTTTATAATACTTTCATATTGAACAGGCATATAATATCCTGCAAAATTTATCATACGTGCGCCATGAGTTAAATGAATATCATATAGTGGAGTTTTTTTGATATTAACTTGTTCAGAATTCATAAGGTCTACACGGATTTTAATTATCAATGTGTTTAAATTATATAGTGGAATAAAATAATATGCTTAATATAAATTTTTAGGCTTTAATAAAGAATCGAAGGTATATACTCTAATGATTAAGTTTTTAATATAATTCGTAAAAATTTATTTATTACACAAATTTTAATCTAAAAATGACTAAAGAAAATAATAAAAAACAAAAAATATTATTAAGAAATTTAATTTCTGAGAGTTTAATACGAGATTTAATTTTGTTTATTTTTCTATTTCTATTAATTATTAATCAAGTATGGAATAATATAATCCTTTTATTTTTCCCATTGATAACGTTTGTATTTTCTATTTTTTTTAGAATCCTTAATACCAATAAAAAGAGAATTATATTTCAAAATGGGAGTATAATTTATAATCCTTTAGGTTTAGAAGGAATAAACGCAAATCGATTATTTTTTTCCTCTATATTTCAATTGATCTTAATTTTCTGGTTAGGTGCTGAATCATTATATAATCCCCATTTAATCGCTAATTATATTCCATATTTGAGTGGATTTCTTATTTTTTCATATACTTTTGGGTTTTTTTGGATTTTTATTGATTTATGGAAGTATACAAAAATAGAAGTTATAACAGAGGGTATGGGGAGTAAAAATAGTTCTCCATTTTCCAGTGATATTAAAAATATTATAACCTTTCTAAAAATTAAATATTTTAGGACAATATCTCTTACCACCTTCTTAGTTTTTATTATTCTAAACATTGTTAATTTGATCCTTCATGTATTAATAAGTAATAATCCATATTTAGGAATGAAACTATATCTCCCAGGTTCCCAACAAATATATCTACCTTACTTTTTCTATGGTATTCTTTTCATTTCACCTACTTTAACGATAATTCTGCTCTACCTAAATTATAAGATGATTAATAATTTTAAGAGAGAAAAGTTAGATATGATTATCGAGCCACTACCAAAAAATTTGCAAGTAAAAATAGTTGAAAATCTTAAAGCGCTGAATAATAAAATAAAAGAACAATTGAAAAGTGAATAAAAATTTATTAAAACCAAAGCTTATATTAATATTAATAATCCCTCAATAAAATAATGATCTTGATTATGTCATTGCGTAAACTATTATTTAAAGTCGTTGTTGTAGGAGATGGCGGGGTAGGTAAGAGTACTATGGTACAGAGATTAATCACTGGACAGTTCATACCAATGAAGATTACAATAGGCACGGATTTGGCGACATATGATATTCAAATAGATAAAAAGTTTGAAATAAGGCTCCAGATATGGGATTTTGCGGGTGAAAGACGTTTTAGGATATTCTTACCTAACTATTCTAGAGGTGCGATAGGATGTTTATTATGTTATGATATAACTCGCAGAACGAGTTTTGATTCTTTACATGAATGGTATGATATCGTCGATAAAAATGCAAATGATCCAATATTTATCTTAGTTGGAGAAAAACTTGATTTAGCAGATGTTAGAAGAAGTGTTTTATATGAACATGCTGAAGAATTTAAAGAAAAATATAATATTAATCATTTTTTTGAAACATCTTCAAAAAGTGGTGAAAATAATAAAATCATTTTTGAAACATTAACTCGTTCAATTTTAAAAAAAAAGGATTTACTTATAGGAATTTGAGCTATTTAAGAGAAGTATAGATTTTTTTAAAATACATAAAACCAAAAAAAATTAAATAAAAAGAAATAGAAATTTCAAATTTTAATCCGCAAGAATATCTTTTAAGTCATCTACATTTAGATGAATATATTTTGCTTTAATAAGATCCTTACCAAGAAGAGTTAAGAAATTCTTTTTACGTTTTTTATTTAGAAATTTCTTCATCTCAGATAAATCTGGATTTGGATTTGTGATTTCAATCAATTTTTTCTTCACAGCAGTATCAACTACCTTTTGACCAATGTCAGTTCTAATTATTAATAACGCTTCACCTGAACCTTTTGGAGCACCCCATGGAGAATAGGAAATATCAGAAAATTCTCCTGAAAAATCAGTACAATATTTGCATCCTGTCATACCCCCAGAAGAACATGCATAAGCAATTCTTAAGGAAGTACGCTCTGCACCAGTATTAAAATCAGAAACTAAAATTTTTGCTAGTCCTTGTAAATGACAAGGATTTGCGAGGATTCCGATATCACGCTTGTAATCTTTATAAGCTTGTCCTATACCTGTTATTAATGGTCCAGCATTATCCATTGTAGCTTTAGGAATATAATTTTTTGCATCCTTTACGTTATCTACAACAATTGGAAAAGCTACAGGTGGTTTTTTACTTTTAGGTTCACTTAAAACTATATGCTTGATAATTCCAGCATCAAAAGCTGCAACTACTAAATTATATAAAATTTCTTCCTTGTTTTTCGACTTTACTTGAATTATATCCTTATAAACACCAACAGCTAAATCAATACGTGTTTTCCCAAAAAGTTTTTGTTCTATTTCTGAAACTGGGAGGAAAGATCTTGGGCATACATTATAACAGAGACCTACAGTTTCAGCACACTCATCTACGACATAAGCTTCTCCAGTATCTCGATTAAAGTCCATATGTGGGCAGAATGCATTACAACTCCCACAATGGATACATAGACCAGCATAAATTACTTCATTTTCAAGATCTTGGCTTGATTTTTCAACTTTCATTTAATATTTACCATCTCAATTACTTTTTATCAGTGTGAAATTTCACACACATAAAAAGTGAAATTTATCACTAATAAAAAGGTTTTTTATAGAGTTCTAAAACCTTAAATATTAGTTTTAAAATTGTTTTAACCTTTTTGAAGTTTTATCTTTAAAAGCGGCAGTTTAAATTCATATATATAAATAAAAAAGTATGGAGTCCAAATTGGAAATGTTTTAAGCATTTCAACTTTATAGCACCGGAATAAGTAATGGAATCAATATCGTGGTAGATCGTCTATGGATTGAAAAAAATGAAGTTTATTTTCGAGTGCTAGAAGGTATACCATTAAATCAAAAATACTTTAAAAAAGAATATGAATCTAATGTTTATTCAATTAGTAGAGAAGATTTTGTGTATATGTTGTCGAATATACTCCTAATTGACCTCCTTTCTTAATGTATTTAGAAAAATAGGTGTTGTTAATAAGCATAACAGAAAAAAAAGTAAATCTTGATTTTATTTTTGAATGCGAACAATGCAGAGAATCATGGGCAGAAAATTTATTGGATTTAATAGATAGATGTAATTTAGAGGAGTTATCACAAATACTAAGTTTCATTCAAAATAAAATAAGTTCATTGTAGAAATAAGTTTATATCATATAATTTGAAGTACAATTGAATTTTTTCTTATTATCTTAGTTTTTAGAGATAATGGAAGAGGATTGCTCTAGAGAGTTATTTCTCTTATTATAATTTTTCTAATTCTAGGTTAGAGTCTTTTTCTTGAATGTTCTCAACCTTTCCGTATAATCTGTACAATTCTTACATTCTGGGATCTTACATAAGAACTGTTTTTTTGGTAAATTACACGCATTATCAAATGGAAAAGTAAACAACTTAAATTTAAAGTCTAAATGAACATTCATTTTATTTAAATTTCTTCGAAAGATATGTTTTTAAATAAAAAGCGCTGGTTCATATTTTTAAAACATTGGAGAGCAAAAATTTTATAAACAAAATTTTTTTTCATGAAAATTAATAGTAATTTAAATCAAACTATAAAAACATTATTAACATTCTTTCTTTGTCTCATCTAATAAACGAGAACATGTATCATCAAGTTTTTTAATTATGTGATCACGATCTTTCCAAGTAATCCATGTGTTTCCTGATTTTTCAAGATGAAAACCGTCGTATTGTTCCTTTATTTTAGTTAAAGTCTTCTTAATAAAACTCCAGGAGAAACCCGTATCTTCTACTATTTTTGCTATAGCAATTGGATGGTTTATTTCAAGAAAATTGTTAAAATAACTAATAATTTTTTCTAATCCAGTTGTGGGTACATTTTCTTTTTCAGACATTTATAATACGATAAAATTTGTTTGTAATTTTTTTCCTTTTTAATAAAGATGAAATTGAGATTAACCTTCATTTTTTTATTTAAAATCTTTTGAAAGCTATCACTTATATTTCAGGAAATCTCCTGATCGCATTAGTTTAGTTGGCCGAAAATAATTTTTCCCTGATTTTTCTGCAAAATCATCTAATAAGTTACACCATTCTTTATATCTATCCATTCCTGATTCGAATGGGCCACGCGAACGCATTCCAGCAATCATAGTTTTATCAATTGTGTTATAACTCGAAACAATTCCTTCTTCTAAGAGCCTACAACCTTCATTCATTTGAAGCGCCATGAAACAATCCAAATCCCCAAGATTAGCTCTTTTTGCTCCCTGAGTTATAGGTTTTCCATCTTCAGTCCATTCCAGAAAGCCTTTTCCTGTTTTTCTTCCTAAATTACCTTCATTAATTAGTTTGGTTAAAGCATTTCCAGGAGTAAAGTCTGGAGAAACTTTTTCTTCAAAATATTTGGCAGCGTTACGAATTACATCTAATCCTAAGTAATCCCTTTTTGCTAGAATCCCCATTTGACTTGGAACAACAAGATCTTCATTAAGATCTTTCCATTCAATACCTTTTTCCATCGCAACATCAGTTAACCAATCTATATATACTCCACTGGCAATAGTTAATCTATTAACAATAAATCCAGGACTTTCTTTTTCAATTCGTGCAACAAATTTTTTTCCTCTAATACAAGGAAGTGATTCACCAATGGCCGCACTAATTTCAAAAGTTTCATCGGAAGTTTTTTCGCCTCTAATAAGCTCTATCAACTCAAGTACAGGTATAGGTATAAAAAAATGCATACCAACTACTTTTTCAGGTCTACCAGAAGTAGAAGCTATTTCTGTAATACTCATTGTAGATGTATTTGATGCAAATATGGCATGTTTTGGAGCAAAATCTCCTAATTTTTTAAAAGTTGCTTGTTTAAGATCCATGAATTCTGGTATCGATTCGACAATATAATCCGCTTTAGAAGCTTTTTTAAAATCTTTTTCTATAACTAGTTTTTCCAAAAGATTTTTAGCAGAATTTCCTTCTAATAAATCTTTACTTTCTAATTTTTTAAGGCCATTTTTAATAAAATTGGTAGCTATATCCAAAGTTTTATCAGTTCTTGACCATAATTTTACTTTTTCAAATTGATTTGACATAATAGCTACTTGGGCGATCTCACGACCCATAGTACCAGCGCCTATAACTGAAAATTCTCTAAAATTGCTTATATCAATCATTAGAACATCTTTACTAATATCATTTTTTATAAATTAAATAAGTTAAGAAGAATTTATAAGTTGTTGTTAAAATCCCTTTTTTAGAATCAATTATCTAATTATAATATTTTTAGCATCCATTTTTAAGATCTTAAATTGTAAAGAGATACCAAGAAAATAACATTGTAAAGATCCCTAAAAAAATTGAAATTGGTAAACCAGGCAGAATTTTATTTCTTTTTAATCCTGAGATTGTAATTCCTGTTCCAACCAATATCGCAAGTGCGGTAAAAATCATAACAAGTAAGTTATTAGTTTGAACAAGAGCACTAGATGTTAACATACTATAAAAGGCTAAATCACCTATTCCAATCTCTAATTTAGAGGTATCATATTCGTATTCTCCATCTACGATTTTTTGTTTTACTAATTCTTCTTCTAATACTTCACCATTTCCTGACATTGAAGCAATATCTATTAATTGTTTAATAGGTCCATGTTTATAAAGTACGGCAAAAATATCCCAGCAAGAAATCCCAATTAGGATTGCTAGTGTAGTCCAAAGTGGCATTAATACACCCATTGATGCTCCAATGAGTAATCCAATATATAAAACTATGAAATTTTTTGTTTTTATTGATTTTGAAGTAAAATATTGATAAAGCATAAGAACTGTAAAAGCTCCTGTTAGAAAAATCAATTCATAATAAAATAAATATAAGAGAAATGGAGTTTCATAAAATGATAAATAGATTATGATGTATCCAAAAAAGTATGTTTGAAAAAACCCAATCAATGCAAAACTAAAGCCAAAAATATACATTAAAACACCAATTCCTTTTTTCTTAATTATAAATATTATAATAAAGGCAGAGATTACTGCTAGAGCTGTGTAAATTAAACCATTTAATAATCCACCTAATGCACCCATCTCTCTTTCTGAGAAGTATCCCCCATCATATCTAATACCCGCCTCAATATAAGTCAAATATGCCAAAAATCCTGATATTATTACGACTAGAATTATAGGAATTGGATAAATTTTTCTTCTTGTTCTATATGTGGGGAAGAAATGGGGGATAAAATCTTTTTTAATTAATTCTTTATCATTTTGTAATTGATCCGAAGATCTTTCAAAATTAGTTTTATTTAATTTGGTTTCCTCAGAATTTTCTGCGTTATCTGTCATAATATCGTTGATATAATTATGAAATAGTTATATATTCTAATTTATAATATTATTAATGACTTAAATAGATATGACTAATAAAAATAAACTAATTCTTTCAATTTTTTTTAAAGAAAGAAACTTCTTATAGAATGGAACTTTCAATAATCTAATAATGCCAAAACTTCAAAAATATCAGCAAAGAATTCGCAAATACAAAGAAAAGCTGAAGAAATTGATCACACGAATAGGAATTTCTTACACAGAAGAATTTGAATTAGTAGATGATATATCAGAAAAGTTAATTTTACCTTGCCACTTAGGAATTCTATTTTTTGGAGATTTTGAAAGAACTTTTTTTAAAAAAATTAAATTCTATATAAATCAAGTATATGATTCTTTCTTTTTTGATATAAGAAATCTTGGGTATTATAATTTTTCTATCGATTTGTTCTCTAAAGGTGTGAAAAAAGAATATAAAGAAATGAAAAAAACTTTTGGTAAAATTAAAATTCATCCTACTAATAAATTTTATCAAATCCTTATTAATAAAAGGAAAGAAGAAAATCTTGATATGATAATTGCAATTACCGACCTTCCCATATATTCGAGTAGTAATGATAATATACTATTTTTATTCGGAGAAACTCATTTAAAACATCGATGTTGTGTAGTTTCATCATTAAAATTAAAAGAACAGTTTTATCATAGAACAGAGAATAACAATCTTTTTGAACAGCGAGTTATTAAAGAGATTATACATGAAATTGGTCATTTAATAATAGGTTCTAATCACTGTCTTAACAAATTATGTGTGATGACATTTTCCAACGATGTAAAAGAGATTGATAAAAAATCATTTAATTATTGTAATGAATGTAACCAAAAACTGAGTAATATTAAAGATGATTACAATTTTTAATTATGAAAATTATTTTTAAAATGATACAATAGGTAATTTTTTTATAAAGTTCTTTACCAATTCTACTCTTTTTTTTCTCTCTTGTTTGTAATATCTTAGAGGGTACAACTCATTAATGGTAAATTTATAAAGCTTTATCCAAGTTTTCGCTACTTTGCTAATTCGATAATGTTTAGCAATCATTTGCGCATTAAAGCCCATTTCTTCCCTTAAATCATCATTTTTGAATAATTCTACTACACGAGTCTTGAAATCATCCAAATTATTAGCTAAATATCCTGTTTTACCATGTCTAATTACATTAGAAATTCCTACGGCATTTGAACCTATACAGGGTGTTCCTTGTGCCATTGCTTCAATTAAAACTAATCCTTCTGCTTCAATCCAAGACCATAAACATGCTAAATCAGCAATATTATATAGTTTTAATAAATCTGTGAAAGGAACACGTCCCAAGTAAGAAACCATATCTCTATAATTTTTCTTTTTTATTAATTTCTTCACATGTGAGCCTGATGGACCATCACTTCCTACAAGAACAAGATGTGAATCTGATACTTCTTTCTGGATTTTTTTAAATGTTTTAATTATATTTAATTGGTGCTTTTCAGGAGATAGCCTTGAAGCATACAATAGAATTTTTTTACCATCTAAGTTATATTTATCTCGTATACCATTTTCTTTTACATCTGTAAAATATAAATCTGAAATACCATTGGTCAAACAAACTATTGGCTCTTTAAATCTTTGATTTCTAAGCAATTCCTTTTTTGATTTCGTTGGAACTGATACCAAATCATATTTATCTAATATGTGTCTTTCATAACGCCAAACCCAATCCATCCTCGAAAGTAATTTTCCAAAAATAGGAATATATTGTGCTGTATAAAAAGATAGCGGAGAGTTGTGTGTTCCTACCATTGGGATACCTAAATATTTAGCCCAATTAATTGCCATAGAGCCAAAACTAGCATGTGTATGAATATGAGCTATATCTAAATAATCATGAGAACAGAAAAAATATTTATGTAAAGGTAAACTTAAAACAAAACCCGTTTTGGGAGCAATTTTTGCACCAAAAAAATTATGGAGATACAAATTCTTAGGTATGTTATTTGGCTTTTGAATACCTGGTGCAAATACATGAACATTATGATCTGTATATTTTGCTATAGCTTCAGCAAGAGTTCGGCAAGCAATCGCAGTACCATTAACTTGCGAATACATATCAGTGAAAAATCCGATATCTAATTTCTGCTTAGCCATGTTCTATCAATTAGAAAATAAGATTCTAATGACAATTTTTTTAGCTGAAATTTATGTTTTCAGTGTTTTTATGTTTAATTAAACATATGTTTATATAAAAATATATAATATTTAATAAAAAAAAATCAATTTTTTAATAAGGTTAATAATAAATAAAATTAAAATAATCAATTTTAGAGGTAATTATGTTTAATTTCTTAAATTGAAACTTGTACTAAATATTAAAATTTAAATTCGTTTTATTTTTACAAATAAATTTTTCAATATTATTAAAATTTTTCAAATTTTAAAAATATATGAATAACTAACTGAATTTAAATTGAATTTATACCAAAATGAGTGGAATTAAGAAAATTTCCAATTTCAATCTCATTCTACTTTGTTTCTATTGAAAGGTTGATGGAAATTGATAAAAGGGACTTAAAAAATCTAATCTAATGATATGATTTCAAGTACGTTAAAAATTTTAGATTTTAAGAAAAAAGAAATTAAACCGTAAAAGTTTAATTATTGATATTTTATTGAGTATCAAAATGATAAGATTTTTTTGTTTTGTAATATAATTTGAAATCATGGATTTAGAAGAGGAAAAAAAAATTATTGATGAAATCTTAAAACAACGAAGATTACCTTATTCTGTAGAGGTATTAGATCTTCAAGGAAATAAGTATACAATACGGAATAATTTTGGTTCAACAATTGTATATCTGAAAAAAAGAGAAAATTATTTTTTAGAAGAAGATTTGGAAGAGTGATATAATAATAAAATATAACATGTTTTAGATAAATTATTTACTAACTAAAGTGTACTATTTTTTAAAAAAAAACCTTATAATATTTTTAGATAAGAATTTAAGATAAAAATTGTATAGATTAATTAGTAAAAGTAATAAAATTTTAAAACTCTCAGTTGATTAAAAATTCGCCGAAGAAAAATTGAATCAGACAGAACAGAAAATAAATTTATAGAAAAGTTTCGAGCCGTTTTAGATGATCATACATCAATATCAATATATAATAAAAAGAAGAGATCATTTTGTATTATTCGAAAGGATTTAGCAAAATCTTATGAAATTGAGGTAGATGCATCGGAAGCACCAATATTAAATAAAATATTAAACGATCCAGAACCATATGAAAGTTCTATAGCGGATTTGAAAATTTTAGAAGATGAAATATTTCCTATAAACTCATCTTTTCAGAAGATCTTTGGAACAGATAAAGAGCTTAAATTAAATTCGATTAAATTAGCTATTGGCAGTAATTATAACGATTTTGTTACAATTGGAGAAAGTGATTTGATTAAATTTGATGTTAAACCTACTCTTAGTGGATTAATGAATTTTATCAAAGAAAACAAGGAAAGTATTCTGGGTTTCCTCGATTGCGAATATATAAGTGAAGAAGGAAATATTATTTATCTTAGCTGCGGAAAAAAAAATATATCAGATAATATTTATTCAATAAAAGTGTTGATTCTTGCTTCTATGCAACAAAGAGGATTCTTCCTTCAACAAGAACATAAATATTACGGTCTTCAGCTTTATATTATTATAGAATCAAAAAATCCTAATGATAATTATTTATTTGACTTTCTGAGAGAACTTAATATTGATTGGGAAGTAATTTTTTTTAGAAGAAAACTAGCTATACATGATTGGACAGAAATAGAATGTGAGAAAAACTCTGAGAATCTTAAAAGTTATCTGCGTGCTAGGTATGAAACATTAAATTATTTTGACGTAAACAATATCATTCGATTAGTAGTAAAAAATCAATTACCATTTAAAGTAGCTAATAAAATGGCTTCTTTATTGTATAAAATGAAAAATGAAAGGGTAATCCGATTTCAAGAAAATCGGTTTCGAGAAAGTCCATATCAAGAAGATCAAATTCAACAAGATGAATATTCTATAACTCTTAAAAAAGCAGAAGTAGCAGCAGCAGCTAAACTCGCATGTACCTATCTGGGAATTGAAATAAAGATTAAATTTGATCGAGATATTTCTGATGATGAGATTCTCAAGTGTGAAGAAGAATTAATGAATATATGATTTTTTAATAAATTCCTAAATATAAAAAAAATAATATAATTTTTTATTTATTTTCAACTCAATCCATAAGACTTTTTTAATAATTCATTATTTACATTTCCAACAGTTATACTTTTACCAGTTTTAATATTTGTAACAGTATATTTTGCTGGTGCGAATAACCCAGGATCTATATCATAAAAATTATAATTTGCAGCTTTAAATGTTTCTATAAATGGTTTTCCATAACTAGGAGATGTATTCGCTGGTGCTTTTTTAAGAAGATCAAAAATTTCATCTTCTTTTTCTTTTTCAACACTAATTGAATAATATGTTAAACCAGCAGCACTTATAGAATCGTTAGTACGACCCATTGCCCCAAGATCATCTTTAGCGATAGGAGCAATTGTAGTAGTTCCAAAAGCATCATTTATCGTTTCTATTGGAAATTTTATCTCATGCAATTTATGGATCCCTGTTTCTACAATTCTAGCTGCTACTTGAATGGAGCCCGTTAAAGTGGCAGTTGGAGCGCATACGGCATATGTATTATTTGGTTCAACCTCACATTTTTTTGCAATAACATGCATAACTTCTTCATTCGGTAATTTAGAAGTTTCAAAAACGATTACTGCACAATTTGACTCATCTATATATTCAATTTCTTTAAAAATTTCCTCGACCTTACTCTTAGCTCGAGCAGGTCCAGATCCAAGAGATTGAAATATAACTTTTTTTTTCAATTCCCCATCTTTTTCTATCTCCTTTTTCAATTTTACACTCCATCCTGCTAATTGAGAAGCCATGCATGAAATAATGGGTTCTGAAGTATAAACGTTAACACTTGGTAAATAATGCCCATCTAAATTGTAAGAAGCAAAATCTATTATCCCTAATCCACCCATACAAATTTCACTAACTAATTTGCCTCCAATCCAAGTTGATTTTGACATATCAAGTATTAATGCCCCATTTTCTAATTTCATTACCTTTGCATTATAGAAATCTTTTTTCTGGACAATTTTTTCGACAATAAACTTAGCAAGCTCGTTTATTTTTATATGATGCACTTACTTTCACCATATTAATTTTTTTTTAATTGAGTATTTATTGTTATTATGATAATTTAATATAATATAATATTAATTTGGCATTTATGATTATCTGCTACTATATAAGATGAATGATTCTCAAGAAAAGTTAGATCAATTAATTAAAGCTATAAACATCGTTAAGAATAACTTCCTTAATTTTATAAGTCAAAAAAGATCATCTATTCACATTTATACTCATTTAGATGCTGATGGATTAAGTGCGGGTGCAATTCTTGGTAAATGTTTTTATCGTGAAAACATTCCTTTTCAAATTACTGTTTTAAGACAATTGGAGAAGGAGGAAATCTTAAAAATCTCCAAGCAGATAAATGAAATTGATAAGTTTTTAATATTTTCTGATTTTGGAAGTGGTCAATTCTTAGAACTCCAAAAAGAATTGATTCTAAATAATAATTTCAATTCATTCATCATATTAGATCACCATCTTCCTCAGAAAATATCTAGCAAAAAAGATATTGATCTTATTAAGGAGATCCATAATAATACCTACCAATGGCACATTAATCCATATTTTTTTGGATTTGATGGAAGTCTAGAAGTATCGGGGGCAGGATTAAGCTATTTGTTTGCTAAAAGTATAAACCTCAACAATAAAGATTTATCACCTATAGCGATAATAGGAGCGATAGGTGATATTCAAAATCAAGGCCAAAATAAATCATTTTTTGGTTTAAATTCATTAATCTTAGAAGATGCTATAGATACAGGCGATATTGAGGTTATAAATGATTTAAATTTTTCTTCGATAAAACCATTAAATGAGGCTATTGCATATTCTAAAGAAATAAATTTACCTGGGTTGAGTAATGATGTAAATAGATCTCTAATATTTTTACAAACCATAGGTATTTTAATGGAAAATTCAAATGGGAATATAAGAACTCTAAATGATCTCAATCAAGATGAAAAACAAAAGATATCCTCAGCCATCATTGAATATGCAACCGTAAAACTTGATATAGATCCTAATGAAATAATTGACAAACTAATTATAAATAGATATTTATTGAAAAATGAGGAAATTGGTTCAAAATTGTATGATGCAACAGAATTTTCAAACTTACTTAATGCTTGTGGAAGATCTAACAATGCCTCATTAGGAATCGCAATAGCAATGGGAGATAGGAAAATTGCATTGGGGAAATCTCGAGAGATACACAAAAATTATAAAAAGGCATTATTAAACAGCATAACATGGTTAATCGATAATAATAAAATCCAACAAAAAGAATATATCCAATACTTTTTTGGAGAGGATGTTATTTCAGAAAAAATAATTGGAACTATAGCTTCAATGCTAATTTTTGAAAATCCTGAAAGTGTAGATATATCCAAGCCAATATTTGGTTTAGCACAAAGGGAAAATGAAAATGTTTATAAAGTCTCGGGAAGAGCCCATGAAATAATTGTTAATAAAGGTATAAATCTCTCTAAGGCAATTAGGGATGCTTGTAAATTATCAAATGTGGATGTATTAGGAGGTGGACATCCTCCTGCAGCTGGTACAAAAATACCATTGGATAAAGTAAGTATTTTTTTAGAACATTGTAACAATATAATTCATAAACAATTACAAGAGATAAAAAAATAATGAGAGTTTCATACTTCTCTAAATTTTATAAACCTCTCCAATCTCGGGAGCCACTGAATTAAAACCTTTTTTTACGAGGTTACTAGCAAAACATGTGGTTGATTTGTTATCACCATGAACACAAAATATGTTACTATTAGATCTATTTCGAAATTCTATATTTTCAATGTAATCATTTAAGTTTTGGCAATCAGCATGGCTGGAAAAATCAAAATAGGCATATTCACATTCAGCTTCAATTTGAAAATGTTTAAAAATCTTCTTTCTCTTTCTTGAGTCTTTAAATTCAAAAATTCCATTATCTAATAGACCTCTTCCGGGGCTTCCTTCTACTTGGTATCCAACTAAATATATAGCAGATATAGGATCTGTTAAAATTGTTTCGATATAATGTATTGCCGCACCTCCTTTAAGCATACCTGAAGGAGAAATAATAACTCCATTAGTTTTGTTCACATCGATTCGATCTTTTTTCTTAGTGATGAATTTAGTTTTTTTTAATACTTTTCTAAAAGTTTCAAAATCTTTAAGATAATCTGGATAATCTAAATAAATTGAAGAGATTTTTCTTGCTAACCCATCCATGTAAATTTTACCGAGATAATTATATTTTTCTAGGATAAGTAAAGCCTCTTGTGAACGAGCTACTCCAAATGCAGGAATCAAAACTTTTCCACCATTTTCAGTTTTTTCAATAACTTTTTCTACAAATTTCTCTTCAAGTAATTTCCTAGGTGGATGTTCTCTTAAAGCATATGTAGACTCAATTATTAGTGCATCTATTTGAGGTATATCAGTCAAACTTGCAGAGTTGATTAAATTGGTTGATTGTGTATTAATATCTCCCGAATAGAAAATACGTTTATCGTCAACTTCTACTAAAATTGAAACACTTCCAGGTATATGTCCTGCATCAACAAAGGTAATGAAAAAATTGTTATCAATTTTTTGACGATTTCCATTCTTAAGAAAATAAGTATATTGTTTTAAAGATTCTAACTCTCTAAGACCAAATGGGTAAGGAAAGTTTGAGATTTTTATCATATCTCTTATTAATACTTCAGCTATCTCTAATGAAATGGAGTTAGTATAGAAAGGAACTCTATGTGTTTTATAGATTAGAGGTAAAGCTCCTGAATGGTCAATATGGCTGTGAGTTAAAGCAATTGCCTTTAAATTTTGAAAATCGGTTTCTATTGGTAGTCTATCTCCATTATTAAATCCTATTCCATAATCTAAAAGACATTTAGCTCCAGTATTAGATTCTATTAGAACAGCTGAACGTCCAATTTCTCTACAACTTCCCAAAAATGAAATTTTTACCATGGTTTAATTTTAAAAATGAAATCAAGAAAATTTATATTAATAAAAAAGCTAACAAAAAATTTCAATATTATTAAAGATAAAAATAAGAATTTATAATAATTTTCATAGATTTTTTTATTTTTCTTAATTGAATTTTTTAAGCTTTAAATTGTCTAAAAAAAATATTAAACAAGAAATATATGTATCATCTCATTTTTTTTATGACGTTAGTTAATAGAAGAATAACATTATGAACATTTTTCCCAAAGATCTCTAATATCTCTTCCCAAGTGACTGGTGCTTCATCTACCTTCCAGCAATCATAATCTGTAGACATAGCTACAGCTGCATAAGGAATACCTGCTTCGTTGGCTAAAATTGCTTCAGGAGCGATACTCATATTTATCACATCGGCACCCCATATTCGAAACATATTTGATTCTGCTCTTGTAGAAAATCTTGGACCTTCAATGGTAACGACAGTCCCAATTCCATGAAATTTAAGATTTAACTCCTTAGCTGTTTCAATAAGAATTTTTCTTAATTCTCCTGAAAAAGGATCTGCCATTGGTGTATGTTTCATATCTCCAGGAGCAAATTCTTCAAAAAATGATAATTTTCTGAGTCGTGTGAAATCAATAAATTGGTTAAGAATGACTAGATCCCCTCTCTCTATATTTTCTCTCAAACTCCCACAAGCACTTGTAGCAAAAATATGAGAACACCCTTGATCTTTTAATGCTTGTATATTAGCTCTATAATTTACTTGTGTTGGAGGAATTGTATGTTGTCTTCCGTGTCTAGCTATGAGAACTACTTCAACGTCATGAATTTTTCCTAACTTTAATGGAGACGAAGGTTTTCCATATGTGGTATTAACCTCTACATCTTGAGCATCCTTTAAAATATCAGGATTATCCAAACCTGAGCCACCAATTATACCTATCTTCACCATATTTTTCAACTTATATAGTTTTTAAATTATAACATTTAAAATTTTATAAATTATTTGTTATTAAGCTTATTCAATGTAGCCAAATTCTATAAAGTTTAAAGATAAGATTGATTAGTATAAAATTTATTTCAAAAACTTAATTTAGTATCTTATGGTAAAAAACAAAATTCTTGTTCTTGGGTCATTGGCTTTTGATTATATAATGGGTTTTAAAGAGAGTTTTATTAATGCTGTATCTATCAATCACGATAAGGAGGAATATCAAAGTACTGTTACAGCAGATAGTCGTTATCAATTTTTTGGAGGGACGGCAGGGAATATTGCTTATAACTTAGGACTTTTAAATATTGTAAAAGTTTCTTTATTTGGTTCGGTGGGAAATGATTTTGATAGATTGGGATATAAAGATCATATAAAACGATTTAAAAACGTAGAATTGCTAGTTGATGTACATAATGATGTTTTCACTGCTGCCTGTTATATAGTTAATGATATTAAATCTAATCAAATGATTATTTTTCATGGCGGTGCCTTAGATAGGTGTAAGGATATTAACTTAAAAGAAAAAATTTCTAATCCAGAAGAGTTTATTTACGCCATAAATTCAACCCAGAGTGTAGAAGCTATGACTAATTTTGCCTTTCAATTAAGTGATATGAAAATTCCGTTTATATTTGACCCTGGACAAGTTACTCCACTTTTTAAGAAAAGTAATTTAATAGATATAATCAAGAAAGCAGAAATATTAATTGGCAATAGCCATGAAATAATTAAAATAAAAGAAAAATCTGAATTATCTGAAGAAACTATTCTTGAATATGTCAAAGCTATAATAATTACAAAAGGATCTGAAGGTTCCGAATTGATTTATAAAGATGGAAAAGGAAAAATATTTAGACTAAATATCCCTGTAGCCATCCCTGATACTGTAAAAGATACCACTGGAGCTGGAGATGGATACCGTGCGGGGATATTAACAGGCTTGACTTTAAGTATGACTCTATTAGATTCATGTCGATTGGGGGCTATAATTGGATCATTTGTAGTCGAAACAAGTGGAGCTCAAACCCAAAATTTTAATATTGATATGATAAGAAAAAGATTTTTTAATACATTTAACTATATTCCACCAGAATTAGAAAGAGTATAAAAAAATAATAATTTTGAAAAATATCTTTAACATTATTATTTCAAGAATATTTTATTCTTCAACTGGAATTTCTACTAATGAAAGAACATCATAACCTTCTAATTTATCTCTACCATGCAGGCTTCCTGTTAATTCGATTATAAATGCTATAGCTATTATCTCACCACCAGCTTTTTCTATTAAATTACAAGCTGCTTTAGCAGTTCCGCCTGTTGCAAGCAAATCATCAAAAAGTAGAACTTTATCGCCTTTTTCGATAGCATCAATATGCATTTCAATACTATCGGTTCCATATTCAAGTTCATATGTTTCACTTAAAGTTTTGTATGGTAGTTTACCAGGTTTTCTTATCAATACAAACCCGGCTCCCAATTGATATGCAATAACTCCACCCCAAACATATCCACGAGCTTCAATGGCAGCTACCTTGGTAATTCCTTTATTTCTATAGCTATTAATAATTTTATCACAAGACTCCTTAAATGGTGTATGATTTTTGCATAGAGTAGTTATATCTTTAAATTGAATTCCTTGTTTTGGCCAATTGGGAACATTTCTAATATGTTTCAAAAGGGAATTTTCCATTTTAATATCATTCCATTTACTTATTTTATAATCTGATTTTTTTAATTTAAATTAATTAAAAATGATATATTAATTGAATCGTCATCAGATTAAATTTAAACAAAACTAAAATTTCTTTTGATAATTAGAAAAAATTAAATAAAAATTAAAGTATAAAAATTATATTAAAGATAAAGAAAAAATAAAATCAAATTCGGTTTGCATTTAATGAAAATTCTCTTATTTGGGCCGGCGGGAGCGGGAAAGACATCTTTAATGAGAACTACTTGCCTAGGATATAATTTCATGAAAGTCTTAAATTTGAAACCAACAAAGGGAGTTTCAAGAGAAAATTTTATTTTTCGTGGTATTATGGAATTGAACGTTTGGGATTTAGGTGGTCAGGAACGCTATCTTGAGAGATATTTTTCTGAATCTCAACGTGAGCTGATATTTTCAGAAGCAACTACTGCTGTATTTATGGTAGATTCTGCTTCTGTTGATCCTGAAGTACGTGAAATTTTTGATAAATTTTTAAAATACTTATTCGAATTTTCTCCTAAAATAGATCAAGCGTATGTTTTATTGAATAAGATTGATTTACAAGAATCAAAAGAAGATGAATATTACAAAATATTAACAAAGAATTTAGATGGTGATCTAATGGCAAAACTTTCATTTACTCCTGTTTCTGTTAAAGAAGGTAGTGCTCAGCACAGATTAATTGAAATTTTAGATTATGAAATTCAAAGAAATACATTATCAATGCAACGTTTAGGAAAAATTCGTCATTT
>JBHLOG010000167.1:0-6805 GCA_048940765.1 Promethearchaeota archaeon | reverse complement strand
ACTACATTTTTCATAACTATTTTCTTTTTTGGAAATATATTCATCAATTTAAATGATTCAAGAGTTTCGCTTATTTTACTGTTAGGTCTATTCGCGATTCCATTAATCTTTATAATATTCATTAATATAAAGGACAAAAGAAATGATTTTCAATTACTTAAATTCACTTTTTTGTCAGAGAATTTTTTAAAATTTATACTTTTAGCATTAATGATTATAGCTACTTTTATTCCTCCTATAAGTTCCAATAACTCACTAATAAGTTGGGAATATATTTTACCATTAAATTACTTAAGAGCAATCATTTTCATAATAGGTTGTGCCTTCTTACCGGGATCAAATCTCTATTCTTTATTTTTTCAAAATGATGAAATTTCTAAAAAATTTTCAATTGAGCCTTTTTTTTTAAAAGTAACTTTATATCCTCTTATTTCTTTTGGATTTATTGGAGTTTCTGTTATGATTCTAGATCAAATTGGATTAAGCAGGGAATTAATAAGTATACTATTAGTTTTTATAATTTTAATCTTGTTTTTTGTTGATATCATATTTCAGATAATCAGGTTTAAACATTTAAAAATAATTAAAATAAAGATAGCCATCTCAAAAAATACTTTATTTATTATTTTATTCGCATTAGCAGTTTTAACAATATCGATTGGATTTACATACGGTTGGAATTACCTTCCTCCTGGAGATCCATGGGATGGTATTAAATATGCTAATCTTATAGGTATTAAAGGGATTAGTCCCCTATATATTGACTATTATCCTAACTTTTGGGGATATTTCTCTTTTGGTATTAGTGCTTTAACTGGATTACCTTATATTAATGCAAATACATTGTTGGCGCCATTTAATTATTTATTTGTTTGTTCAGTATTTCTTTTCATGAAATCTATAATCTTCAATTCCAAAAAACAATATGATATTTTATCAACAATATTTGTAGTGTTATTTTCCGGGTTATTTCTTAATCCTCTTATTTCACGATTAATTTTTGATAGTGAATTTCATTTTATATATAAAAGCTTTTCATATTTCTTATTTTTTATAAGTATTGCTTTATTTTTTATAGTAATAAATAACAAAAATATAAGCAATTTTGAGATAAGAAAATTTTGGAAGACTAGTGACTTTAAATTCATTATCTTAGCATCATTTCTTTTAATATTGAGTTTTATGACTTATGCGTTTCCCCTATTGATTGGATTAGTTTTTTTTATTATATATTCAATATTCTCTGAAAAAAGAGAAAAGGCCTATATATTCAGAATTTTGCTGGTTTTTGTGTTTTCAATTATTAGTTTTTTTGTTTTTTTTGATATTTTATTAAATTTTTACTTAAGTTATATGATACTTCGATTTTTTCCATATTTTTTTAATCCTGGATTATTATCTTTTTTAGATAGAATCAAATCGCCATATATTATTACATATCCAGTCTTTTTAGTATTATTTTTGATATTGTATTTTCTCTATCTCATAGGATTTAAAGCTTCCAAGAAAAGAGAAAAAACCGAGCAGAAGAATAATATTCTATTTATATTAATTTTCAAAATATTTTTACTTTTATTCATTACTTTTTTAATTATTGAAATTTTCATTACTTTTATAGAGCAATTTATTTTAAACGTAAATTTAGCGAATGAATCCTTCTTCTTTCTATATTTAGATAAATTTTATTTAAATTTAGGATTTATTGGGATTTTAGGAATTTTATTTTCTTATTATTGTTATAAGAAATCAAAAAGTTTATTCCTAAGTTTAATTTCATGGATCATTTTTTCTTTTTTATTGGCTTTTTCACTAATTTTTATGGAGAATATCAAAAATTATCCAATACCACCAAAGGAGATACCAGAAGAAAATATCTTTATGATGGACTATTGGTTTAATAGAATTTGGTTTTATTCAATACCTGCTTTATGTATCTTTACGTCTATAGGAATTTTTGAACTTTTAAATAAATTGAAAACTTATAGACTTTCTCAAAAATATAAGTTTTTATACCCAATTCTAAAAAACATAATGGCTATAAGTATTATTCTGTTTTCTTTCTCGGGGGTTATTATATCAGGACTCATTAATGGTAGCACCCGATTTAGATATTCAAAATCAGCAATTACCACCCTTAACTGGATTTCAGAAAATATTCCCGTTCGTTCAGGTGTTTTAGTAGGAGATAACTTTTTTATGGGAGTTGGTACAGATTCTATTACATTTGTGAGACAATACTTTTTTTATGACATTTTTGAAGAAGAATTTAATGAAACTCAATGTATCCAACAAATTGAATATTTAAAAAGTGAGAGGATTCAATATGTCTTAATTTCACAGTTCTTTATTTCATATTATTTAAATAAATCAGATTTCACTAATAACATCTTATTGCCTAAATTTTATAACATTACTCTATTTAATATTACCTACAATTATTTTGGAGATTTATCAGTATATTATGCTCCATATTTTGATTAAATTCCTTTTGATTAATTCTATAAAAAGCTTAGCTTATAATTTTCGAAAATTTATTCTTTTAAACTTAATTTAGTGATTTTCCTGGTCCAAAGGGGCGTAGTCGGGCAATTCTTCGTTCAATCCCAAATATATCTGATAAATTTCTTTGATAATGTATTAGATCATTAATAGAAATTACAAAACTTGCAATTATAAATTTATCAATATTTTTATTTATAAATTCTAAAAGAAAGCAATTACTTGAATTTATATCTAAATCATATATCGATGAAAGCTCTTCTTCATAGATTTTTACTTTGGCTGCTATTTTATTATTTGAAGTATCTATAATTTTATAATTCCAATTTTTAAAATCTCCCATAGCGGTGTAATGCTTGCTTTCTTTATCAATTTCAAGTTTAATTCTTGATGATTTGATAAGAAATCTTTTCTTTTTAACCGTTCCAATTATTTTTCCTGCTTGACCTTTTAAAATATAGCTTTTATACAAAAAACTATTCTTTCTTTCCAAAAAAAAAAAATTCTCATTTTTCAAATCTTGGAATTCTAATTTCTTATTTTGAGTAAATAAATTGGTTTTGATTTTTCCTATAATTTGACCAAATTCATTTATAATCTCTTCATTTCTAAAATCTTCAAATTGCTTATTTAAAATAACGTAGGTAAAATTTGTATTAACTTTACTTTTATAACTTTTATTAGAATTATTCATAGAAATTCTATTCTTTTTGATATTTAATAAATTTTAATAATGAAAAGTTTTCAAGATAATTATATAAATTTAAAAACTAAATAATTTTAACTCAAACACATATAACTTCAAAATATTAATAAGAACCCTATATATGAAAATTTTATTAATTAATCTACCAAGATTTCATGGATCTTCAGTTACTCGTGAGGGACGTTGTGAATTTGTGTGCAATTACCGTGTTGACACTCCAGCAACTTTATTGATTGTAGCTTCAATATTACGAAACAAAAACCATCAAATTGATTTTATAGATGCTAATGCTCAAAATTTAAGTTATCCTTTTTTAAAAAAAATATTAATATATAAAAATCCTAATTGCTTAATTTTTACTTTTAATGCTTGGATAATCGATTTTGATTTAAAAATATGTGAGATTGTAAAGAAATTAAATCCTAATTGTATAACAATAGGATATTCTTGGTTTGCAAAGAATGCCTCAAAAGAAATATTATCCCGATATCCGTTTTTGGATATTCAAATAATTGAAGATCCTTTTTCTGTCATTGAGAACCTAATAAACAAATTAGATAAAAAAGAAGATCTTAAAGGCTTAGAAGGAATCGCCTGTAGAGAGGATAAGAATAAAATTTTAGTTAATAAAGAATTGAAAATGAAAAAGGATTTTAGAGAATTACCACTACCAGCATACGATTTAATAAGTTCTTTTAAGCCGTACTATTTATATACTCCTTTAATAAGGCCATATGCTTTGATTTATGCTGGTAGAGGATGTCCTTATAGCTGCTTTTATTGTCCTGACGCTCACACGCCATATAGTGGACGATCTGAAGATGATATTTTTAAGGAATTAAAAATTTTGAAAAAATTGGGAAATATAAAATACGTTTGGTTTTATGATCAAATATTTACAATCAATAGAAAACGGGTAATTAAGTTATGTGCAAAACTAATAGAAGAAAATCTTAAAATTAAATGGTTCTGTGATTCTAGGGCAGATCTAATTGATAAGAGGCTGTTGAAAATAATGAAAGCTGCAGGATGTACAGGGATTTCCTATGGTATAGAATCTGGTTCGCAAAAAATTTTAAATAATATGAAAAAAGGGATTAAAATCACTCAAGCAGTAAAAGCATTAAAATGGACTCGAGAAGAAAAAATCCCTATCCAATTAAACTTAATACTCGGATATATTGGAGAAAGCAAAAAAACATTGAAAGAAACAGAAGACTTTATAAAATTAACATTACCCGAAATAATGCAAATTTCCTTATTAATTGCGATGAATGGTACCGAATTTACAAATTTAGCAATTAAAAATAATTGGATAAGAACTGAATTAAACTGGCGTAATAAAATAACAGACTTTTCTTTAGACAATAATCAGTATAAACCATTCCAACTTAATCTAGAAAAGCAAAAAAAAGATTTATATAAAATCCTATATCTAAACCCAAGATGGTGGATTAATAGCATGACAACATTAGTTAAGAATCATCAATTGATTTTACCGCTTCTTGGAATAATATTAAATAGGTCTAAATCAATCAAGCTTTTTTAATTATCATAAGAATAAAAATTCAATTAATTCATTTAGAACCATTCTATAATTATACTCAAGCAAATTGATACAAAAAGTTATTAAAATTTACCTTCCTGACCTTTCATTTTAAGAAGTGCTTCTTCAACAGTTAATGGCTTGATTTTTAATAATTGATGTGCCTTAGTAGAATCTAAACAACAACGCATCGGTCTTTTAGCTACTTGTTTGAACATATCACTAGTAACTGGTGTAATTAATTTTTTATTAAGATTAAATACTTCAGCAATTTTGATTGTAAAATCATACCGATTTATGCATTCTTTTCCAGTAGTATGAAAGATTCCATTTATTTCTGAACCGGCAAGCGCTAATAAAAATTCAGCTAAATTATCTGCTAATGTAGGAGTGCTATATTGATCTGTGACAATTTTTATTGGTTCTTCATTTCTTAATTTATTTAGTGCCCATATTACATAATTTTGTGATTTACCAGAACTAGAACTTTTTCCTTGAATTTCACCAGGATTCCACCCAAAAACAAGACTAGTTCTGGCTATCGCATAGCTAATTCCTAAATTAGAAATCTTCTCTTCTGCTTTAAGTTTAGAAAATCCATAGTAACTTAAAGGATTCGTTTTGCTGTCCTCATTATAAAGTTTATCAATTCCGTCAAATACATAATCTGTGGATATGTAGATAAATCGAGCATTAATTTCTTTACAAAGATTTGCTATATAAACAGTTGCTTCAACATTTACATTCCATGTTTCTTCACGATGAGTTTCACAATAATCAACATTATGCAAAGCAGAACAATCTATTATAACATTAGGTTTAATCTCCATTATTAGGGAATGAGTATCTTTCTTATCTGTTTTATTGAGTTGAAAAATTTCACAATCTTTGAGAGATATTAGACGTTTATTGTAAGTACCATAGATTTTATAGAACCTTGTAGATAAATTGGCTAATTTGTAACCCGTAAGCCCACTTACACCAATAATTAATAACTTTTTCATAATTATATAGATTTTTTAAAAATTATAAATATTAAAACTTAGTATAAAAGATCTACAATATTGATTTTTTTAATAAAAATTTTGTTTCAAAAATAGTTTGATAGAAATGATAAAGGGTATAATTATCAGAGATATTAGGAAATTTGTTGATGAGAGAGGATTTTTCTCAGAACTTTTAAGAGATGATTGGAGAGATTTATTATTAGAGGATAAAATTGTACAATTCAATCTTTCTTATAGTTATCCTGACATAGTTCGGGCTTGGCATCGTCATTTAAAAGGGCAAATTGATTATTTCATTTGCGTAGTTGGTGCCATTAAGGTTTGTGCATACGATGATAGAGAAGATTCATCAACATATGGTGAATTAGATGAAATTGTCTTAAGTGAGGAGCATCTTAGAGTAGCAAGAGTGCCAGGAATTCTTTGGCACGGATATAAAGCCATCGGTACAAAACCTATAAAAATGTTATACGGTGTGAATCGCCTCTATAATTATAGTGATCCCGATGAGGAAAGAAGAGATTGGAATGACGCAACTATAGTTCCTAAGTCTATTAATGGAAAGACCAACGATCCGAGAGTCGGAAAACCTTGGGATTGGTATTATTTACCTAATAAGTAAATCTCAATTTTATAATACAAAAAACCTAAAAAAGGAGAAATTAATATGAAAATTTTAGTTACCGGTGGATGTGGATTTGTAGGATGCTCAATAGTACCTCTATTTTTAGAAAATGGATATCAAGTTAAAATTTTAGACTTGCTATTATTTGGAGAAGAACCCATAGAATCCTTTAAGGATGATGTGGAAATTATTAAAGAAGATATAAGAAATTTCAATTCATCAATTTTAGATGATATTGACATTGTTATCCATTTAGCTGCACTTTCGCAACCAGATGAACTTAAACGAATACCACAAAACCTCTTTTATGAGATAAACCTTAATGGTTGTACCAGAGTAGCGCAGTATTGCAAGAAGGCTGGTGTTGAAAGATTCATATTTGCATCTACTTGTAGCGTATATGGTTATCAGAAAGATGTAAT
>JBHLOG010000035.1:0-29592 GCA_048940765.1 Promethearchaeota archaeon | reverse complement strand
ATCATTTCATCTTTAGAATCCTTCTGAACCGCTGAAAATCCAAATGTTTTTTCTCCAAAAATTTCTTCAATTTTTTCAATTTCTATGACAGTTCCTTTTCTATCTTGAAAATTAGCTATAATGTAATAGTCTACATTTTGAATTTCTTGTTTTAATTTTGATAATAATTTTTGAGACTTTTCAACATTAGTTAAAGTTGAATTAGTAACTACACAAATTATATTAATAGATTGTAAGAGTTTTTTATAGGATTTCAAATTACTAATTAATTCCTTTAATTCAATAACTTTTAGAATCAATTGCTCAATTCCTTTAAGTTCAATAAGATCAATTGGTTTTTTTAAAATTTCATTTAAATCTAAATCTATTTCTAATATATTTTCACCGGGGAATAAATTTAAAATTGTTAATTTTCCTACTCCTTCTTCTCCTGTTAACAAAATTTCAACCGAGACTATTTTTATCCCTCCCTCATTATCTTGAGAGATTTAATTTTCACAATCCATTTATTCAAAACTATTTTTAGAATTACTGATTACCTTTAATGAAGTTATAACTAGCTCTTTTGATAATAATAGCTTTTCCTTCTTATATTTATAATTAATTTTATTATAGGCTTTAATGTTAATTAAAGTGATTGCCTTGGTTAAATAGGGGATTAATTTACTAAATTTTCTTTTTTCAGTAGGAAACTTCTTTTAATCATTATTCTCTTGATCGTAGATAAATAAATAATCCAAATAAAAAAGGAATTAACCAAATGATTAAAACCCATAAAAAGACATTCAAATTTCTTTTTTTAGCATCTTGATATACCCATATTGATATTAATAAAGAAGTAAGAAAAGTTATTACTAAGAAAATAATTAAAATCAAAATTATAAATTCTATCATTAGTACTTACCTTTGTATATATATTGTTCTTTAATTTTATTCAATTTCATTATTAGTTTTACCTTTCATATTTTATAGGACTAAACTTTGTAAAAGGTGTTTCACATCCCCAACAATTGTTTTCTAACTCAGTTAAAGCTTCGCAACATTTTATGCAATACCAAGCTTCACATTTGGGACATACATAAGTTAACCCTGAAATTTTATTTTTACACACCAAGCAAAATCCTTTTTCTCTGCTATATTTGACATCTTCAACACTGAATTTTAACGGTTTGGTAAAAATCCTTAAAGTTTCTTGCAATTCCTCTTTTTTAGAAGCAGATTCTGTTCTCCTTGTATAAAAATAAATTATATAACCTAAAATTAAAATTAGTGTAAAAATTGCAATCCAGATCATAATTAAAAATAAATCTATTAACCGGAGATTAAAGAATAATGTTAAACCTATAAATATTGCAAGTAAAATTATCATAATCAATACAAATAATTTGATAATTACTTTAGAAAATAACTCAAAATAACCTATTAATGGAGAAGTAGCAATAAGAACTCCTATTATAATAAATACTGAACCTAACATAGGGGAAAATACGTTTGAATTTTTTATCATTATTGCCTCAAAACTCCAACCAATTAAAAAAGTGGCAAATCCAAGGGTTACCACTGAAGAGATTGCTTGAAACTCACGCTTTGATTTAAATGTAGACCAAATAAACAAAACTATTATAATTGTGGTGTTAATAAAAACATAGGTATATAGATATAAATAAAAATATAGAAAGAGATAATTAATGACGTTATAAGTCTGTATAATAACATTTAAATCTCCAATATAAGTTCCTTCTTGAAAATAATTGATAATAAATAACACTAAGCGTGTCAAAGCAACGTTAAGCCAAAAAACTCCAAACCCAATCATTAAGAATTTTTCATTTTTATCATCTTTTTTAAGTCCTTTGGAAAGGTAAGAACTACTGCAGACAAATAATATAAAAATAGCCATACTTGACAAAAAACGCTCCAAAGGTTCGAAAATCATGACATTTGCTAAGTTGAGTTTATTAATAAATAACTATTAAGGAATTTCAATATTAATAAATTATGATTTTTCTGATAAATTATAATTAAGGTTGTTAAAGAAATTTTTTTAGTAAATAATTTAAATATAAATCTATCTTATCTAATTACTTAAAGAGACCTTTATTCTTTAAAATTTTCTAAAAATGGAGAAAAGAACTAAGACAATACTTATTATAGCAAACTTAATATTTATATTTACTATTATAAGTTTTCCAACCTTTATTCTTTTAGCGGAATATTCACATCTCAGCAGGATTGATGAATCTCTTACATATACATATTCATCAACGACACCACCAATTAAAAAAGAATTGAATCTAAATACTGATTTGGGTATAATCGATATAAAATATACTACTCAACCTACTGATTACCTTATAAGAATAGATGTAGATATTGAAATGGCGGGTCCAAACCTAAATGGAAAATCATATTTAGATTTTTTTAATATTGGTTGGGAAAATTTTTCTTCTCCAGTAAATTTCACTTTAGAATTAAAATCAGATATATTGGAGGAATTTTCAAATTTACATAAAGCTAATGTTATCATCAATATTATACTTCGAGCTGATATCATTTTTGATATTAATGCTTCCATAATCGAAGGTGCAATAGAAATAGTAAATCTAGTGGGTATTACTGTTAGTGACTTATTCTTAAATGTAGATAGAGGAAATATTAATTATGATTTTACTCATTGTACATTTGAAGGTAATATTTCTGGAACTGTGAATTATGGGAATATAACATTAAAATCTTATAATAATCAGTATACTCAGAATTGTAAACTAACTTTCATTAATGTATGGGGTTATACTTTGATTGATATTTATCAATATGAAGAAATGGGTGGTAATATCACAGGGATTGCATTCACAAAAGCAGGAAGAATTAGAGTAATCTATAAGGATGAGTCATCTAATATAGGAGCTCAATTTGTAATGTATAATAAAACAGATCTTGGTAGGCCTGAGACAGAAACTGTATGGGAAGGATTCGATAGGGACATCTTACCATTAGATGAGGGACAAATGTATACTTCATATGATTTTCCTACTCAAAATAATTATGATTTTACTCTAAGAAAATATGAATATCTTGGAAATTTTATGTGGGATTTATATAGCATCCCCCTTTCTGAATAAAAGTACATAAAAAGTTATTTAGATTATTATATTAAATAAACATCTTTTAAGATAAATTTTAAGATAAAATTTATTGGAAACCCTCTTATATCAGAATTCCAAAAATCATAGCTTATCACAGAAACTAACAATATTACTGGATTAAGTTCTTCAATAATTTTTTGTTGAATATTGAAATATAATTGTTCTCTTGCGGTTTCATTAAATTCTTGAAGAGCATCTTCCATCCATTGTTGTACTTGTGAATCATTAAAACTACAGAAATTAGCTTCAGCTCCATCGAGTTTATATGAATAACATGGATTAATTATTTCAACAGGATCTAACATTGCAGCACCCCATCCACCTGTAAATATCTCAAATTCCCTTTTATATAGTTTATCAAAATACTCTATTTGTGTCAATCTATTGAGATTTACTTTCACCCCAATCTGTTTAAGATCTTCGATTACTAAATTCCCTATAAAATCCATCCCTGAGTGAAAAGATGAGAAATTATAGGTCGCTAATGGTGTATTATTTGTAACCAACTTTTCCCATTCATTTCCAGCAGTTATGTTATCGTCTGCAGTTAAATTTATTGTACCGGGCCAGTTCGCGTCTTTTAAAATTTGACGTGTTATAGAAATGTTGTAATATGGCACATCAAAATCGTCCCAGTTAGAGTAACGTATCTGTTTTGGAATAGGAGATTTTGCTCTTACTGCATGTCCTCCCCAAAATTCTTTAATATAGTGAATATAATTAAAGGCATATGAGATTGCTCTTCTCATAGTAACATTTACTTTTTGGTTATTCATATTAAGATAAAGAAAACTCAATCCTGTTTTTTGCATTACAGTAATTTCGGGAGTGTCTCTGAATGTATCAAGAATAGTATCATCACGAACTCCCATAGCATATGAAAGTTCTCCAGATAGCATTCTATCCATTCTTTCTATATCATTTAAATATAAGAAAGTCACTTTATTTATTGATGGTTTTCCACCCCAATAATGTGGATTCGCAGACATCTCTGTTTTTATAATATATCCATCAATATCTACTTGACACGAATCAAAAATAAAAGGACCAGTTCCGATTAATTTGTCAGTATATATACTAAGGGGTTCATTTTCAGGAGTGGAGGTTGGAGAAAGTATGTATGATTGCCATAGAGCCAATAGATCTTTTATAGGAACATAAGGTTGGTTTAATACAAATCTTATAGTATAGTCGTCTATTATTACAGTGTGATTTATATAAGTTTTCCCTTCTGAATTATGATATGAATAATTCCAAGCCCATATTTGATTATATTGCATAATTTTACTAAATCTATATATTCTCTCGAAGTTCCATTTAACCGCAGCAGCATTAAAAGGTGTTCCATCATGGAATGTAACATTCTGTCTCAGAGTACACGTGAAATTCAAGTGATCAGGGCTCCAGCTCCCATTTAATGCTAAGTTAGGGACTATAGGAGTATCCGTTTTGTTTTGATCGTAAGTAAATAATCCTTCTGTAATTTGATCAAGTATCATCAAATTTACGTATTTTGGACCGGGGTTAATAAGTGGATCAATAGAATCTGGTTTGTCATTTAAACCACAAATAAATATTGGTTCTGACTTTTCTTGTAGTTCCCAAAAGAAATAAACTCCACTCACAATTGCGGCTATTGCTATAATGCCCGTTGTTCCAATACCGATTTTTTGCTTTTTATTCAGAGTTTTAAATAATTTTCTTTTCTTTTTTGGGCCAATTTCATTCTCTCCCATTATACAATCATCTGGTCTTTATTTATTTATATTATTTTTATCCATTGAGTATGAAATAAATACAGGATCTCAAGAAAAAATTAATTGTGTTTGCTTAGTAAATGAACCAAATAAAATTAGATTAGCATACTTATATAGATTTTGTCTTTTTTCTAAGCCTTATTTTTATAGTAGTGATCAAAGATGATCAATGATCTTTAATCACTTATTGATATTTAACATTTTGTTGAAAAGGTTATAAGGATTAGTAAAAACGTCAAAAACCTGTATTTAGCTTAAAAGTCAGCCTATTATAAAGAAATATATTTTATTTAAGGATAAAATACATTCTTCTATTATTCTTTCCTTTATTGACTGTTTTAATTACCTCGATCTTGCCAATTTCCTTTAGATGACTAATATGAGTTCCCCCATCGACTTGTTCATCGATATCACCTATTCTAACAATACGAAATTCTTCAATTTTTTCTGGCAAACCTATTGCTAAACGTGCTAATTCTTCTTTTCCTAAAACTACCTCTCTAGTCATATAATCGATCGTTATTGGTAAATCTTGGTCAATGATGTTATTTGCCTCATCCACAAAAGTTCGCAACTTTTCAGGAGAATAGTCTTGCATTGAAAAATCCATTCTCGTTTTATCCAACTCAATTTGATTTCCTGTAATTTTAGCGTTAGCCTTTTTGTAAAGGATATTACTGATTAGATGAGAGGCAGTATGATATCTCATAAATGTATATCTTCGTTCCCAATCGAGTTCACATTTAACTTCATCTCCTTCTTTTAATCCCGGTTTATCTACTTCATGGCTAATTTTTCCGGAGAATTTACCAACATAAACTACCTTAAATTTTTGATTATCCTTAATAATGAAACCTTCGTCCCAGGGTTGACCGCCTCCTTTAGGATAGAATGCCGTTTTGTCGAGAACAACATATTTATTATCTTTAACACTTACAACTTTAGCATTCCAACTTTTGAGATAAGAATCATCCATATAGAGTGCTCTTGCCATAAAAAGAAAGAAAATATTTTACTTTATAACTTTAATCATTTTCATGAAGTTCAGAAGGTCGAGCGCCGTCAAACAATTCTAATTTCAAGAATTTAACATTTTTGTTACATTGAGGGCAAAAATAATACCCAGGTTCTTTATTCTCGAAAGAATACCCACATTCTTTACAAACAGCATAAAACATATAATAAAAATAAATATATACTATTATTTAATCCCTATTATAAAGTTCTCCAGGTTTAGCCCCGCAGAAAGCTTCAAATTTAAGAAACTTCATTTCTTTCAAACAATTAGGACAATAATAATAACCAGGTTCTTTATTTTCGAAAGAATATCCACATTCTTTACAGACTATTGCTTTCATATTTATTTAATACTGAAGGTAGTTATAATAAGTTCTTATTATGGTCTAGAAATGAATGATATCTTAATTGAACATAGAATAAGTTTTAAATAAAAAAAATGAATAAATAATAAGTCTTATATAATTATTTATACCGATTTAGTATAAATTCGTTATATTAAAAAGTCAAACGGCGTAAAATAAATGAAATCTGTTGAAATTGCTGGTGTTAAATATGAAGTAAAGGATGGATTCCTTGATTTAGGTCTTTTAGAAATAAAAGATATTGATGAAATAATAGGATTGTCAAAGCTTAGAGATCTAAGTAATCTTGAATTGAGTTCAAATAGGATTATAGAAATTAAGGGTCTTGAAAACCTTAATGAATTAAAGATCTTAAACTTAGGGAGTAATGATATTAAAGAAATTAAAGGATTAGAAAATTTAGAGAATCTTAAGATTTTACATCTAATTAGTAATCAAATAAATGAAATAAAAGGATTAGAAAATCTTACAAATTTAGAGGAATTATATTTAAGAGGGAATCAAATAACAGAATTAAAAGGATTAGATAACTTAAATTCATTAAAAAGATTGGATCTTTCATGGAATAATATTAAAGAGATTAAAAATATTGAGGCTTTAACAAATCTTGAAGTGCTTTGGATTGCAGGAAATCAATTACAGCAAATTAAAAATCTTGAAATATTAGACAATTTAGAAGTCTTAAATTTGGCTGGAAATAAGATTAAAGATATTAAGGGCCTAGAAAACCTTAAAAAGTTAAAGAGCTTATATCTTAACAATAATTCAATCCAAAAAATAAGAGGTTTCAAGAATTTAGAGAATTTAGAGACACTATGGCTGAATACCAATCAAATATCAAAAATTGAGAAGTTGGAAAAATGTAGAAGTTTAAGAATCCTAAATTTAAAACAAAATGAAATTTCTCATATTACTGGTTTATACTCACTAACAAATATAGAGAATTTATTTCTTTCAGAGAATAATATTGGTGAAATCAAAGGTCTTGAGACATTAACAAAATTAGAAACACTTGATTTAGGAAAAAACCGTATAATACAAGTTAAAGGCTTAGAATCATTAATGAATTTAAAGGATTTGTGGCTTGGGGATAATCTTATCCCACAAAAGATATTGGATCAACTTGGAGGGCTCGATTCAGGAGGATGTGCTTATGAGCCTCTCAAATTTGTACAATTTTCCCTTGTTAATTTATGATATCTTTTTTTAGAGGTTTTTTATAAATCAAGAAATAATTATAAAAATCATATTTGCTTCAAATTGTATTAATTACATTAATAATTTGCTAAAAAAATTTTTAAAGGTGATAATAGTTGGTAGAAAATCCATTTGATGTTGCAAAAAAACAGATTGATATAGTTGCTGAGGAAATGGGATTAGATCCTAATGTGCGAGAGTATCTTAAAAGAGTAGAAAGATCATTAATAGTTACTATTCCTATCAAGATGGATGATGGAACACTTAAAATTTATGAAGGGTATAGAGTCCATCATTCAACTGTTAGAGGTCCAGGAAAAGGAGGTATTAGGTTTGCTCCAGGTGTTAATCTTGATGAAGTTAAAGCATTAGCAACTTGGATGACATGGAAATGTAGTCTTTTAAAATTACCTCTTGGGGGTGCTAAAGGAGGAGTTTGTGTAGATCCAAGAAAATTATCAAAAGCAGAATTAGAACGTCTTACTAGAAGGTATACTTCTGAGATAATTAATATTATAGGTCCTGATATTGATGTCCCTGCTCCAGATGTAAATACTAATGCTCAAGTTATGGCTTGGATTATGGACACATATTCGATGAATAAAGGGAGATCCGTTCCTGGAGTAGTTACTGGGAAACCAATTGAAATTGGTGGTTCTGTTGGAAGAGAGCAAGCGACAGGAATGGGATTATATATTGTATTAAAAGCAATGTGTGAAAAAATAAATATTGACTTACTATCCCAAAAAATCGTTGTTCAAGGCTTTGGAAATGTAGGTGGTACGATTGCTGATTTGTTATATAAAGAAGGATGTAAGGTAATTGCTGTTTCGGATATATCTGGGGGATTATTTTATTCTGAAGGATTAGATATTCCAAAATTATTAAAGTGGACTCAAGAAGGTAATTACTTAAAAGATTATAAAGATAAAAATTACAAATTGATTACAAATGATGAATTGCTTACCCTTGAATGTGATATTTTAATTCCGTCAGCTCTAGAAAATCAAATAACTAAACAGAATGTTGATAAGATCAAATGTAAAATTGTAATAGAAGGTGCTAATGGTCCTACTACTCCAGAAGCGGATGAAACTCTTTATAATAAAGGTATACATGTAATCCCTGATATTCTTGCTAATGCTGGCGGTGTTTGCGTCTCATATTTTGAGTATGTACAAGATATTAGGGCTTATTTCTGGGATTTAGACCGGATTAACAAGGAGTTAAAAAAGATTCTTTTAGAGGCATTTGAAGAGGTTTGTCAGGTGTCAAAAGAACGGAAAATCCCACTTCGTACAGCTGCTTACATTATTGCGGTTTCTAGAATTGCTAGAGCTATCGAATTACGAGGTATATTTCCTTAAAACTCTTCTATTAATTTTTAAACTCAGTTTTATATTAAATCTTTATTTTTGCTTCTTCATATAAAAATAAATAAAAAATTAAAAATTTGATAAATTATAAAAATATATAAATTAATGTATTGAAAAGTTTATTCTCCTCTAAGTTCGCTTAATACTTCTCCTACCATGTTATTAATTTCCCCATATGCAATTGCATCTTGGAGATTTCCTTCAATCTGTAAATCACCACTCATATATGCGCTAGTAGATTCAATTTCACCAGCACCCATACCAGCCCAAATAGTGGATGTCGCTTTCATGGTAACGCTTGGATCCTCGACATCTCCTTCTCCATATTCTACTTTACCTTCTCCAACCTTTACCCAGTAATGATAATCAACATCAGTCCATATAAATTGTACAACAATTGTATCCATATCTTCAACTTCTTCTTTAATATCTTCATTTTCTTGTGCAAGTTGTTTCATTGCTTCACACAAAACAAGAGCATCAGATGGTTTTCTTTCACCTGAAGGTTCTCTTAAAGCTTTTAATTTTTGAAGTAAATCTTCACTAACCATTTTTTAACAACCCTTTTTTTATCAATTATGTAAAAAATCTTTAATTCAAAGATAGTTAATTAAATTCTGAATCTATTAAAAGGTTTTATCTGTTTTAATAGTAACTTCATTAAAAGCCTCCTACTTACGTAATTTTTCTAAAAAGTTAGTTTATTGTCATAAAGAACCAAAAGAAAGAAATTGATAATAAAAAAAATAGAATTTAAAAATTTAAATTCATGAACTCTGACCTTTAACTTCAATACTTCCAGTAGAAGTACCTAAACTAAATATGTATTTATTAGTTGCTGTATTGTAATCATCAGTTGAAATAACGCCTCCCGCCTTATTCATTCCACCAGCCCCTAAATCTGTATATGTTATAGAGCCTGTAGATGTACTACATGTAAATTGTGCGCCAACATTAGGAAGACCATCATTATACACTACATCAATACTACCTGTGGATGTTTGAATATCACCTGTAATATTAGCTTTCATTTCTATTAATTGCGTTATTGAGACATCAATACTCCCGGTAGATGTTTCAAAATCCCAATTACAATCTTTATTGTATACTGTATTATAACTAACAATTGTCATACTCCCTGTGGATATTGTTCCAACCAAATTACCATTTATATTACAATTAGTAAGGCTTAATGTGAGAGAGCCTGTATCACTCTGAGTTGTTAATCCATGGGAGAAATTTGTCATAACTGCGTAGGCACTAATACTGCCTGTGCTCGTACGCAGATCAAGAGTTCCTAGGAAACTTGTATTTATGGCAGATGTAAACGATATGGAACCAGTAGAAGTTCTTAATTGAGTGTTATTAATAATTTTATTGCTTGAAGCGTTTAGTTTTATTGAACCAGTACTCGTATATGCATCAATATTATACATAACATCAGATCTTAATGTAACATATATGTTAATCTTCCTTGAAAGTCCTAAGAAGAATACTGTCGTTGATTTAGCATTTAATTCAAATCTTGCTATAGGAGTACTTTCATTTTGCCAAATAACTGGTTCAAAGAAATTTGAAAAAGATTTTCCTGAAACAAAACCCCCTCTTATAACAATATCTAATTCGATTTTAGCATAATAATCTGTAGGAGTAGTATTATATTGAATATTAATAGCTCCTATATCACTCTCAATATTAATTTCTTCTATTGGTGAACTTGAATAAAAATTCTCTGAATGATTGTATTCTCCCCAGTTTACAGCTACAAGAATTCCAAATATAGATGCTCCACCGACAACTACTAATGCGGCTATAATTAAAATTATTTTTTGACTTCTTATCATTTGAGATCATTCATTTTTGAGTTATTTTTATATTATAAGAGTTTATTATCAAAATTAGTATTTAAATAAAATTTAGACTGATTTTTACGTTTATAGTTTATAAAAAATAAACTAATAAGAATTTTATATACTGTTAAAGCTGAAGATTTATAGATAAAGATGATAACTTTTCGATAAGAGATTGAGCAAATTTTTTAGCATTTTCAAGGTCTACGGCATTGGGACGCCCTTTAAGTCGATTTTGGTGTTCTTCAGCTTCTTGTCTTTTTTCTGGAGGTAATCTATTTAACATCATTTTTCGTGTTTCTTCGGGTATTCCAATATTATCTCCCATACAATCAAAACTATCTACAATGCTAGAATTTGATTTTTCAAGTGCTTTTTTAACCAATTTAAATCCATCCTGATAACTTGTTAAGCTAGCATGAGTACAAAAAAACACAAATTTAGGAGGTAATTCTGGAGCAGAACCTACTAAATCTGGGAGAGATTTATGCACCCGACTTGCATAAATTCCTGAGCCTAAAAAGACTAAGTCATATGCTTTTAATTTTGAAGGATTAACATTTTCAATAGGTCTCAAATCTACTTCTTTGCCTTCTAATCCTTCTTTAATACTTTTAGCTACTTTTTCTGTATTTCCAGTACTAGAATAATATGTAATTAAAATTTTCATATAATTCACTAATTCAAATAATTTTTACATATAATTTTTTAATTTAAGATTAAAAAATTATTAAGAATTTCTATTTAATTTCTAAATTGAAAAATTTCACTGCATTCGCAACTGTTTTTTCACTTACAAATTTTTGATCGATATTATGTGAATAAGCAATTGCAGCTATTGAATATCTTACATTTGAGGGCACATTAAATGGTCCTTTTTTATATGGATGTTGATAATATGAATCTGTTTCTGTGACTAAAGACTCTAATGGAGAGATTTTTGTAGCTTTCCGCCATCTATCAAATCCATAAGCAGAACTTGGTACTGAAAGTAAAAAACCTTGGTTTGGTAAAATTCTTCCGTATTCTTCTGGTCCTGAAAAACAATGCCACATTACCTTATTAGGTTTAATTTTAAATTCTTTTAAAATGTTTAATATCTCTTTGGTTGCTCCATCTTTTTTATTAAATCTATGTTTCGGATGTTGTCTATCAAATTCATTTTCAGCTGCATTTCTTACGTGTAAAACATAAGGTTTTTCAAAATTTTCAGTTAATTCTAGAATTTCCCTAAAAACTTCTACTTGTTTATTTCTTTTTTCAAGAGTTTTACCATGATGAAAATCTAATCCAATTTCTCCTATAGCTAAAAATTTCTCTCGATTATTTTGAACAAAATCAATCCATTTTTTCCATTCATCATGATAGATATTTGAAGGAGTGTAAGTTACTGTTTGTGGTGCCCACCCACAAGTAAAACCTAAATTCTCTTCTACTTTTTCAATAAAACCTAATGTTAAATTCAATGTTTGCATATCTATTGTGCTTGTGATTAAAAATAGACCACCCATATTGAAATAATCTAATAATTGATCTTTATCAGTTGGTAATTGATCATTTTTAGGGCGAAAAAAAGGTAAATGACAATGAACGTCAATAAATTTCAAACCTGCTTCTGGTTCTGGAATATTTATTTTTTTAACCATATTAATCTCCAATTAAAACCAATATCAGAAAGTTTGATTCCCTTAAATTTTTAAATAAATTGTACTATTAAGTTTTTATTAAATTATATAAATTTGAAGTTAAAATGACTGAAGAAACAGAAAAAAAGACAGAAGTTAAAAAATCTTAATATCAAGTACTTTTACAATTTTTTTTTATATTTTAAACTAAATTTCTACTTCACATATTTATAAGTAATTCTTTAAATAATGTTCTTTATTAAAATCTATTATGAAAGATCGATTGAAGTCTAAATTAAAGGAGATAGAAGAAAAAAAGAAGGAATTGCAGCCAAAAATTGATAAAATTAACAAAAAAAGGGAAGAAGAAATCCAAAAAGTCAATAAAAAGTATGATCATATGGTGTATGACATCAATTATACAGCTCAACATTTAGAAGATGAGTTTCATAATAATTTAATAAAATCTTTTATAGAAATAATTACGAGAGAATTTGATAGAAAAAGAAGTTTAGATATTTACGAGGTATCAAATGAATTTAAAGATTATAAAGAATCTATTGCTGAATTTAATATGTTCCCTAGAGAATTAATCGATAAAATGCATAAAGTGATAAATGGAAACCCAATTGAAGAAATCGTTTATGATCTTGAAAATATTCAAAAAAAATATTTGAAATCTTAACGATTATTATTTCTAAGTTCAAAATATATTTTTTTAATAAGTTCTATAATATTCTATCTATTTTATGATAATACTTGGATATTATATAGCTAAATATGTATATTCAAATCTCTTGGATATAACTAACCAATATTTTTTATGATGATCATATGGAGTTATTTGAAGAAGAAGTAGAGATATACAACTCAAAGATGAGACTTCTTAACTGGCTCTACGAAGAAATTCGGCTATATCCCGAATACAAAGATCTTATCAATGAAAAAGGCCAAAGATTGCCTATAAATGTCTAAATCCTCTTTATATTGAATATTTCATGTTGTACTTATAATTATCTTAATTTTGAAAATAAAATCAATTAAAGATATAGTTAAAAATATAAGATTTATAAAAAAATAAGTGAAATAATTTGTAATATAAAATTATTCTTAATTACTCCTCAGCAACTTCTTTTGCTTTAGCTTTTTCTAAAGCGCTTAATTGTTTTTGTAAATTTTTAATTTCTGAATTAACTGCTTTTATTAGATTTTTCTTTTCTGATTCAATTTCTTTCAGTTTATCATTTAAGGCTTTTTCTTTTTCCTTCTTTAAATTGGCAAGTTCTTTAGTTATTTCTTTAACAGTAGTAATTTTTTCTTTCTTTTTTTCAGTCCATTCCGCTGCTTTTGCAATAGCTTCATCTCGTAACTTCTCTTCCTCTTCAAGTTTTAACTTGGTCTCATTTATTTTTGGATCAAAGTCCTGTTCAATTTCTGCTTCTGCTGAAGCTTCTTTTTTAGCAGCTTCTTCCTCTATTCTTGTAATTTCATCTTCCTTAGCACTAACTTGTCCTCTTAAATATTCTTCTGACATAAAACATCAATATTTTATTATTTTATCTTAAATTTTATTCTATTTTTTTGTTAAGGATTAATTTTTATGAAAATAATTGGCTTATTTAATTAGTTCTAAGAAAAATAACTTATTAAACTTTCTATCGCCATATTTTGAAGGTTAAAAAAATTAAATAAGTGAAAATTATTTAAAAGGTTAGCTTTTATATTCAGATAATTAATGTTTATTCTTTTAATGTAAACTCCCAACTACACCAATAATCTTCTGGATGGGGATCAGGAGGACATGATATACATTTTGTTTCTATTCGAGGATCTATGGTTTTAGCGAATAATCCGTATTCCACTAAGCCAACTTTTTTACAAGGAAAATCTGGGAGTCCTCTTTGTTTTCTAGCTGATTGAACTCGACAATTTATCATTTCAAATATACATTTATTATCTGAAATTTCATTGATTTCTTGAATATTAATATTCGCATACATTCTATACTTTAGAGCTTTAACTAGAGCAGGAATTCCACCATTTTCAGGAATATTAAATCTTTGCATAATTCTTTTTGCTTCAATAACGGTAAATCTTTTCCATTGTTCAACATCTAATTCAATAGCTTTTTCCAATCCATACTCTCGTTCAACTTCCTGAAACCAAGTACCATCAATTGCTAACCAGTTTTTAGAAATATCTTCAATGTAATCTAATAATTCATCTTTTGAAAGTGATTCTAAATCTTCTCTCATATTGATCATTGATTTTAAATCATGAATACTTAACTTTGAGAATTATATAAAGCTTATTTAATTAATTAATAAAAATCAAAACTCTTCCCACTGGGGAAAGTGATGGGTGAAATTTAAAAGAAAAATTTAATAACATTTTAAATTTAATTATTTTGTATATTTTTTTAATCCAGAAATGCGAAAATATAGAAAATAGTTGAAGAAAATGGGAAAAACCTTAACTGAAAAAATTTTAGAACAGCATTTAGTTGAAGGAAAGTTAGAAAAAGATACAGATATTACAATAAAGATTGATCAAACATTAACTCAAGATGCAACAGGTACAATGGCATATCTTCAATTTGAAGCTATGGGAGTTCCACGTGTTAAAACAGAGCTTTCGGTGAGTTATATTGACCATAATACCTTGCAAGAGGATTTTAAAAATCCAGATGATCATCGTTATTTACAAAGTATTGCGGCAAAATATGGAATTTATTTATCGCGTCCAGGCAATGGTATTTGCCATCAGGTTCATCTTGAGAGATTTGCTTGTCCTGGTAAAACATTATTGGGATCAGATAGCCATACACCGACTGGGGGTGGAGTAGGAATGATCGCAATTGGAGCTGGAGGTTTAGATGTTGCTGCAGCGATGGCAGGAAGTCCTTTTGGTTTAAAAATGCCAAGAATTGTGAAAATTTATTTAACTGGTAAACTATCTGATTTTGTATCAGCTAAAGATGTAATATTAGAAGTCTTAAGGAGACTTGGAGTAAAAGGTGGAGTTAATAAGGTCTTAGAATATATAGGACCTGGGGTAAAAACATTATCTGTCCCAGAACGAGGAACAATTACAAATATGGGGACTGAAACAGGTGCCACTACTTCAATATTTCCTTCTGACGAGATTACTAAAGAATTTCTAGAAGCTCAAGAAAGAAGTGATCAGTGGATTCCTTTAGAAGCTGATGCAGATGCTACATATGATGAAACAATTGAAATTGATTTAAATAAACTTGAACCACTTGTAGCAGAACCTCATAGTCCTGGTAATATAAAAACAATCAAAGAAATAGAAGGATTAAAGGTAGATCAGGTATGTATTGGATCTTGTACCAATAGTTCATTACGTGATCTTAAAATTGCAGCAAATATGTTAAAAGGTAAAACTATAAATCAAAATATAAGCCTTACAATCTCTCCAGGTTCACGACAAGTAGTGGATCACTTAATACATTCTGGAGAAATGGCTTATTTTGTTGAAGCAGGAGCTAGAATCCTTGAGAATACTTGTGGACCTTGTATTGGTATGGGTCTTGCTCCAAAAAGTGATGCTGTATCATTAAGAACATTTAATAGAAATTTTCTTGGGAGATCTGGAACAAAAAGCGCTAAAGTGTATCTTGTAAGTCCAGAAGTTGCAGCCATGGCAGCAATAGAAGGAAAAGTAACTGATCCTAGAAAATTTGGAAAGATGTCAAAAATTGAAATGCCTAAGAAATTTTTAGTAAATGATAATATGATTATCCCTCCCTTACCAATAGAACAAGCAAAAGAAGTAGAGATTATTAGAGGACCGAATATAAAACCTTTACCCGAATTTAATCCAATTCCAGTGAAATTAGAAGGTGAAGTACTATTAAAAGTTGAAGATGACATAACTACAGATCATATTATGCCGGCTGGAGCTCAAATACTGCCTTTACGAAGTAATATACCAGAAATTAGTAAATTTGTATTTAATGCAGTAGATCAGTCTTTTCCTGAGAGAGCTAAACAAAAAAGCGGAGGATTTGTGATTGCAGGAGAGAATTATGGTCAAGGATCAAGTAGAGAGCATGCTGCTATTGCTCCGAAATATTTAGGTGTAAAAGCAGTTATAGTTAAAAGTTTTGCTCGAATCCATTTAGCTAATCTAGTCAATTTTGGAATTGTTCCTTTAAAATTTGCAAACAAGGAAGATTATAATAAAATAGAACAAGGCGATAATCTTGAATTAGATTTAAATACTATAGACACAGGTAAAGTGAGTTTAAAAAATCTTACTAAGGGTACAGAAATTCCATTAACTCATTCATTAGGTAAAAGTGATCTCGAAGAATTAAAGGCTGGTGGTAAGCTAACATTAATAAAGCAAAAATATGCTAAATAAATCCATTTTGACTTTTTCCTTTTTAAAAATATAATTTATTCTTTTTAATTTTTAAATCTAAAAATCGGAGTCTTTTTATAATGGCTGATAATGGTTTTAAATTAGATCCAAAAAAACGCTTCTCATCAAGAGTAGAAAATTATGTCAAATATAGACCTAACTATCCTTATGAAGTAATAACGTTCCTGAAAAAGAAAAAAATCTTAACTAGATATTCAGTAATTGCAGATATTGGATCAGGAACAGGAATTTTGAGTGAATTATTCTTAAAGGAAGGGAGTAAAGTATATGGAATTGAACCAAATCGAGATATGAGGAGCGCAGCTGAAATTTTATTAAGAAAATATTCTCAATTTATCAGTATTGATGGGTCAGCAGAAACCACAACTTTAGAACCAAATATAATTGATATAATAACTGCGGGACAAGCGTTTCATTGGTTTGATCTAGAAAAAGCTAAAATTGAATTTTTGCGTATTCTTAAACCTAAGGGGTGGGTTATTTTAATTTGGAATCGTCGTAAGAAACATAATAATAAATTCCTAGAAGAATATGAATTATTACTCTTAAAATATGGAACAGATTATAAAGCTATTGAGAAAAAAAAACTTGATTATGATAAATTTTTTGGAGAAGACAAATCTAAAATAAGTTATTCGAAAGAAATATTCTATAATGTGCAAATTTTCGATTTTGAAGGCTTGAAAGGTAGATTACTCTCGACTTCATATATACCATTAGATGAACATTCTAATTATGAGAAGATGATACTTGATTTGAAGAGGCTTTTCAATAAATACGAGATAAATGGATATATCCAATTTGAATATGATACTGAAGTTTTTTACGGGCAATTAAAGTAATCCTAAAAAAGAATTCCTTTTATCCTATATATAATTTTAAAGATTCCTGAATTTTTTAAATTTCTCAAGTGAAGGTAAGAGTTTACCTTCTTTCAGTAAATTTAACCCTTCAGTATTTAACTTTTTAATTTCATCTTTAAGTTCTTCAAAAATAAGTGCCTTTTTTAGATTGAGTAAAACTTTTGAATATTCTTCTACAAGATTATCTTTTTTAATTGATTGAGCAATCTCATCAAATGTCCCATCTAAATTTAACTTGAACGTTCTTATTGCATTTTCAACCATAAAAATTCTTCTTTATACCTTGTAAAAAAATAATTAAAGAATTTATTTTTAAATGTTTGAGATTAGAAAAGCAGAATTGAGTTAAAATAATTGCTTCATTTCTTAGATTATTTTTCTTAATTTGATTTTTAAACTATATAGTATTCAATCGATTAAGTTTCAATTTTTAAAATTATATCATTTTTTTTGGATCCAGTAACTCATCTAAATTATCTACTTTTAAGCCCATCTCTTTTATCACTTGTTTGCATGTCTTACCAGATCTAAATGCCGTTTGGGCAATCTCAGCACACTTATCATATCCAATTATGGGTGTTAATCTTGTAACAATCATAAGGATCCTTTCTAATTGTTCATTAATGTGATCTTTATTAGCCTGTAAACCTATTAAACAATTATCTATAAATGAATGAATTCCTCCTATTAATATTTCAATTGACTCAAGTATATTTATTATCATGATAGGTTTACAAACATTCAAGTCTAATATGCTACCATACGCTTCTCCTAATGAAACAACAGAATCATTTCCAATTACTTGAAGACAAACCTGGATAAGTGCTTCAGATTGAGTTGGATTTATTTTACCAGGCATTATTGATGATCCAGGTTCATTTTGGGGTAATAATAATTCGGATAACCCCGCTCGTGGTCCACTTCCCATCCAACGTATATCATTAGCCATTTTCAATAATGAGAGAGCTAATAATCTAAGATTTCCACTAAGATTAACAATTGTGTTATGGGAAGCAATACCTTCCGCTTTTACAGGATTAACTTTAAAAGGTAAATTGGTTATCTTCGAGAGGTGAGAAACTGTAATTTTAGCAAAATCTTTATGGGCGTTCAAACCTGTTCCTAATACAGTTCCGCCAATTGGAAGAAAATGTAATTCATCACATGAATTTTTTAACCTTTCTATATTATTTTCAATTTGTTTTTTATATACTTGAAATTCCATTGCTAATGGTATTGGAACAGCATCTTGAAGATGAGTTCTTCCTACTTTTACAATACCTTTAAATTCATCAATCTTTTTTTCTAAATATTCTTTTAACCTACTTAAAGTTGGAAAGAGTTTTTGCAACATGTGTATAGCAGAAATATGCATAGCACTTGGAATTACATCATTTGAAGATTGCGCTTTATTTATGTGGTCATTAGGATGGATTGGATGTTTCTTGCCCATTGGAAAACCTAGAATTTGATTAGCTCTATTTGCTAATACCTCGTTCATATTCATATTTGTTTGAGTACCACTCCCTGTTTGATAAATATCTATCGGAAATTGATCTAAATATCTCTCTTCTATAAGAATCTCATCCAAGGCTTTTAATACAGTTCCTCCGATTTCTTCATCAATTAAACCTAATTCCATATTTGCTAATAAGCAAGATTTTTTCAATTGGGCCAGTGATGTAAGAAAAATTGGAGGAAACTTTTTTCCACTAATCTTAAAATTCAGAATGGCTCGCTGAGTATTAATTCCCCAATAAACATCATTAGGAACTTCCAATTCACCTAGCACATCTTTCTCTTTGCGAAAATTCAATTTAAGCTCCTCATCGTAAATAATTTTTATTAATGTAATAAGGAAAAAAACAATAAAAAAAGTTTATATTAAAATTGTATGAATAGGATAATTATGAGGTTGGTTTTATTTTCCGCACTTTTATAGTTTGAACAATAAGTATTATAGTTCCAAAAATTAAAAAAAATAATAAAAGCAAACTCATTGGGTCAGTAAAAGATTGACTGCCACGAATGAATACGAAAATTAAATATAAAATAAATCCAAAAATGTAAATAATTAAATACAAAGAAACTCGAGGGACAACCCAATTTCCAATACGACTATAAAATTTGAATATTCCCTTTTTTATCTCTTCTTTTATGTAATATTTTCCTTCAGCATCATCTTTTGATAAAATTCCCGCATCTATGAGTTTAGATACCTGATATGAAACCGTTCCAGAAGATGAAATTTTCAATGCCTTTTGAATTTCTCTTATCCCTGCATATCCATGAGTAAAAATATACCAATAAATTTGAAGTGTCCTACCCTCCAATAATATCTCTTTTACGGGCTTATGAGCTATTATCTCAGTTTCAGGTCTATAAAGAAAACTAAGACCAAAAATTATCAACCCATAAGCGATAAAAACAAAAATTGTAAGATAGAAATAAAAATCAAAAATTACTTGTCCTTGAGTGGAGAAAATTAAAAAAGTAATTGTCATTATTCCATGTAGAATAATAAGATAATGAAAAATCCTTTTGAGATAATAAATTACGAAATTTTTTGAATAAATTTTTCGAGATTTAGATTTTGTCGGACTTTCAAATTTATCATCCCTATTTTCTACATTTTTAAATACCATTGTAAATGCTATACCTCCTTAATATTTTTATCCATCTTCACTTTTTAAACATTATTGAATTCTTTTATACGATACTAATTACTTATATAATACAAATTGCCATTAATAGCTGTTCAAAAGTTTGAACATGACAACTTTTTTAAGTAGAAGAATAATCTATACGTGTGAAGAATAGATTAGAAAGTTTATAAAAAAAGTTTATTTCCAAATGAATTCTGCTAAATTATCAAAAAAAATCAGAGGAAATGATGAATTAATAAAGAGAAAAAACAAACAACTTTTTGGTGTGATCGCTTTACTTATTTTTACGACTTTAAATCTCGTTTTGAGTAGGAAAATCGTGTATGGTGAAGCTAGAATTAAATCTTCATCTCAATATTATAGTGGAAATTTTATAATATTTGAAGATAACGGTAGGTGGTATGCATATAAGATAATTAATCCTTATGATTATTCTGAATATATGCAAGATGGTTTGGTAGTTCATTTTATTGGAATTCAATTTCCAAGTTTAAGGGGATTGGAAATATATTTACTTTATATTGTAAAACCTAATGAGTTTCCTTCTATTTATTTAATTTTATTAAAATGGGTAGTTATATCCTTAGGTTATTTGATTGGTATTTTTGGAATCTTATATTTACTTTATAAATTGTTGATGATTAAAGACAGAAGAATTTATCTAAAAAGATCCAATATTTTTATCCTTTATAGTAGTTTTTATTCTGGAAGATTTATAAAGCATAAAAGAGTATAATCTGTTAATTTCTTAACATTCATTTTAATTGATTCACGTTCTTCATTTATTATTTAATGATAGTTATAAGGATTTCAATCTGACTGATTATTTAAGTTTTTAATGATTTTTTGATGAGTTCTTTCCATTCCAGCAACCAAATCTTTAATTCATCATAATTTAAAAAGGATAGCCTGTTTGTAACTGTAATACTCCAATATCAATTTTGGGATTGGTAATAAGTTGATCTATTTGGCTTAATGCTAAATTATAATCATTCTCTTGAACCCATGCTTTCACACGATCCAAACGCATATCACAAAAATCATCATCACATCCACATCCAAGATAACAATCGTTAGTAGAAAGCATAAGATCCCATAATGGCGATTTTATAATATCAGAGTTCTCTGCTTCGTATTTAATATTCATTATAAATACTTACTATTTAGAATTGTGTTTAATATTTTAATTATAACCAAGATCCATAAAAACTATATTATGAATTTAGTATAGTTCTAATTCTACTAATAATTAAATTAAAAAGAGTATAATTAATTCATTAAAAATTAGATTTTTATGTCAGTTATTGGTATTGATATAGAAAAATGTTCAAACTGTAAGCAATGTATCCTTGAATGTAGGCGGGGTTATTTTTATTTAAATGAAAATGAAGAAGTCATATTCAATGAAAGCTTAGATACATGTAATATTTGTGGACATTGCCTAGCTATTTGTCCCGAAAATGCAATTATAACAAAAGGTCTAGACGATATTGAGACTTTTCCAGGAATAGATTCACCTGAAACTATTGCGGATTATAATATAATTTATAAACTTATTCGGGCAAAACGATCGATTAGACGTTATAAAACTAAAAAAGTTCCAAAAGAATTAATAGAAAAAATATTCAACGTTATGAGGTATGCTCCAAGTGCTGCTAATGCCCGAATGTGGAGATACCTAATTTTGTCTGATCCTGAAAAAATTGAGGCATTGAGCGATGAAATTGTGAAGACTAATTATGAATATATGGGATTTCAATCAAAAGAGCAAGCACTTAAACATTTTAAATCTATAGGAAGGAGTATTTTTCACAATGCACCTCATGTAATTGTTCTATATTATAATAACATTGAAAAAAGTCGTACGATGATTGGATTTCGTGCTAACGATGCAGGAATAGCTATAACTTATGGTATGCTCGCTGCTGAAACTCTTGGGCTTGGAACATGTTGGATAGGAATGTTACAAGGCGCAATTCCTATGAATCGAGAAATTTTGAATATCTTAGGGATAAATGGTCAAGTTCTTGGAACTTTTACATTAGGATATCCTGCGGTTAAATACCGTAGAACTACTCCCCGACCACCATTAAAAATCAAAGGGTTAGAAAATTAATGATTTTTTTCTTTTTAGGTTTAGAATATAATTAATAATATCCCATTTTTTCCGTGATTGATTTAGCTATACTTAAGTTTCGAATTGCTAAATTTAATGGCTCCCAGGGAACTTCGCATCCCAACGAATAAATATAAAAACCTCCAGGTTTTCCTGTATCAATAGTTTTAGTTATTTCTTCAATAACTCTTGAAATGAAATATTTTGGACTTCCTAGAATTTGAGTATTTGTATTTCCTCTGATGCAATTGTTTTTACCAATTTTCTCTTTTGCTAATTTAAGATCTACTTGATAATCTAAGTCTAAAATTGCAGCTTTTGTGCTTGATACTAATTTTAACATATCTCTTCCTTCTTTATCAACTACAGAATTATCACCGCAAATATGATATAGAACTGGGACTTTTTTTTGAATAAAATTGAAAAGTTCTTTTGTGGCATCTAGACAACATTTTTCGTATCTCATAGGACCTATTTGAGAAATAGCTGAATCACCTGCACCAATTATATCGGCTCCAGCTTCAATCTGTAATTTAGCAAACTCCTTTTGTATAGGGAGTATTCTATTAATTAATTTCTTAATTCTATTAACCCAATCTGCATTTTTACATTGAAGTAAAACATTTACTAATCCAAATAAACAACAGATTTCAGCAAAAGGAGCTTCAATCCAACCTATTATGCATTGATCCCCGCCAACTTTTATAGAAAATTGTTTAACAGCATTAACCCTATTCATGATTCTCTGATTCTCAAGTAAATTTGGAGCCTCTATTGATTCAAATTCTTCGATCTTAATATGTGTTTTCGCAATGGGAGTATGACTCTCCCAATCAATCTCAACACCCCACGCATTTGCTTCTCTATAAGCATCAGTTGATACATTCACATGATCGATGCCAAAAAATTCAGCACACTTTATTTGTGAATCAACTAGAACCTTTGGTTTTTGACAATATTCATGATTATAATCTACGTTTGCTAACGAAGCAGCTAAATGCATGATAAAAGGATTAAAAGGAATTTTTTCTGGTATTCCTTTAATTGCAGAAAGTGTTAATTCCCTTGAATTCATTATACTTGTACGATTTTGACTTGTTTTTTGTAATTTAACTAATACTAAGCTATATAGTTAATTAAAATATTTGATCATAATCTATTTCTTTTTATTATAAACCCAGTTCTTTAAGTTGCTGCATTATTTCTTGTTTTTTTACACCTTTCAAATCAAACCACTTATAAAAGATGATGGCTCCTACTAAACAAAATAGAAACGGAAAAACACTTTGAATCAGTCTTAAGCCTAATAATGCATCGTTGCCATGTGTTGGATTGTTTGGGTTATAGAAAGTAATTGCGTGAATAATAGCTATGATGAAACTTTGAATTAATAAAGAAATACGAATGAAAACGTTTCTAAAACCTACTAATGTAGCTTCATAATGTTTTTTAGTCTTTACTGTAATTTCATCATAAGTATCAGCTAAGACAGGTGATAGCATAATTGTAAACATAGCTGCTGACACACCAGTTAAAAAATTAACTACATAAAACCCTAATGTATTTGAAATAAAAAAATAAAATAATAAACTGATTCCAAAAGATAATAAGCCAACTGTATATAAATAACAGTGTTCAATTTTTTTAGCAACGTAAATCCATATAGGCATCGTTCCTACGGAAGCGATTAACATATAAATTGAACCCCATGTTCTGATAAATTGTTCTTCTTGTAAAACGTCATCTACAAAATTAATTGTATTCATACTCATTAATCCTAATGCGATCATAAAAATGATATAAGTTAAAACAGCTAACATGAAATTTTTTTGTTTTATCGCCATTTTCATCGTCCAAATGAAGGATTTTTTCTCTGCAGTTTTATAACTAATAATAAAACGTTCTTTAATATCAATGGTCTCTTTCGATCCAGGGATGAATATAGCTAGAGAAATCCCCAATAATATGATACTTAAAAAAGCGGCCACCGTAAAAGTGGATGAATTCCCAGGAACAATAATTTGTGACCATAATGTTATTGTTAAAAAATTTGCTATAAAAATAAATATTTGAGTTATCATACCAGCTTTCCTTCTGACCGCATCTCCTCGAAAGTGAGCAGGAAAAGCTCCAAAGGAATGGGTTTGAAAAAGTGAATTCGAGAGATCATATAAAAAGACCATTATTAAATAATATATCAGAATAACGAATACACTTTCTATTCCTCTTATAGGTGGTGGAGTGAAGATTAGGAAAAAGAAAATTATTGTTGGGATACCCCCAATAACAATCCAAGGGCTATGAAACCCAAATTTCTTTGTCCATCTATTTGGCTTATCAGTGAGATAACCTACAACAGGGCTACTTATCAAACTAAAAATAGTAAAAATCACATTTATTACTGCCATATAAATTGGCCATAAACTTATAATGTCAATTAAACCAAGTTCGCTCTCATAATAATGCCAAACAAAGTTATTAAAGGCAACAATCAGAAAGCCATTGAAGAAATAACCCATAGAAAACATTATCATTTTCAATGTATTCGGATCTTCATTTTTATTTGGTGTTCTTGATCCTTTTGAAGTATTCAATCTATCCCCAAATTCAGTGGTATTTGATATTAATTATTTAATTTGAGTATTTATTAAAATGTTCTTCGTGAAGGTGAGAAATTTTCTTGAGATTATTTTACAGAAATGAAAATATTAAAATTAAGTAAATTTAATGAAAGTTAGTGCTTTTATTCAATAAAATATTATAATATACCTTTTTTCATTATATTATGAGAAGTGAAATCATTGCTATAGAACTTACTCCCATTCATGTTCCTTTTAAAGATGCTGTTAAAAAAGCAATGGAACAATCTGAAGGGGGTTTAGGGATGGCAATAGCTGCCGAAGAAGCGTGGCTAGGTGGTGACTTCGTAATCTGTAAACTAATAGCTAAAGAAGTTTCTCTATAGTAATTCAAGCTCTTACAATTGGGATTATTCATCCTCTTACTTCTTTTGATCCTGAAGCGGTCTCTCAACCTATACAAGCTCAATGGGGTATAAATATTGGAATGTTTGCAATTCCAGCACTTTTTTATTTCATTGGATTTTTATTTATGTGGAAAATCTATAACTTAAAACCAGATAAGGTTTTAATAAATAAGGAAAAATTAATGGAGTCAAATCTTTAATTTCAAATAATCATTTTTTTTCTATTTTCTTTGTTTTTTTCATTAACTATTAATTTTTTTCAGAGATTTAGGTTAAAAATTGAAAAAATAATATCAAATTATAAAAAAATTGAATAAGTTTCTTGTTTAGTTTATTTTTTCTTGAAAAAAGGAATGAATTTCCGAAAAAAAGGGATCAATTTCCCATATTACCCCAGTAAGTAAAATTTATTAGAAAAAGGACTCTACATAAATTATCCTTTTTAATGAAATTTTTGTAAAAATTCAGAAGAGTTAGATAATTTTGGCACAGAAAAATATATATGAATATGACGCAAAAAAGCTTTTAGCAACACAATTACCAAAATATTATCCAGACTTTAACTTTCATAATAAGTTAGTAATCATAGAAAACGATACAAATTTAGAGAAATTAACCGAAGAAAATCCTTGGATTAAATCCGATAAAGTTGTAGTTAAACCTGATCAACTATTTGGAAAGAGAGGTAAAGCGAAATTAATTTTATTAGACGCTAATTTCGATCAAGTTAAGAAATTTTGTAAAGAGAATTTAAATAAAGAATTTCTAATTGGAAATGTGAAAGGAGAATTAAATCGATTGTTGGTTGAACCTTTTATACCACATGAAAAAGAATATTATGTATCCATCACATCAGAGAGAGATAATGATGTCATTCACTTTAGTTTTGAAGGAGGTATTTTTATCGAGGAAAATTGGGATAAGGTCACCCATATTAAAATTCCAATAGGAACAGATATAAAAACTTTTGATTTAGAGAGCAAATTACCTAATTTAGGTGATTTAAAGTCATTTTTAATTCCCTTTATAAAAGGATTATATCAAGTATATGTTGCCCAGGATTTCACATTTTTAGAAATAAATCCATTTGCAATTACTAAAGATAAAAAGATTGTCCCTCTAGATGTAAAAGCTCGATTAGATGATACTGCCGCGTTTTTGCATACTGACACTTGGGGTAATCCGAAAGATCCTATTGAATTCCCAGCGGGATTTGGTCAGAAAATGAGCTTTGAAGAAACTGAAATTAAAGAACTTGACGAGAAAACAGGAGCTTCAATTAAACTTACTATCTTAAATCGAGAGGGCCGTGTTTGGACTATGGTAGCGGGTGGTGGAGCAAGTGTTATTTATACTGATACTATAGCAGATCTTGGTTTTTCAGAAGAATTGGGCAATTATGGAGAATATTCAGGGAATCCTTCCCAAGAGCATACTGAAATTTATGCTCAAACTTTAATTGATATCATTACAGAGAAACCAGATCCTAAAGGAAGAGAAAAGTATTTAATAATTGGAGGAGGAATTGCAAACTTTACTGATGTGAAAGCTACATTTGGAGGTATTGTTAGTGCCATAAAAAAATCAGTTGACAAATTAAAGAAAGCAAATGTAAAAATCTTAGTTCGTAGAGGAGGTCCTAATGAAAAACAAGGGTTGGAGTTGATGAGACAGGTAGGACTAGAAACTGGGATTCCTATTGACATTTACGATCGGTATAGTAGTATGACCCGTCCTGTATCTCGAATGATTGAGAAAATGAGAGGTGAATAATAAATGGAAAGTTATGAGTTATTTAATGAGGATACTCAAGCTATAATCTATGGACTCCAAGCAGCTCCAGTACAAAGAATGCTAGATTTTGATTATGTATGTCGAAGAAAAAAACCTTCTGTTGCAGCTATGATTCAACCTACTCAAGAAGCAGCAGTAGCATTTCATAAAGCTTTTTGGGGTAGCAAAGAAGTTGTTATCCCCGTTTATAAAACGCTCAATATGGCAATTAAAAAACATCCTAATGCAGATGTATTGATCAATTTTGCTTCTTTTCGATCTGCTTATGATACAAGTAAAGAAGCACTTGAATCAAATACAATTCGAGTTATTACAATAATTGCAGAAGGTATACCTGAAAGACAAAGTCAATTATTAAATAAAATTGCCAAAGAACGAAATAAAGTTATTATTGGTCCTGCTACTGTTGGTGGAATCAAAGCTGGAGCATTTAAAATTGGAAATACAGCAGGAACTCTAGAAAATATTATTTTATCAAAATTATATCGTTCTGGTTCTGTTGGGTTTGTATCCAAATCGGGTGGTTTGAGTAATGAAATGAATTTTATGATTGCGGAAAATACAGATGGTGTTTATGAATCTATAGCGATTGGAGGAGATCGATATCCTGGTTCGCAATTAATAGATCATCTTTTACGCTATGAAGCGAATCCCAAAATTAAAATGCTAGTCTGTTTAGGAGAAATTGGTGGAACAGAAGAGTATGAAATAGTTGATGCTTTAAAAAACGGAAAGATCAAAAAGCCACTTGTTATATGGGTTACTGGTACTGCAGCTAGGATCCTTCCTCAAGGATTGCAGTTCGGACACGCTGGTGCTATGGCAGGTACCTCTAAAGAAACCGCAGAGGCTAAAAACCAAGCCCTTAAGGAAGCAGGGGCACTTGTTCCTGAATCATATGAAGATTTTGATAAATTAATTAAAAGCACTTATGAGACACTACTAAAACAAGGAATAATAACACCTGCTAAAGAAGTAGAACCTCCTAAAATCCCTACAGATTTCAATGAAGCTGTAAGATTAGGAATGGTTAGAAGACCTTCTGATGTTATTGTAAGTATTAGTGATGATCGAGGGGATGTTCCTACTTTTGCTGGGGTTGGATTAGATGAAATAATAAGGGATAATCGATCAATTGGATATGTTATTGGATTATTATGGTTTAAACGGGAGTTACCTCAGTTTGCTCAACAATTCATTGAAATTGTTATTAAATTGACAGCAGATCATGGTCCAGCAGTATCAGGAGCGCATAATGCAATTATTACAGCTCGTGCAGGGAAAGACTTAATGTCAGCTCTAGCAAGTGGGATTTTAACCATTGGTCCCAGATTTGGAGGTGCAATATCAGACGCAGCAAAATATGTAAGGGAAGCACTACAAAAAGGAATGAAACCCTCAGAATTTGTTAATTATATGAAAGATATTGTAAAAATTAATATTCCGGGAATAGGACATCGAATTAAATCAGTTCAAAATCCAGATGTAAGAGTTCAACTATTAAAAGAATTTGTATTTACAAATTTCAAAAAGCATCCCCATTTAGATTTCATTCTTGAAGTTGAAAAATTAACAACTTCAAAAAGGAATAATTTGATATTAAATGTTGATGGATGTATTGGTATTACATTTCTAGACTTATTAGAAAACTTAGACTTTACTGCGGAAGAAATTGAAGATGTCATATATAGTGAGGCTTTAAACGGATTGTTTGTTCTAGGTCGTTCAATTGGGATGATGGGGCATGTATTTGATCAAAAAAGACAAAGGGCTGGTTTATACAGACAACCTTGGGATGAAATCCTATTTTCGGATTAAAAGGAATTATTTATTTATTATAAAGTGAATATTAAAAAAAGATCTAAAAAATTTAAAATACAGAAATGAAATCAAATCGAGGAAATAAAAAATGGAAGATGTATTAGAAAAAGCCAAAGAACACTTTGAAAAACTTGTAAAAGAACAATTAAATAGAATCGAGAAATTGAAGAAGGGGGCAGATTGGATAGATTATTCAACATTAAAGCCTATTATTATTGGTGTTGCTGGTGGTGATGGTATAGGCCCAGAAATCACAAAACATGCAGAAAAAGTTCTTAAATTTCTTTTAAAAGATGAAATCGGAAATGGAAAGGTCGAATTTAGAGATATCGAAGGGCTCACTATTGAAAATAGAGCAAAATTAATGAAAGCAATCCCTGATGAAAGTTTAGAACAATTAAAAAAATGCCATGTTATTTTAAAGGGTCCTACTCACACTCCAAGTTCAGCTGATTTAGCTTCTGGAAAATGGCCTAATCTCGAAAGTGCGAATGTTTCCATGCGAAGAGAATTGGATTTATTTGCGAATGTTCGTCCCGTAAAAGTTCCAGAACAAGGAATTGATTGGATATTTTTCAGAGAAAACACTGAGGGAGCTTATGT
>JBHLOG010000166.1:0-6831 GCA_048940765.1 Promethearchaeota archaeon | reverse complement strand
TAGGATCAAATATGGGTTTTTGTAGTCATTTTTGGATTGGGTTCATCTATTCTTTAAAACAAAAATGGTTTAAAATTGAAGATTGGAATTTAACTATTTTACCCGAGAATTTTGAAAAAAAAATTGAAACGATTAAACTGTTGGAAGCTCAAGTGGGGGAAGAAGGCGAGAAAGTAAAAGATTCTGCAGTTTTAATTGATGAAACTTCATCTGGTGCTAAATTAATGAAATATATGGATTCCTCGATTGTTGTATATGATAGTGAAATTACGCAGATTCTTGAGAGAGAATCTGAATTTCAGGGAAATATTACAAGATATTTTATGGCTTCAATTAAAAATGTTAGATTTGGTCCTAAATTAAAAAAAGCAAGTGATTTTCGAGAAGATGATCTCGAGGATATTGAAGAATTAAAAGTAAGAATTAGTGAAAAATTACAGAGTGAAAATAGTTTTACAGAAGGAGATAAAATCAAGTTTAATGGTAAGCTGAATAAAGATAATTTTTGGGGTTATGTGGTAAAAAATGTAAGAAAGATTGAAAGAATCTAATAACTATTTTAATAAAACTTTAACTTGATTTTATTTTATGTTTTAATAATTCAATTTATTTTATTTTTGAATATAACTGAAGTAATGAAAGAAAAAGTTTGTATTGTTACAGGAGCAAATTCTGGGATAGGGAAAGCTACAGCATTGGGATTAGCAAAATTAGGAGCAACTATTGTCATGGTCTGCCGTAATAAAGAACGTGGCGAAGTTGCAAAAACTGAAATTTTAAACAAAAGTGAAAATTCGTTAGTTGATTTATTCATAGCTGATCTTTCCTCACAAAAATCTATTCAACAATTTGCTTTAGAATTTAAAAAAAAATATAATAAATTGCATGTTTTAATAAATAACGCAGGAATTAATCCTACAAAACGTAGATTAACTCCAGAGGGAATAGAAGAAACATTTGCAGTTAACGTTTTGGCCCCTTTTCTACTAATAAATTTATTACTAGATGTTTTAAAAGCGAGTACACCAGCAAGAATAATAAATGTTGCATCTGCAGTACATAGTAAAAAAATCAATTTTAATAATCTTCAAGGTGAAAAACGTTTCATCCACTGGAAAGTATATGCCCAATCAAAAGTAGCTTTAATATTAATAACTTATGAATTTGCCAGAAGATTAATGAATTCGGGGATAATTGTGAATTGTCTTCACCCCGGAGGAGTGAAAACAAATATTATGAGGGATTATAAAGGAATTGTAAAATTCTTTGGAAAATTATTCTTTAGTTTCGCAAAAAGACCTCAAGAGGGAGCAGAAACTTCAATCTATCTCGCATCATCACCAGATGTTGAAAATATAAGTGGAAAATACTTTATAGACAAAAAAGAAGCTAAATCTAAAGATGTTACTTACGATGAGACTATTGCAAAAAAACTCTGGGATGTTTGCGTTAAATTAACAAATTTAGATCTAACTATTAATTAATTTCTACCATAGATGATGGATTTTAAGGATACTTGAGTTTCAGCGAATTTGTAAGATCTTGTAATTTTTTTGAGATTTTCAGATTAAAAATTTGGGCATTCTCCAGTTTTTTATACGTTTCAGGCAATTTCTTAATATTATTTAAATAAAATTCTTGAATTTCATCTATATTTGGTAGATTAACCAGCAATTCACCATTCTTCATAATCGGTATTAATAATCCTTCAGAATTAGAAGGAGGAGTCTCATCTTCAATTGATAATATATCTTCTTTAAATTTACCATTTTTATCGTAAATTCTGTAGACTTGTTTTTTTCCAGGATATGTTAATTTTTCTTCACTCGTTTTTATTCTAGGTTTATTGTTATATTCCATTAATTTATATACACCTGCTAGTGTTGGATCATCACGCGAAGTTGCTAACTCAGTTCCTACTCCGAAAGCATCAATAGGAGCTTTCTTATCTATGATCTCTTTTATTTTGTATTCATTCAAATCTGAACTTGCCACAATTGACACTTTTTGACATCCATTTTCATCTAAAATTTTTCGAACTTTTCTAGCATGTTCAATAAGATCACCAGAATCAATTCTAACACCTCTTATATTATTACCATATTTACAAGATTTCTTAGCACCTTTTTCAGTATCATATGTATCTATTAAAAGTATTGAGTTTTTATCATATATTTTATAGTATGAATCGAAACTATCTTGCTCATTATCAAATTTTTGAATAAAACTATGAGCCATTGTGCCACTGGAATTAATGTTTAATTCAAGATCTGCAACTACATTACTAGTGCCATTAAAGCCTGCTATATAACTTGCTCTAGCAGCATATACACCCGCAAGTGGACTATGGGATCTTCTTGTACCAAATTCAAGAAGAATCTTGTTTGGAGCTATATTTCTAATTCTTGATGCTTTTGACGCAATTAGCGTTTGATAATTTATTACATTAAGTAAATATGTTTCTGCAACCTGAGCATGAAATATTGGCCCTTGTATTCTCAATATTGGTTCATTTGGGAAGAAAAAATTCCCCTCTTTCATAGCCGAAACATCAAGCTTAAATTTGAAATTAGGAAGATAATCATCGAAAAAACTTGAATCAATATTTTTAAAGACAGCTTTACTCCTCAAAAATTCTATTGTTCGCTCAGTAAATCTAGCATTTAATATATAGTGAATTGCCTGTTCTAATCCTGCAAAGATCAGATAACTACGATTTCGGGGTAATTGTCTAATAAATAATTCAAATGTTGCAATATCGTCTGTTTCATTAATATTATTTTCAAGGTTATATTGATAATACGCTGCTCCCATTGTTAATTGGTAAAAATCAGTAGCTAGGATCATATTCTGGTCATTTACAAATCCAGAGTTCATAATAATCACTTTTTTTCGTTGAATTTTCTAATACTATTAAGTAATTACTTTGATTATTTAATTTTAAAGATTATTTCAAAATTTAAGTTAAAATTTGAAGATAATGATCAAATGACTAAAAAAATTTATGATAAAATCTTTAATTTATATAAAAATGTGTTAAAGTTAATGCAAATTGAAAGGATTTAAATGAAAAAAAATAACCTTAAAGAATTTGATAAGATTAGGAAAAAATGGAATAACCGTGCTAAAACATATAATGATTTCTATAAAACATTTAGAGGCGCAGTAGAAAGTTATGTTGATTGGGAATTATTAAAAAATTATTTACCAAAAAGTAAAGAAGCTAAGATTTTAGATGCCGCAGGGGGAACCGGCAGAATAAGTATAATTTTAGCAAAAAGGGGTTATTCAATTACTTTATGTGATATATCTCCTGAAATGTTAAATTTGGCAAAACAAAATATGCTTAAAGAAGGAGTTGCCGATAGTGTAAAGATTTTAGAATGCAATGTGTGCAATCTTCAATTTGAAGATGAAAATTTTGATTTAGTTATTTGTTGGGATGGAATGGTCGATCAAATTGTTATAAGAGAATTAAATAGGGTTACTAAAAAAGATGGTATAGTTTCCATATATCTTAATAACAAATGGGCAAAAGCTTTAAAAAAATTTTACGAAGACCCTAATCTCTCTCTTAATTTAATAAAATCTTGTTCTAGTTCTTTAGAAGAACGAAAAAAGAGACATTTCAGTCCAGAAGAGGCTAAGAATCTGTTTGAGAGAGAGGGATTCAAAGTTCTTGATATATATGGAGTTTGTCATTGGACAAGAATTTTGAATATACCATATGAGATTCAGGAAGCGGAAAATTGGGATGCGAATTTTTTTAAACAAACAACAAATATGGTTTTAAAATTGAGTAATGAATCTTCTGTCAAAGGAATATCAAAACATTTAGTGGTATATGGAAAAAAAGTCTAATTCTAAAAGCAAAATTATAGTTTTTAAAAAATTGGTATATTAAAATTAAAATTTTCATTTTTCAAAAATTCTAAACTTTCATAAAATGTTAATAGAGAAGGATAGCGTGTAATTTTGCAGTTTATTTACAAATCATATTATCAAAAGTGGGAAAAGTAGAAAAATCTTTAAAAGTCTTTGTATAAATAGTTATTTTAATAAAACATTAAAATTTGGAGAACCCAAAAAATGTATCATTTAGACGATGATGAGTATTTAAATGTACCATATTATAGAAAAACACGAAGTGTCTGTCCGGAATGTTTAGAACCAATTGATGCCGAAGTGTATGAAGAAGATGATCAAATTTGGATGAGAAAATCATGTGAAGAGCATGGCCATTTCAAAGATAAACTAAGTTCTAGTGCTAAATATTATAAATGGACTCACTGGGCAATAAAAGATAAAGATGGAAATGTGATATGGCAATTTGATAAAGATGGTGAAGCGAATCCTCCTGATTGTATTGGTGATGATCCAAGAGGATGTCCATATAATTGTGGACTATGTGATCAGCATCTTTCAACTTGTTCATTAGCCTTAATAGATCTTACAAATCGTTGTAATTTTAATTGTAATTTTTGTTACGCAAACGTATTACAGTCAGGATATTTAGTTGAACCCACCTTAGAAGAAATCGATAGAATTATGAAACACTTTAGAAGTAAACCAATTCCTGCTATTGCTATTATGTTTACCGGTGGAGAGCCAACAGTTAGAAAAGATTTCCCTGAAATCTGTAAAATGGCAAAAGATAATGGATTTAAAGAAGTTATTGTTGCCACTAATGGTTATGGATTTCAAAAGAAAAATGGAGGCATTGAATGGACTAAAAAAGTGAAGGAAGCAGGTTTAGATACTCTTTACTTCCAATTTGATGGCATTAACAATATTACTTATGAAAAGACTCGTGGAATTAAAAATCTGATGCCCTATAAACAACGTGTTATAGATAACTGTCGTAAAGCGGGATTAGACTCTATTGTATTGGTTGCTACAATTGCTAAGGGAGTTACAGACATTGAAGTTGGTAATATTATTCAATATGCTATTGATAATGTTGATGTTGTTCGTGGAATAACATTTCAACCTGTTTCGCTATGTGGGCGTATTGCATTTGAAGAAAGAGAAGATTTGAGAATTACTAATGCAGATGTATTAAAAATTATTGAAAAACAGACTGCAGGCAAGATTGGGATGGAGAATTCGTGGTATCCTCTCAGTACCATAGTGGAGTTTGGAAGAGTTATAGCCTATTTGGCAGATGTTGAACCAATTGAGTTTACATGCCATCCAGACTGCGGATTTGCTTCTTATATGGTTGTGGATCCTGATTCAGGCGAAATGATGCCTATTATGGAATATTTTGACCCTTTAAAAGTAATAGATTTTGCGACTCGTTTTTGGGCTAAAATCAAACATAAGGAAAAGAAACCACTTCGGGTATTCGAAGAGTTATTAGGAGATTTTGGTAAAACGCTTGATAAAGGTTTAAACTTTTTAGATAAGACACAATTGCGTGCGCGGTTCCTTTTAGGTGTATTACAATATATGAAGAAACCAGGAAAACTCATGGAAATGTTTTCAAGGCTTTTAATGCGTGGAGATTGGGAGAGTGTGAGTTCTTTTAGTTATGGCGCGTTATTACTTTCGAGTATGCATTTCCAAGATGCCTATAACATGGATCTTGAAAGAACGAAGAGATGTATCGTACATTTTGGTATTGCTATGCCAGATGGATCTGTGAAAGAAATCAGCTTTTGCACGATGAATACAATCCACAGACCAATTATTGAGAAACAAGTAGCAAAGCAAGTTACAGCAAAAGTCAGAAATGAATTTGATACTACTACTGGACAAGCAATAGAGGAAGTTGAACAGGTAGTTGCCCGAAATGGAGGAATTGACAAGAGTGAGGAGGAGGATGAGTAATTGCCTGAAGAGTTAGTCGAAGATAAAAATAGGATGAAAATCCGTAAATTAGCGGAACTAAGAACGGTTACGAATAAAGATTATGAAGAAGCTATGCTTAAGCGGGTTGATGAATTTAAGGAGAAAAAACAAGAAAAGTCCCAGTTCAACGACGTCCTCCAAAACACATTTTTTAAAGCATTAAGTACAGCATTAGATTTAAAAGTCCAAGTTGATAAAGCTCTTGGAGAAGATAATTTAAAAAAGCTTCATAAAGCGATTGATGATATTCTTTTATTAGGTTTATAATTTCATTTTACTATTTAATATTTTATTTATTATTCTTTTTCTTTGGTTTGGAAATATCACTTGCAATTTAAGTAATTTGAATAATCTTTGCTTGTTATAGCTTTTTTTACTCCATTATTTAATATCATTTACTTTTTTACCATTTTTATATGTAATAAATAAAATTATAAATATTTGAAAATGAAAATATATTTCAAGCTTTTTCTTCTATATTAGAAAGAATATTTTTGATAAATATGAGAAATGAATAATTATGGTTGAAACGAATAATACAAAAGGTAGAGCAGGTTCAAACTTTAAATATCTCATTTCTGTTTTAATGTTAGTACAAATCCTTGATAGTTACGTCACATTATTTCCTGGTGCGATTCCTTCTGCAATTGCAGGTGAATTTCTAAGTGATAAATCTATAGTTGCTCAAAATTCTATTATGGCTTTTGCCAGTGGTCTTGTTTCGAGCGGTATGATGTTGTTATTTTTTAGTCAATATTTAACTGATAGGCTTGGAAGAAAGAAAATGTTGGGAATTAGTGTAGGTGGTATGGCATTTGCATCATTAGGTATGTTTCTATCAGTGAATTATGTTATGTATATGATTTTTGTATTTTTCTTGTACTTCTTCTTTAGTAGTGACATTTGGTTAATTTATATAAATGAAGAGGTTGAATCAAATAAACGTGCATTCTATTCCAATATTTTGTTAATGGTTGG
>JBHLOG010000165.1:0-6846 GCA_048940765.1 Promethearchaeota archaeon | reverse complement strand
AGAGATTTACGCAAAAATAAAGGATATAATCTGATGGTTTCTATTTCATTTATATCAACCCATTTAAAAATTAAATCTAATTCTTTTCCATCGAGATATTCATTTTTGGAACCCAATTTACTTTCTTTTCCGTAGAATGTGTCATTTTCATAGATGTCTTTAGAATCTGAAGGAAAATCTATTAAATAGAAAATAGAGAGTTCATGATAATTCTTACCCTCAAAAAAAAAGAAATTTTCCACAAAATAGAGAGGTCTAATGATGTTAATTCTAACTCCAATTTCTTCTTTCATCTCCCTCATAAGTGTATCTTTAGATATTTCTAAGAATTCACATCGTCCTCCTGGTAAGGACCAAAAATCATCAATGATACTCCTATGTATGAGTAATTTATTATCATGAATAGCTATTCCAGCAACTCTATAAACAAAAACCAAACCATCTTTTTCGAAAGTTATCATATAAGTTATTTAAGATATCTACAATTATTAAACTTGTATTTTTTAAAATGTAATTTTGAACTAAAAAAAAGAAAAAATTAATTTAGTTGCTAAATTAATGTTAAATTCAATCTCTGAAACCGTAATATGCGTTAATCAATAATAATAGAAATCCAACAAGAGTCAAAGTATAATCTGGTAATGAAAATAGTGCTAAATCCCATTCAAATGTAAAACAAATTAGTGATGCCACTACGATTATAAACATTGTAGAGGAGAGGACGTTTCTCCCTTTTCGCTTCCACCAACTAGCTTTTTCTAAAATTAATTTTTCAATAATTTGAACATCAGAGAGTGAAACATCTATATTTGCGATTTCTTCCCTCATTCTTTTCCTTTCTCTAGAATTTGCTATAGCTCTAAAAGATGCACCAATAATGAATAGAAAAAGTATTATTAATAGATCAAATAAAGTATTAGTTACTTCAAATGGAACTTGTGGTCCAAAGTAATTAGCTATTAATGTAATAATTAACATCAATACTAAAAGAAATCTAACTGAGTATTTTGGTAAATAGAGAGGCTTTTTTTCCTTTTTTGCATTTTGTAGAATAATGTCAGGGTGTTTTATCTCATCAACAATTTGCCTTATTTTCTCATGTTCACTTCTTCTTGCTTCAAAATAAAAGGCAACTACAACGAAAATTACATTCACAATTAAACTTGGGATCGCTTCATCTTTCAATAAATATCCAAAAGGAAAAGCTACAATCATTATAGTGCTCAATGCTCTTATAGTACCGCGTGGTGTCCCTAGTGGATGACCTTTAACTTTACCATCCTTACTAAATCGGTTAATAACAACCCAAGTACCGAAAATTGCTAATAAAATAAATGATATCGTTATTTATCCCTCTTTTTTATTTCTATTCAAATATATTTTGAATAGATTTATTATTATTTTATAATTTATTTGATTTTAAAATTTTTAAGACTTTTCTAATTATTTATTAGAATCTCTATAGAAATATATATATTCAAATTTGATAAACTTAAATATAGGTATATAAAATCTTTTATATATAAGTCCATCCAATTTATATTAGACGATTTGTTTGGGCTAAGCAAATAATATATTTAGGAGTTATGAAATATCCTTCGAAAATTAAAGTATTAACTCTGGAAGGGTCTCCGAAAGAACGCGGTCGATTTCATGGAGAATCTTTAAAATCCATGATTATAGAGGCTATAGAGAGATATAAATATCTAATCAAGCTTAATCATCGTAAAGATCCAGATGATTTAATCGATTATTTTTTAACATCCACTAACTTTTTACCATCAATAAAAAAATGGACGCCCCATCTATTAGATGAAATAAAAGGGATCGCGGAAGGCGTTGGTGTTGATTTTAAAGAAATTTTTTCTATGCAGATGGCTGCTCATGATGAGGGATGGTGGTTTTTTCAAAAATATGTTCCATCTGATAAGTGTAGTTCTTTAGGATATTTTAGGGATGAAAACCAACCAACACTATTAGCTCAAAATTTGGATTTACCAAATATTTTTGAAGGATTAGAAGTCCTTTTACATATAAAGTATGAAGAATCTTCATTGGAATCATATGTTTTATCTCATGCGGGTTTTCTTGGAGAAGTGGGGATTAACAATAAGCCTGTAGGCATTTGTTGCAATTCGTTAAGTAATCATTTAAGTAATTCTCCAAATGGTCTACCATTTACATTCATTATTCGTGCTGTCTTAGAACAACGAAATCTTGAAAAAGCTATTGAATTTGTTAATAATATTCAACATGCTTCAGCTCAGAGCTATATTATTGGAGGTTTGGAACGAGTTGTGTGTTTGGAATGTTCTGCAAATAAAAAAGTTGAATTTCAACTTTATAGAGATGCTCATAGGGTTTATCACACAAACCATCCTCTAGTAAATAATGATTTAATTAATTTTCCAATAAACACCAATATTATTAACACATCATATGATCGATTTAGTTACTTAGAATCCCGATTACGTAGTTCTTCCAAGAAAATTACTATTAATACCGTCAAAAACATACTTAGTTCACATTTTGGACCTATATGTGTTCATCATAATAATCAAGCAAATTCAGGATACACGTTTTCATCAGTAATTTTTTTACTTTCAACGTCTCCTTCCTTATATATAACTATAGGTCCTCCTTGTTTAACTGAATACGAACAATTTAAATTTTAACTAAATTTGATTTAATGCTTTTCTTTTCTGGAATTTAAAATCTCTGCACGTTCAGCTAATATTGTTTTTATATTTTCATAATCAGATGGAAACCATCGCATCGCAAGAATCCAAAGTATTACTCCAGGAACAATGCATAAACACACTATTAAAACAGTAATTTGATAATTTGTGCTCGTGTAAGTTAATAAGATTCCACATAATAAGGGTCCAATACCTCTCCCAAATTGTTCTAAAAATTGGTTCCAAGAAACTATTTGGCCTTGTGCCTCAGGTAAATTGACTTGTTGGATTACTGGACTTTGATTTACCACATAAAGTGAAAAAATACTTCTTGATGTAAAGAATAATGCACCCATGACCCACATTGTAGGGATTGTCATAATATATGCAATATTTTTGCCTTCTTCTGGGCTTAATGGGATCCAAGGAAGGAAAAAGAAGAGAGCAAAGGTAATTAAACCTCCTATTATAGCAATGACAATAATTGGTAATCTTCTTACTGGATCTTTTACAGCAATTTTATCACTAATTCTTGATAAAAATATCTGTCCTACCAATCCACCAGTCAAGCCAAAAACAACCATAAAAACTCCTATTGAAAATGGCGCTAAATTATAAGGAGGGTTCTGAACATAATTTAAAATTAGAAAATTAAGACTACTCATTAGGATACAAGTAAAAATTCCCTCAATAAGAGCCACACTATTAGTTTTACTAAGCATTGTTTTTCGCATCATTTCTTTATTAATCTGAAAATCATATACGATTGAATCATCTTGAAGTAGATGGTAAAGTTCTTCTTGTTGTGCACCCCTTTTTGGTTCCTTATTATGAATGGCAAAAATTAAGCCTCCGAGAAGAATTGAGTCTCCAATACCCCAAAAAAAGATCCTCCATAATCCAATTTGAACTAAAAAGGTTGCTATTAGCCACCCTATTATATTAGTTGTATTGAGTACTATTTGATAAACGCCAAAAAACCGGGAACGACGATCTCGAGCTACTATATCATTAGACAATGAATTTACCGCAGGCCATGAACCTCCCGCAAAAAAACCAAAAATTGCTATCAATACAAAGAAATAGAGCCAAGTATTTAAGCCCCCTCCTTTAACAGCAAATCCTAATATAAACATAGATAATCCTCTAAATATAGAGATAACAATGATAATTTTTTTCCGAGAATACTTATCAATAAGTTTACCAAAAAATAAACCTGCGAAGGAAGAACTCCATGATAAAGTTGTATATAGTACTCCCATTTCCAAAGCATGAACATCTGCTGGATCATTTGGCCATATAATTAAAGCTAATGGAACTACAAGTACAATCATTGCCCCATATGCTATACTTTGAAATCCATTTAATAAATACAGCGGCCAAAATATCCTATTGAAAGACTTTTTGGAATTTGTAGTTATCCCCTCAACCATTGTCCTAAACTAATTATTTTATATATTTATTATAGTTTGAAAAATGTATTTTGAAATTTTAATTTATTGAGAAAGAGTTGTTTCGTTCTTTTAATACGCAATTAAACTTATGTATTCCTAAGTTAGTTTAACAACTATATTATAGTAAAGGAAATATGAAAAAGAATTAAAATCTATGCAAATTTTAAATAATTTTTTGTATAATTCTGGAAGATTAATCAAATTATTCAATATTAGAACTTATTTAAAGGGTTCCTTAAATCATTCCAAGATTTAATACCTTAATTGATGTTGGTGAATTTCGTATAATATAATTAATTTGTTCTTTTTCTTCCTTAATCCAATGTATAGGTACCAAAATTTTGGGTTTAAAAGCATTTATTGCATTAATTACATCAAAAGGACTCATCATATAAGGCTCTCTTACTGTGAGAAACGCAATATCTATATTTTTCAACGCATTCATTTCTGGAATAAAACCTGAATCTCCTGAATGATAAATTCGAAATTGATTATATTCAATAACAAATCCGAGCCATCCTGCCGTAATTGGATGTGCGGTTGAAGAATATGCAGGGATGGCTTCTATTTTAACTCTATTAAGTGTTACTGTCTCACCTGCTTTCATTATATAAATATTAAAATCAAAACTCTCATGTATTAATGGCTCTTCGCAATCAATAGGGCATACAATAATGGTATTTGGATTAATTAATTTTTCTAATGTCTCAATACAGAAATGGTCATCATGTGAATGAGTTAATAAAATAAGATCTGCCTTCTTTTTCATATTTTCCTTAGATAAATTTGATGGATCAATATATATTGTTTGTTCATTATTAATCCTAACACACGCACTACCGTATGGATGACTGCTTTTTAACCATTCAATTTTCTTAAGAAATTCAGATAACGACATATTTCTGTGAACTAATATAATTATGATTGATTTATTTTTTTGATAACTTCTTTACCTGCTTTATTTGCTTTTTTGATTATATCAATTTTTTCACGTACAGCACCTCGATTATTTACCCCCAGTGCTAAAACTGTTTCAAATAGCTCCATGCTTAAATAATCTAAAACATCTGTGAAAATACCTACTGTGTGTCGAGCATATTTAGGATGTTCTCCTTCAAGCGGTATAACAAGAATGATGCACTTTCCTTTGAAATCTTGGTGTTTAGGACAATACCATCTGTCTAAGAATGCTTTAAATTGTGCTGTTGGACCCCACCAATAGATTGGGGTACCTAATACCCAAACTCTACTCCGTTCCATTTTTTCGAGAAGTACAGACATATCATCATTATGCATACATTTACCAGTTTTATAACAGCTGTTGCAAGCTTGGCAGGGGTTAATATTTAAATTATTCAGTATAACTTTTTCAATTAAAGCTCCCCCTTTTTCAGCTCCCTCTAATACTTCATCTACTAAAATTTCAGTATTACCACCACGACGAGGGGAACCGACAATTCCTAAAACTCGTATTTTAGAATTATTTACCATAAGAAAGCCAACATTTGTATAATCAATTTAAATGAAATAGAAATTTTTCTTTTATCAATTTTACTTATAATACCAATGAATTGTCAAATAATTATAAAAAAATCTTGATTTCTTTTTTCAGTGCACTATTATGAATATTAACTCTTGAAAGGTGAGAAAGTTTCATAAATATAAGTATCTTTTAATTAACTTAAATGATTTAGTGAAATCCCATGGAAAAAATTGAGAGTTTTTATAATAAATTTAATGGAAGTTATTTCTTTTTTATAGGAGTGGCGATTAGCATAATTTCAATTATTATTGCTATTGTGTTATATAATACTGGAGGTTATACTTTCAATATTTTAACTAATTATGTTAGTGATTTAGGCGCAACTAACGCCCCTAATAACGCATTTATTGCTTTTAACATTGGTTTGATAATTAATGGCTCGATTTCACCTTTTGGGACATTATTTTTAGTTCTATTTTTCAAAAATCAGTCTATAAAACAAAAATGGATTATTTGGCTTTGGTTTTTAACAAATATAATTTCTGCATTAGCAACTTTGTTGGTAGGTTTATTCCCTGAAGATATAATGTTATGGGCACATAATTTTACTGCTTTCATAACATTTGCATCATTGATGTTTTATTATCTTATTTATGGAATTATAGTAATACTCGTTGACAACGTTTCTAAATATCATTCTATTCCAGGATTTATTTTAGTACTAGTAAATGTTATTTTCATGATTAGCTATGTTTTTGGTATAAATGAATCACTTTCTACTTTTTTTGAATGGATGGTATTATTTGGAGGGTGGGCATTTGGGACATATCTGGGAATTTTTAGTCTAAAAGTAAAATAATTATTTTCAATTACATTTTTGTTATATTTTCATTTTTCAATTTTTGCAAACATTTATATATGCAATTTTCATATTTTGCAAATATAAAATATTGTCAATTATTTAAATATGCAAATACAAATGAGTAATCTTGACTGAAAATTACACCTTAAAACATCGAGCTTTTGTCATTTTAGGCTTAATTAATGAAAAAATGCATGAAGGTGGATGTCATGCATATGATATTAATAAGAGAATTGAAGATCGAGGAATGAGAGATTGGACGAATATAGGTGTAGATTTTTCTTTCTCTACTATTTATAGAACGTTAGATAGATTAGAAAATGATGAATTAGTAGAGAGTTTTGAAGAAGAGATTGATAATAGGAAACG
>JBHLOG010000164.1:0-6962 GCA_048940765.1 Promethearchaeota archaeon | reverse complement strand
GGTTTCTTGGAAAAATATCCTATTCTGAGGTACTGGTTTAATCTTTCCATACCACTTTGCTAATATACCAAGTGTTTCTTTACTTCCTTGCCATAATCTTTTAGGGTTTATTAAATGTTCAATTCCTCTAGGATGACAAATAATTTTAGCTCGAGAAAAATGGGATATTAAATTTCCAACTCCGCCTGCATGGTCTATATGAATGTGAGTTAATAAAATAAAATCAAGATCTTGATTGTGTACACCGATTTCATTTAAACATTTTTTTACAGATTGAATTGTAGAAGTTGGACCACAATCAACAAGAAAACATAATTCAGTATTTTTATAAACCCATGTACTTAGAAAATTACGAGTATTTGTTTGTTTGAAATCTAAACGAATATCATATAGATTCTCTTTAATCCTATAGACATTCATATCTATTCAATAATGATTAAATATTAATAAAAAAAATAAAAATAATTTTTTTAGGTTATAATTATTATTTTATCATTGAATAATTGCTTCTTATTTTTTGTTCTGCGTCTTTTATTATCCTTTCAATTATATCATTGACGTTATCTATACTATCTATAATTCCTATTGATTGACCAAGTAGAACTGCCCCAGTTTCAGTATCTCCATTATAAACTCTATCATAAGCCCCTAAATCATGAACTCTTTGCTCAGGAGTTATAGATTGTTCATAAGCGATCATTTCCTCTTTAGAGCTAGGAGCAGGATGAGTTAAAGCATACTTATTTTTGTATAAACGAATAGGACCAAATGCTCCTGTAAAAAGTCCTGTATCTTGGGGTTTTCCTGGCGGAATTATTGCTTTATATTTTTCATGAAATTCACTTTGTTTAGAAGCAATAAATCGAGATCCCATTGCTATTGCTCCTGCTCCCATTGAAAGAGCCGCCGCTAAAGCCTCTCCCGTAGCAAATCCACCACATGCAATTTTGGGTAAATTAGGGAAAAATTTATTAATTTGCTGTAACAATACAAGAGTTGTAACTCTTTCATAAGATTGATGACCACCTCCTTCAGTTCCAGTAACTACTATCCCATCTACCCCAGAATCAATGCATTTTTGGGCTAACCATACAGCAGGTGCTACATGAAAGTGTTTAACTTCCGAATTCTTTCTTAACTCTTGAAAGGATTTAGATTCAGGCAAAATTCTTGAAGATCCTGCTGAAGTTAGCCAATATTTACATTGATCTCTCATTTTTGGATTTTCCATGACAATCCTTGGTAATTTTCTTACCATTTCTCGAACTCCTCGGTTATTACGAGAAGTAAGAATATTAAGTCCAAATGGTTTATCAGTATGTTCAACCATGTATTTCAAGCTTTCTGTGTGTTCTTGAACGGGATCTGTTCCTACTATATTAACATTTGATAAAACACCCAAACCACCAGCTTCACTGACAGCAAGTGCTAAATCCCGTGTAAAAAAAGGGCCCATAGGAGCACTAAAAATTGGATGCTTTATCCCAAACATTTTAGTAATATTAGTTTCGATCATTTTTTTCATTCTTTTAAGTTTTAAATAATATTATTGAATAAATTGAAAAATATAATTAAGTTTTAGATTATTTCATATCTACAAATTTTCCAGTTTTAAATAATTCGCATGGTTTTAAATATGATTTACCTAGCTTTTCAGCAGTTTCTTCTAAGAGCTGAGCTAATCGTTTATAATTCTTAGTAGCATATTCCATTGGTCCTGGAAAGTTCATACCAGCTAAGATTGCATCATCAATTACTTTCCAAGATGTCACAACTCCTTCTTCTAAGATTCTGCATCCTTCATTTGCATTTATAGCCGCGAAAATATCTTGATTAACAAGTCCTGCTTTTTTAGAAAGATCAGGCTGAGGTCTACCTTTTGACCAATCATAAAATCCTTTTCCGGTTTTTTTTCCTAACAATCCTTTCTCCATTTGCATAGTTAAAACTTTCCCCGGTTTGTAATCAGGAGACAGTTTCTCAGCATAATATAATGAAGCATGATAAGCTATATCACGTCCAGTAAAGTCTGACAATGTTAGTGAACTCATTGGAACATTTGGTCCAGTTAAATCTGCATCTACTTGTTCCCAAGGAATTCCTTTCTCATAAGCTAGATCAAGAATGTAATTAGTATAAATAGCTCTTGCTGAAAGTACGCGATTAACTATAAAACCTGGACGATCTTTTAATACACGGGCTACGTATCTTTCTCCTCTCAAACAAGGCAATGATTTCGAAAATTTAACACCTATATCCATAGATTCATCCGAACTTTTATCACCTTTAATTACCTCAACTAAGCGCATTAAAGGAGCTGGATTGAAGAAATGCATTCCTATTACATTTTCAGGTTTACTACATTTCGCCGCGATTTCAGTAATACTTATTGAGGAAGTATTCGAGGCAAAAATGCAATGATCTGGAGAGTTTTCAATAACATCTTTACAAAGATTTTGTTTTATATCCAATTTCTCTACTACTGCTTCAATTAGTAAATCTGCATTCTTAACAGCATCAATAATATTTTTAGAAGTTCTTAATTTTGCTAAAAAGTGTGCTGTACTTAATCCCTCAGGCAAGTTTCCTTTAGTTTCTAACTTCTCAAATCCCGTTTTAATGTAATCTAGACCTTTTTCTATAATCTCATCGCTTATATCAACAGCAGTGACATTATAACCTGCCATTAAGCAGATTTGGGCTATACCCTTACCCATATCACCAAAACCAAGCATAACAACATTTTTAAGATTTACCATTTACTTCAACTTTAGTATTTCATTTAGATATAAATTAGAATTATACATTAAATATTAAAAAATCTTTTACGATAGAATCAAAAAGATTTTACCCGTAATTTTATTAATTAGAGTTTATAATTCTTATCATTATAGTAAATTTCAGGGATTTCTTCAAAAATTTTAATTTTTTTTTAAAAGAGAGAAAATTAAGAAGAGATTTATAAGTAAAAGTTAAAGAGAGATGGTAATGATCCTCAATCTTCTCTATATTCTCTCTTGCGAATAGATTAAATAGTGATCAAATTTTCACCAATACATTTCATAAAAAGTATTTAAACACCGTATATTTTTTCTAGATAAAATTTATCTTAAAATAAAAAAGAATGAGTGAATTTAGAATAGAAGCAAAAGAAAATGAAATTAAAGTAATTAGAACTGGTTGTTGTCATGATTGTGGTGGACGTTGCGTCCTAAGAGCACATGTAAAAAATGGAAGAATCATAAGAATTGAAACAGATAATAATGAACAACCACAGCTAAGAGCTTGTTTACGAGGAAGGGCATATAGACAACGAGTTTACTCTGAGGAAAGACTTATATATCCTCTACGTCGAGTTGGTGAACGTGGCGAAGGAATATTCGAAAGAATATCTTGGGAGGAAGCATTAGACGAAATAGCTTCTAAAATTAAAGAGATTAAACAAAGATATGGTAATTCTGCAATCTTACTTGTTCCGGGCGGGGGAAATCAAGGAATGATCCATGGAATCGTCCCTCATGCTTTAATGCTTCATCAAATTGGAGGATATACAAGAATGTGGGGTGCTCCTTCTTACGAGGGTGTTTTATTTGCTTCTATGGCAACGTATGGCACTATAATGACTGGTAATGCAAGGGAAGATCTACTTAATTCAAAATTTATTATAATATGGGGCTGGAATCCAGCAAATACAATTTGGGATCCTAAAACGAGTTTATGGTTAGCTAAAGCCCGAGAAAAAGGAATAAGGATCATAGCAATTGATCCAATATTTACAGATACAGCGGCAATTTTAGCCGATGAATGGATTCCTATTCGTCCAGGAACGGATACTGCTATGCTTCTTGCAATGGTGTACGTAATTATAACAGAAAATTTGCATGATAAAGCTTTCATTGAAAAGTATACGATTGGATTTGATAAATTTAGAGAATATGTTCTCGGAATTGAAGATAAGCAACCTAAAACTCCAGAATGGGCTGAAAAAATCACAAAAGTTCCAGCAAAATTGATGTCAAATCTAGCACGAGATTATGCTTCCAAAAAACCAGCAGTTCTTATTGCTGGATGGGGTCCTGCGAGAACAATGTTTGGTGAGCAATATTCACGGGCGGCAAATATATTATGTGCAATAACAGGAAATATTGGAATTAAGGGAGGATATGCCTCTGGTTTTATGAGAGCATATTATAGTCGAGAGAGAATCGTTACAGGAGGAAGGAAAACATCTGGTCCCATTAAATGGGAAGAAGAGAAACCTAAAAAATTAAGGATTCAGGATAATCCTGTTGATTTTGGAGCACCTCCTCGTGAAGATAGTTTATATAAATTAAAAGGAGGAACAAATCCAGCAAATACTCGGATTCATTACAATGATTATTATAATGCAATATTAAAAGGTCGTAAAGGAGGATATCCTGCTGATATTAAGATGGCATATATAGCAGGGACAAATCGTTTAAATCAATTTGGTAATGTAAATAAGGGAGTTAAAGCTCTAAAAACACTTGATTTTATCGTAGTATATGAACAATTTATGACTCCCACTGCTCAATTAGCAGATATTGTATTACCTGTAAATACTTTCATGGAGCGAAATGACGTAGCTGTTCCTTGGCTTGGATCTCCCTATTATATCTATTTAAATAAAGCAATTGATTCTTTATACGAATCAAAATCGGATCTTGATATATGCAAAGAGCTCTCTAAGAAATTGGGTATTGAACAGAGTTTATTAGATCTACCAGAGGATCAAATTTTACAAGTACTTACTGCCCCCCGTAAGGATATTAAAAGTTATAATAGAATGAAAAAAGACGGTTATTTTAAAGTCAAAGTGGAAGAACCTTTTATTGCATTTAAAGAACAAATTGAAGATCCTGAAAATAATCCCTTTCCCACATTATCGGGTAAAATAGAAATATATAGTGAGCATATAGCAGAAAAAAAAATTCCATCAATGCCTCCAATTCCAAAATATTTGAGCCACGAAGAGCACTATGATTCTCCGAAAGCAAAAAAATTTCCATTACAACTTCTTACACCTCACAATAAACGACGAACTCATTCTACTTTACATAATATTCCATGGTTAGAAGAAGTTGAACCGCATACCGTATGGATCAACCCTGTTGATGCTTTAAAACGTAATATTAACAATGGAGATTTAGTAGATGTTTTTAATGATCGAGGTAGAATTAGGATTCCTGCTAAAGTTACAGAACGAATAATACTGGGAGCTGTTTGTGTTTATCAAGGAGCATGGTATAATCCAGATAAAGATGGTATAGATCTTGGTGGTTGTGCAAATGTATTAACCAATGATAATTATTCACCCGGAGGCGCTTTTCCTTTGAATAGCTCTTTAGTTGAAATCGAATTATCTCCTAAAAGTAAAAATGAGGGAATTAAATGAAACAGATGGGTTTTTATTTCGATCAAACGAGATGTATCGGTTGTTATACATGTTCAGTAGCTTGTAAGGATTGGCATGATATTCCAGTTGGTATAAATTGGAGAAATATCAAAATAATAGAGAATGGAACATTTCCTAAGTTATTTTTAGCTTACTTATCTACTTCATGTCATCATTGTGAGGATCCTCCTTGTGTAAGAGCTTGTCCAACAGAAGCAATTATTAAAAGGCAATCAGATGGAATTGTAATTGTAAATCCTGAAAAATGTATAGGTAAGAAAGATTGTGGCTCAAAATGTTTAAAAGTTTGTCCTTGGGAAGTACCTCAATTTCGCGGTGAAGAAAATGCAAAAATGGAAAAATGTAATTTTTGCTTGGAACGTCTAGAAAATGGGCAAATGACAATATGTGTTGAGGCATGTCCTATGTATGCACTGGATGCAGGACCTATAGATCAATTACAAAAAAAATATGGAGACATCATTGAGGCAGAAGGTTTTAAATATTTCAATAAATTTAAGCCATCTGTGATATTCAAACCTAAGTTAAAAAAATAGAAGTATAAATTGGTTTAAAAGTATATTAATAATATTAATTCTATCTCTAAAATTAATTAAAAACCATTTCTTGATTTAATAAATTCAGTATCCTTATTTATGTAATATACCCAAGCATTTCTTGACATTAGACAAGTATCTGGAGCAAGTAAATTTCTCATAAGGTCAATACGCAATTTTCGAGCATCAATATTTTCAGGTTCAGTTTGAATAAGAATATCTAAAACTTGAAGTGCAAGTTGAGTCTGTTGTTCACTAAATAATTCTTTTACTCTATTCATGATTTTTTCTGGATTTCCTATAAGATTATAAATTTCATTTATAACTTCTTTCTCAGGTCTAGGTAGAAGATGTGCTGGATTATCATCAAAGTAGCCATGATACCATCTATACACATTATAAACGAAGAACTCAACTCGAGAATACACTTGGCTTAAGTATGGATTTTTTATTAGATGATTTGGCATTTTCACGGCATGAATCATTTCTGTAATATGCATTCCTTGGTTAATAAAATCTACAACCTGATCATGTAGACTGCGAATTACTTCAATATGTGCATCCAAAGCTTCGATAACTTCTTTTCCTTTAAGCATTACTCCTCCACCATTGCAAAAGATATATTGTGGTTCCTTTGCACGTATTATTTCTAAAGTTTTTGCCCAATCTAAAGCGAAACGAGTTGGTTTCCAAGGATTACCAATGTTTGGAAAACGTCTGCCGATCATTAAATCACCTATAAATGCAGCATCGATTTCAGGAACATATATCCAAACGGCATCATCAGTTTCAGCACGAGTTGTATGTAATTCAAAAGTTTTATCTCCAAGTTTAATGGTTAAATCACCTAAAAATGTTTTTGTTGGATAGATATAAGTTATTGGATCTAAATTTTCAGGCAAATTGAATTGTATAGCATTAATATGAGCACGGTGTTGAGCCAACATTTTATAATTATCGAATCTATCAGGAAGATACTTACTTGCAAT
>JBHLOG010000034.1:0-30315 GCA_048940765.1 Promethearchaeota archaeon | reverse complement strand
AAAACTACGACAATTAAAATTCTTGTTAGCCTAATTAAGGATTATTCTGGAGATGTATATGTTAATGGAAAAAATGTTTATAACAATTGGGAAGAATTACATAAGTTAATAGGATACCATCCACAGGAAGCGGGGTTCCAAGAATGGCGTACAATTGATCATAGTCTTAAAACATTTGGTCGATTATCTGGACTTACTTCAGAAAACCTTGAGAATCGTATTCAGGAGGTTCTACGGTTACTGAATCTTAATGATGTTCGAGATAAGAAAATTGTTCATCTATCTGGGGGTATGTTTCAAAAATTAAGATTAGTACAGGCTCTATTACATGAACCAGAAATCTTGGTATTAGATGAACCTTTAACTGGATTGGACCCAGGAACTAGAATTCAGTTTAAAAAAATAATTAAAGGACTTGCGAAGAGCGGAAAAACAATTCTATTCTCATCACATATACTAAGTGATGTACAGGATATTGCAGATAAAATTGGTATTTTGAATAGAGGGAAAATAATGAAAATTGGTACTCCTGAAGATCTTCAAAATAGTTTTCACGTAGGGAACATATTGGAAATTGCTGTAGTTGAAAATACTCCTATGTGTAAGGGATTAGGAAACATAAGTGGTATTGATTATATTGAAAAAGAAAAATCATATAAACAATTAGTGCACTTGAAATCTGAGGCGGATATTGATTTAATAATTCATCAAATTATGGCTATGTTAAATGAACAAAAATGTAAAGTTCGAAATTTCAATTTAATAAAACCAAGTTTAGAAGATGTTTATTTGAAGTATGTGGGAGGTGAAAGAGAATGAGCTTCATATTGCTTTTTTTGGATGAATTAAAAGGATATGCAAAATCTAAGGTAATGATTGTTTTATGGTTTGGATTACCTTTATTATCATTTTTAGTTCACTTTCTTCCATCTCAGGAAGATTTACCAATTTCTTACCTAGTTGCTATAGTTGTTTCCAGTATTGGTGGGACTCTTTCAGGTATTATGCTTAGTACTTCAATTGTGAGTGAAAAAAATCGCCATGTCTACGATTTATTTCTAATCAGACCTGTTAAGCGCTATAATTTACTTCTTGTAAAGTTTTTTGCTGTCTTTTTATGTTTAACTGTAGCAGTTCTTATCTCTTTAATAGTAGGGTTAATAGTTGATGCTATTACTATTGAACTTCCAGAAAACTTAATGGATCTAATATTTGATTCGCTTCTAATAAGTATGTCTTCAATGGCTATAACTTGTTCAATAGGAATATTTTTTGGAGTATTGGTATCCTCTGTTCCCGTGGCTGCAATTTTATCTGTATATTTAGGAAGTCAACTATCCACAATTATTATTTTACCTACGTTCTTTATTCCAGGTTTAGATCCTCAAATACTAGGTCTAAGCTTGGGAATTTCTGTTACAACTATAATGATGCTAATAAATATTATTTTATTTAGCCGTAAGCAATTTTAAAGTAAAATTATTTTCTTTTTTTTTTTAAATTATAGACTTATTCAGTTTTTTGCTCTTTATTTCTATTAGAAAATTTGCGATAAGCAAAAATGATTCTTTGGAACACTGTAATATTAGTACCGATTGCCAAAAAAAGCATTGTCCAACATATAGCAGTGGGAAACCAAATTTGTAGAATAGTTCCAATGAATAAAATGGGCACTCTATCTGTACGTTCTATAATTCCTATTCCATAAAGATTATTTACTCCTAAAGCTTCAATTTTAGCTCTTGAATAGGATGTTAGGAATGCTCCAATGAGTACTATTAATCCAATTTCTATAGATGTATAATGACCAAGAATAACGCCAGAAAAAAGAAAAAAATCGCCAATTCTATCTAATGTAGAATCTAAAAATGATCCTAATTTTGTTGGCCCCTGAAGTCGAGCTACCACTCCATCTAATTGATCAAAAAATTCAGTAATAAATAGAAAGATGATTATTATTATTAAGTAGTGAAAAAAGAATCCGATAAATGTAATAATAGCAGATATTAATCCTAAAGTGGTAAAATAATTAGCAGGTATTTTTACTAACTTTTTACCTAAAGGAAGTAACAATTTTTCTGAAAACTTTTTTACTTGTAGGAGCATAGTAAATTTTTTTCTTTTACTTCATTATTTGAATTAAAAATTATAAATTTTAGATAAACTAAAATCCATATATAGGATAAAATTTATTCTCAATGTAATTTATAAAATAATCAGGATTTAAATCCTCTCCAGTAATTCTTTTTATTAAATCCCTTGCCCTATATATTTTTCCATATTGATATATATTTTCTTTTAAAAAGCTTAAAAGATTAGAATATTCACCTTTTTTATAATCTTCAGGAAGATTTGGATTAATTTTTAAAGTTTTGTTATAAATCTGAGTAGCATAGAGATTTCCAAGTGTATAGGTGGGAAAATAACCAAATCCACCACTAGACCAATGAGCATCTTGTAATATGCCTAATGCATCATTTGGAGGGATAATACCAAGTAACTCCTCCATTTTTACGTTCCATAAAGCTGGCAACTCACTTGCTTGGAGGTTATCTTCAATAATCATTTTCTCAAGTTCAAATCGTAATATAACATGTAATCCATAAGAAACTTCATCTGCATCTACTCTAATAAATGAAGGTTGAACAACATTTATTGCCCTATGAAAATCTTCCATAGGATAATCTTTCAAGTTTTCTGGAAAAACATTTTGAAAAATTGGATACCAGTATATCCAAAATTCTTTGCTACGTCCAATTAAGTTTTCCCATGTTCTTGATTGCGATTCACCAATTCCATAAGAAGGTGATCCTGCTAAAAGAGAATCATGAATCTCTTCTCTGAAATTCATATAATAGAGGGCATGACCACATTCATGAATTGTTGACAACAGACAATCGATTAGAAAGTTTTCTCGTATTCTTGTTGTTATTCTAGTATCAATTGATGATAAAGAAATAGTAAAAGGATGAGTTGATTTATCTTGACGTCCAGTGTTAAAATCAAAATTTAGCTTTTTAATTATATCAAGACTTAATTGCCATTGTTTTTCAGGATCATAATATTTCTTCAAAATTGATTGATCCGGTTTGTTAGGCGAATTACTTAACTTATCAACGATTTTAATTAATTTAGGTTTTAGATCTTTAAAGATTTTTGAGATCCACTCATAAGTTGCTCCTGGCTCATACAAGTCAATTAGGGTTGAATATAAAGTTGGCCCAATATCTAATTTCTCGGCAAATTCTATCTGTAATTTTATCATTTTTTCAAGATAAGGCTGAAAAATTGAAAAATCACTCTTCTTTCTTGCTTTTTCCCATTCAATATAACCTAAAGATGCTGTTTTAGTGATTTCAGTTATTAATTTATCAGGGATTTTGATTGCTTGTTCATATTCTCGTTTTGCTTCTCTTATCAAAGCTAAATCGGTTTCGTTGAGATTACTTAATGTTTCAGCGTTCCTAATTAATTCACAAGTTTTATCAGATTTTATTCTTTTGTGAATTAAATTTTGCATTAATGCCAATTGTTCAGCTCTTCCTTTAACCGACCCTTTAGGCATACTAACTTGTTGATCCCAACTTAAAAGAGCTCTAATGTAATTTAATTTCATTATTTCGTTAAAATAAGTCCAAAGTTCTTTCATGGCATTCATAATTAAATCCTTTTTCTATGAGTGTTGTAAATATATTTTGAAAATGGTAGTTAATATCTTACAAAAAAGTTTTGGTTTTGTTGTTATTAATCTTCATTTCTTAAAGAAAAAATAAAAAAAGAAATTAAATTGATTTATAATCCATAAATTGGGTGGTACTTCTTTTCAAGATAATTCATAAAATAATCAGGATTTAAGTCTTCCCCTGTAACTCTTTGTATTAAATCATTTGCTCTGTAAATACTTCCATATTGATGAATATTTTCTCGAAGATAATTTAATAAATTGGAAAATTCCCCTTTCTTATAATCTTCAGGTAAATGTGGCATCTTTTTTAGGGCTCTATCATAGAACTGAGCAGAATAAAGATTTCCTAAAAAGTAGGTAGGGAAGTATCCAATATAACCACTTCCCCAGTGAGTATCTTGCAATACACCCAGCGCATCATTTGGAGGAATAATTCCTAATAATTCCTCAAACTTTGAGTTCCATATTTCTGGTAGCTCATTTATTTTAACTTTACCATCGATGAGATCTTTCTCTATTTCAAATCTCAAGATAATATGTAAACCATAAGTTACCTCATCTGCTTCTACTCTTATAAATGATGGATGAACATAATTCATAGCTCTATGAAAATCATCCAGGGGATAATCTTTTAAATGTTCAGGAAAGTACTTTTGAAAGATTGGGTACCAATACATCCAGAATTCTTTACTTCTTCCTACAATATTTTCCCACATTCTTGATTGGGATTCATGTATTCCCATTGATGTACCCGTACATAAAATGGTATCATGTAATTCTTTCATTATTCCCATTTCATAAAGAGCATGGCCACATTCATGTATAGTGCCTGCAATACACGCTGGAAAGGGTTCTGTAGTTCTAGTAGTTACTCTTACATCTAATGCTCCTAAGGATGTAGTAAAAGGGTGTGTGGATCTATCTTGTCGTCCGCCTTCAAAATCATAATTTAATTTTTTAAGAATTTCATAAGTTAATTCATATTGTTTATTTGGATCAAATTGTTTATCAAATATCGCATTATTTGGTTTATTAGGAGCAGAATCTAGTTTTTTGACAAAATTAATTAATTTTGGTTTTATTGGGTTAAAAATGTTCGCAATCCATTCATAAGTGGCACCAGGTTCATACAAATCAATTAAAGTAGAATATAAATCTGGGTACGTTTCAAGTTTTGCTGCTTTTTCTTTTTGTAATTCTAATGTTTTTTCTAATAAAGGAATAAATGATTTGAAATCATTATTTTTCCTCGCATTTTGCCAAGTTTGTTGTGCTAATGCAGCAGTTTTTTGGATTTCAACAACTAGATCTTCTGGTAATTTTGTTTCTTGATCATAGGCTCTTTTTGCTTCTCGTACCATAGCAGTATCAATATCATTAAGATCTTTAAGTTTTATTGCTTGGTTGATTATTTTTCCTGCTTTTTCTGAAACTAATCTATTGTGAACAAGCTTTGTTATAAGTGCCATCTGTTCTGATCTCCCTTCAATATTTTTATAATCCATCATATTAACTTGTTGATCCCATCCCAAGAGTGCAAGTATATAATTTAATCTCATGATTTCGCTAAAATAATCTCTAAGTTCTTTCATTACGTTCATTTTAAGATCATCAATTTGTATTTTAATTATTAAATGATTTTTATATGATTAATTTTAATATTAAATAATTTTAATAGAAGTAGGTTATGAACTTTTATTGAACTAATAACACGAAATTATGAATTCTTTTGTCTAGGTTAAATTTTCTTGCTTGACGAAAAATTCAGCAGCTAACTCGAGATCTTCCATTGTTAAAGGTCTTCTTAATGAATTTTCTAATTCTGTTATTAGATTATGGCATAACTTTAAGCTTAAAGAACTACCTTTTTGGGTTATAATTCTTTGTAATTCTTTAGTATAATCAACTACCATTGATTTATCTATGTCTTTTTTCAGATCTTCATGCGGACCAAATAATTCCATTGGCATTTTTACTTTTGGTTTTTTTTCTATCGTTTTTGTAGGTTCAAGCTTTTTACTTTTGTCTTTGGGAGCTGACACTGTTTTAATGATTTTTAAAGGAGGTTTAGGAATTTTAGGGGACTTAATCTCTATTTCTTTTTCTAATTTTTGAAATGCTACTAATTTTTGTGCTGGTTTTTGAGGGGTGGGTGTTAATTCTTCCATTATATCCTCTTGTTCTTGAGGTTGCTCCACGGATTCTATACTGGGAAGTGGTTTAACAGTAATTCTTCTTTTAAATAACAATGGTTTCCCTATTTCGAAATCCTTTTCTTTTTCCACTTCTTTTCTTTTTTCACTTTCTTTTTGAATTTTTTTGTTAAGTTCTTTAACCTTTTGCTCTAAAGTTTTGGTGTGAATTATATCTTGATAAGACTCACACATAGCGATTAATTCTTTATACCTTGCTAATGCTTGAACTTTTTTTCCTTCTAAGACTAGATTATCAGCTTCTTTTACTAATGATCCAAAATTTGAAGGTAACTTTTTCTTTAAACCTATTGTTTCCCTAATAAATTGGAGAATCTGTGATTTAGCGTCAAAAGAATTTAAGGAAAGTTCTTTAAAATCAGAAAGATTTAATTCATTTTTTATCCTTTTTATATCATTTTCCTCTACCAAATCTCTTTTATTTCCAATAATCAATAATTTTGACAAATTACTATTTAATTTTTGTATATCTAAGAAATAATTGAATATTTTCAGGTTATAATTCGCTAGGTTGAATAAAATAATTATTAAATCAGAACCACTTACAAATTTTGACCACAAAGGAGAAAAATTATCTCTAATCTGGAAATCCCATAAATCAAAATAAATTCCATCTATTTCAAAAGTTGATGTTTTAGCAAAATCCATAATACTTTTTTCTTCACCATTTTTTAATAATTTATAAAGCGTTGATTTGCCTGAATTAACAGGACCAATTATAGCAATTTTTGAATGCAGTTCTTTTTGAATTTGATCTAATAATTCATTAAATTCATTATTAGCAGGGCTAGATCCGTTTATATCTTTGGGATTAGGAAATAATTCTTTAACTTTTTCAATAATTTTTAACATTATTGATTCGATATATTGAAGTGAATCAACTAAATCGGTTATAAACAGAAAATACAGATTGCCAGATGCCCTATGAAATATTTGAAAATTTGAAACAGCACGTTGAAAAGTCTTCCCAGGCATAGGCATATCTATATATTTTTGTATGATTTTCTTTACATTATTTAATTCTTCTATACCAAGAGCTCTTGCATAATCTTTAACAAACAATAGTTCTGATTCTAAAAAGATATGTATTTGTCTTAACATATTCTATAGACCTAGTTGATTAAGTAGGAAGTGTTTATATTTATTAGTAAAAAAGAAAAACTAGTTAATAATTCTTTATGATTAATTGATTACAAATTTTAATCATTTTAAATTTTTATTTAATAAAATAATAAAGAATATTAAATTCCTATTTTTTTTGTTAAATTAGAAAGAGAGAATTAAAACGTTAAATTTGAATTTCAAAGATGCCCTTACAACCGAGTCATATTTTAAAATTTTTGGACAATGAAGCAGATAGTAAAGCTAAATCAGAATTAATTGACTTATTAAGAAAAAGAATAGATAAATTATGTTTTGAAGAATGCCAAATAGACAGAATACTCTGTACATTGACACCACTTTGTACACGTAGGTTTTTGATAAAAATGCGGATTAAAAGTGGATTAGCATTGGATGATTTACCCAAATTTTGCTATAGCGTCCATAAAGGAGTGGTTGAGAGATTTTTTAGAAATAAAACTGTGATTTATAGACCTTTTGATGCATATTTATATATAATTGATTTCTTAGATATTTTTTTCCATGGAGATTATCGTAAATTAAATAAATTCATTTCTTTTAAGAAATGGGAAGATATGTTTAAGATTTTTGATGATAGAATTCATAATAGAAATGAAAAATTTAATTATTTAATGGTAGACAACTACATAATTTTTAAATTTGAAGATCGACTCCATGTTGTTTTTTTAAATGAAAATTATGTTATTTGTAATGCTAATCGTGAAAATATTGTAAGCCTAGAATTATTAAATGGTATTTGTAAACTTTATGCTTCTTTATATTTTCCCGAGGTAGATTTAACATACATTCCCTCTAAACATATGGAGATTACACTTAAAGTACCATATGATGTTTTAACAAGAATTTCAAAAGAACCAATAAATATTGATAATTCTAAAGCGGATCAATATTTTTGGAATACTTTTTGGGAAGATCTTAATGCATTAACTCAATATTGTGAACAGATTAATTTAAATATAGATAAAAATCAAAATTTAGAAATTATTTTGTATATAGGCCTTTTAACTAATACATATGATGAAGAAGGCGATAAATTGAAGTTAAGATTTAGAGATTTAAGGTTAATTTTCAATTTTATAACTCGAATTTATAATGAATTTTATATCATTTGGGTATAAAAGTAATAATTAAAAGAAGGTGGTATTTAGATGAATGATATTGAAAAAGAAGCTATAGAGATAACACAAATAAAGGATTTTGTAAATGATGGGAGATTTGATGATGCTGTTCAAACTATTGGACTTTATATAGGGGATGCTGACGAAAAAGATTATTTAGATAGACTTGAAAATGTAATTGAAACTCTTTTAACTTTGCATGGGGGTCGTACTGTAATACGTTTCTTGATGGAAAATCTTATAATTGATCTGCCATCCTTACTAGAAAACTTATCAAAAAAGGATTCCGTATTACGCTATACATTTTTATTGTTAATAAAAAATATTTGTGAAAAGGAATGTGATTTATTTCTTCCATATAGCGAAGATCTATTGAAATCAAAAGATCCAAATGTTCGAGAAGCTGCCTTGCAGATAATAATCTATATGGTTAGTGGAGAAGCTGTAATTGATGATGAAGTGCTGATAAAAGTTATATTAATGAAATTATCTGATGAAAAAGATTTCATCATTGAAAAAGCAATTCAAGCTTTAAAATTAATTGGAGAAAAATCTCCAAAATTAGTGACAAAAATCTTGACTGATTATGCTAAAGAAATTTCAGAAATTCATGAAAAGGAAGAAATTAAAGATTTTATTGATCAGATCTTAAAATCTATTGTTTCTGTTGATAAAATAGAAGAAATTGTTGAAGAAGAAACTGTGAAAAAGGAAGTTATCGAAGCAGAAATTGAACCCTCTGGACGTATATCAAAAGAAGAATCTGAAATATTAGATAAGGAATTTGAGTTAAAGAAAAAAGAATTAGAGATAAAGAGAAAAAAGTTAGAATTAGAAGAAAAAGAAAAACAAATTGAAGAAAAAGTAATTCAAAAGAAAGAAGAAGTACTAAAACTAAAAGAAGAAATCTTAGAAAAAGAGAGTGATATTGGGGAAGAGATTGAGAAAAAACTACCAAAAAAACTTAAGAAAAAAGAAGAGAAAATAATAGATAAGGAAATCGAATTAAAAAAGAAAGATCTAGAAATCAAGAAAAAAAAGTTGGAATTAGAAGAAAAAGAGAAAGAATTAGAAGAAAAAGAGATTTTAGAACGAGAAAAGGCTTTAAAATTAAAAGAAGAATTAATGGAAAAAGAAAAGGCATTATCAAAGGTTGAGTTAGAATTAAAACAAAAATCTATTGAAGACAAAGAAAAGAAAATTAAAGAGGAAGAAAAAAAAAGAGTTGAAGAAGCACTAAAGCAAATCAACAATCAAGAGGAAATAAAAAAGGGAGATTAATTAAACTACTTATTAATATTATCATCTTCATCTATTTCATCCTCTTGAATCCCCTCATCGTCTTCTTCTTCAAATTCAGTACTTGATTCGGGTTTACTCTCACTAATAGGTGTAATATGTAATCTTCTTACTAATTTTCTTACTTCTTCTAATTTCATACTCTCTGGAGGCAAACTAAGTTGTATATTTTTTGCAAGATCGTAAGCGAGCTCAATATATTGTAAATCTTCTAGAAATTCAACAATCTGAATTTGATAATCAGGGTCCTCCAAATTCTTACCATATTCTAATAATTTCTCTTTAAGCAGTATATCAATTTTATCTGATCTTTCAACATGTTTAACCGCCTTTACAAGCATTTTAAAAGAATTCATAATATTATACATTTCAGATTTCGCATAATTATCAATATTTTTTAGAACATAAAAGATATATATCTCTGCCTTTTCCCATCTTTTAAACTTTAAACTGGCTTCAACTAACTCTAATAATGCTAGTTCATAGAGAAATTTACTCTCAATATTAGGAATAATTTTTTCAAAAATCCAATCAAGTAAATTCGGTTGATCAAATTTCTCAATAATATCAATCAAAAATTTTTCTACAGCAAAATATAATTTTGCGTTTTCTGTTTTTGTAGAAGATAGAAATGATACTAAAGCATATTTAACTCGTCCCATAGCATCTTCTAAATTCAGTGGCTTTTCTGAAAATTTATAGAAAGCAGATTCTAAAATTGGCTGTACTTTATCTTGAGCATCAAAATTGTAAACAAAATACTCTCCCCAGGCAGGGCTAATACCAACAGGTTTTTTTCCTTCATCTTTTATTCTTTCTGGTAGAGTTTTAGCTTTTGTAGGTTTTTTCTCTTTTAGCTTTGCAGATAATTCCTTAGCTTGATCCTCTGATAAAAATTTTAAGATTATTTTATCTCTTTCTTTTGGGACAAGCATTCTAAAATATATTTCAGCATCCTCTTCAAATAGAGATTCTCTCAATTCTTTTGGAAACGTAACTCCTGTTTTAGTTTTCTTTACTATTTCTTCGAAAAAGGGGTTATCGTTGGAATTGTGATCTTCTTCCATATTATTTTAGAAGAGTAGAGATTTTATAACTATTTCTTATATCAATTTATTTAAAAATATATCTAAAAGCTTTATAATGATATTCAAATTTTATATATATTCAGAAAATCATCCCGTTATATTAACTAGTTCTACTCCACGATGATGAAAATCTTTATCAATGAAGCAAAGTATTGCGTGTCCGCTATGACTATAGACTATTGGAACAGGATATGATTCTACACCCTCAATAAAGCTTTTTTTAACAAAGAGTGGTAGAACTTGATTGCAGACTTTACATTCTACATGAATTCTTTTAACTAAATCTAATTCGGCAAAATTTTTTATGATATCTTCGATAATTTGATTAAATCCATTAAAAATATTAATTGAAAAGTTACCATATGATAATATTACATTAATATCATAGGTTTCATTAAATTTAAAGTCAGTATATTCCAATAATGCTTCTAATAATTGATATTGGACATCGGGACTTGATCCTACTGTATATATAAGGTTATGTTTTCGTATATAGACGAGCTTCATATTACCTTTATCTCTATGAAAAAATATATCACTTATGGGATTTTCTTTAACAATATTTAAGTCTAAATCAAATCTTCTAAATGATCTTTCAGGTTTCCACTCAAATAAAGTAAATTTTTCATTGCTAATATTAATAAATTCAAGAAATTCTCCGATATTTGCATATATGGGCATTAAAATCACTTACTCTTACATTAGTGTTGAAAATAAAATTTTGATTTGATATTAGGTAATATCTTTATGACTTTTATTTAATATTATAACTTATTAATGAGACTTCTCATATTTATATCTTCCATTAAAGCTAATTTTAGTTATAAAAAAGATTAAAATGAATTTTTTTTAGGTTATAGGATATTTCCCTACTGTTTTTGTAGCGCGTAAAATGGTTCTAAGATTTTCAAGAGGTAAATCACGCGGAATTTCACAACCAAATGCTAACCAATACCCTCCTCCTTTAGCTGCTGTTTTAATATGCTGATTACAATCTTCATAGACTTGCTGAGTATTAGCAGTAAGAAGTTTATTATAATTCAGATTTCCCATAATAGTTACTTCTTCACCAATAATTTTTTTTGCCCAGTCTAAATCAACTTGGTAATCAAATTGGATAGCACCTCCAGGATTTGTTTCCTTAGCAAAGTGAATACATTGGGGAACATATCCGCAGCAATGGATAAGAGGTATCATTCCCATATTTTTTATAGCATTACAAGCTTTTTTTTCTGGCTTTAGGCAAAATTCTTCAAAAAATCTTGGTGACATGAAATATGCTGCCGTTTCTCCTACTCCAATGATATCAGCACCCGCTTCATACATTGCTTTTGCAACCTCTATTTGAAAATCAGCATACCAATCCAAAATTTCTTTGAATTCATCAGGATGTTCTAATACGTAAAAAAATTGCATTGGTTCACCTCCTGCCATTAAAGTAACTCCCTGAAAAGGACCTTCAGTCCAACCAATAAGAGGTGCTTCATATCCTATTTCCTTTTTCACGAATTCAATCGCTTTAATAGATTCAGTTAATCGTCCACAATTTTTAAGATCTGGAATTTTAAGTTTTTTAAAATCCTCATACATGGAAGTGTGATTTAATACAGGTTTCACAATTCTTGGAACATCATCATCAGGAAATTCGATTTTAGCACCTAAAGCGCCTGCATACATGCCCACATCAGAAGAAAAACATAAAGCATCCCAACCCAATGCATTATAAGCTTTTAATTGCCCTTCTGCCATTTTCTCAGCTTTACTCACATACTCAGAAAAAATTATTCCTGCAAATTTAGCACTAAACGTTTGAGCAAAAGGTATAAATGGAACTCTATCTGGTTCTCTATGTCGAACAGATGTCATTACTCTCTCATAGGAAGTCATTTCTGATTCGAGATCATCTGAAAATCGTTTAACTTGAACAATTAATTCATTTACATCTTTAACATAAGCATCATAATTGTATTTATCTGCTAATTGCTTTGAACCTGCTGGACCACTTATAATAGTACGAATTTTATGTCGAACTCCCATTTGCCATAACTCCTTTTCCAATTTCTCCACCTCGTTAATCGATTGCATTAAATATATAGCAGTTGCAACAATTTTTGCATTAGATTTTTGAACTACTTCAGCAATTTTTTCCGGTGGAATATCTGAACCAGCATCAATGACTTCGAAACCATGCGCTTTCAAATTGGCTGCTACAATATTTGTACCAATTGTCCAAGGTCCCCCCATAACACCTAAGACAACTTTCCTTTCTGGCTCCTTTGATTCATCTTGTACACCAAGCGATTGAAATCCAGCTTCAAATGTTCCAGCAGATTTGATAATATCGTCTAAATACATTCCCTCTGTCTTATATTTCTCGCTCACATCAATTAATCCAGATGAAAGTGCCTTTATTATATCTTCATTTGAACAGCCTTGTCTTCTGGCCTTTCTTACTAATCGCCCTATTATTTTATAGTCTCCCTTAAATGTTGCTTCTGTTATTTTTTCAAATATATTTTCTGACAAAGTTAATCATTTTTTTTTAAACACTAATTAATATATAATTTTTTAGAAAAAATTGGGATGTAGTCGATTATATTTCCTCTCTAATCTTATATAAATCTATAAATAATTATATATTCAATCTAATAATTAGAGAAATCTATGAGTTTGGCTTTTGTTAATGGAATTAACATCTCCTATGAAGTTAAGGGAGAAGGCTTTCCAGTAATATTTATTCACGGTTTTGGCTCGAAACAAGAAATATGGAAACCTCAAATAAAAGAATTAAATAAAAATTACAAAATAATCACATTTGACTTAAGAGGAACTGGAAGATCAGATAGACCTAATTTTCCCTACTCTATGAAGTTGTTTGCAGATGATTTAAAGGGTTTAATGGATTTTCTTCAAATAAAAAAGACTCACGTAATCGGGCGAAGTTTTGGGGGAATGATTGCTCAACATTTCGCTTTATCATATCCAAAGCGATTAGATAAATTAATCCTAATTGCAACAAATTATGGTAGACCTAATACCGAATGGGTTGAGATCATTAAAAGCAATCGTCTTCAAGAGATTCAATTACTTGAAATTAGTCCTGAGAAAGCATTTTGGAATAAAGTACGCTGGATATTTCATCAGAATTTCCAGAAGGAATTAAAAAACAATCCAAAAAAGAAATATTTTGGTTTATTTTCTGCTGAAGATCTAATTAAGGAGAGTGCTATTAATCCCTCAAGACCTCAGGATATTATAAATCAAGCTGAAGCGATGAAAGCTCATTACACCTTAGAAAGTTTAGATCAAATAAAAAATGAAACACTATTGATTGCTGCGTCACATGATAGATTAACGCCAAAATCAGTAATGATTGATATACATAAAAGAATTCCAAATAGTACTTTAAAAATAATCGAGTATGCAGGACATTTTATGACACTATCAAGAGCTCCTGAAGTTAATAAGATTATTTTAGATTTTTTAGGAAATTAAATTAGTAATTCAACTATAGAATTTTTCGGAAATGAAAACAAAAATTAATTTTGAATAATATTTAATAAAATTAGTCATTAAACTATTTATTATGAAGAGAAATAGAGAGAATACCATCCCAAAGCAGTATAGACTCAACCCCAAGCATTATAATTTCGCAGTAAGCGTCCGAGTTTCGAAATAGATTACTTTTAATTTATTTATATCTTGTTTTTCGTGTGTATCACCTTTTACAGGTTCAAATTATCATTTATTGATACGATAGGTTATATCATTCAATTACTATAAAGACTTTAATAATAATCAATCTTAAATTAAAATATTATTCTCAACTAAATTAGACATGAAAAGAAAACTATAAACTAAAAGTAGATTTGAATAATGATATATTTAGAGCAAACTCTTAATATTACACCAGCTAGTCCAGATGTTAGGGATGATTATATTAAGATCGCCCAAGATTTATTAGTTCCGATATGTAAGCGTCTTGGAGCACGTTTAGTAGCTGCATGGAGTTCTAATTATGAATGGGTTATGCAGACAATACAAATATTTGAGTTTGATGATATAGAAGCCTTGAAGAAGTTTCGAATTAATGCTAGTCAAGATAGAGAATGGGGTGAATATATAGCTCAATTAGAAGTTTTTGCACCAGAACGTCGCACTCGATTATTAGAACCAATAGGGGCAGTTCCACCAGAAATACTGCACAAAGCCATAGAAGAAAGTCAGAAAAGTCCCCTCAATGCTTATAGTATGGCAATTCTTGAAGTAAATCCAGGTAAAATGCCTGATATGATTGCTGGAATATCGATGTCATATAAAGTAATGCCAATTATCGCTTGTTGGCGACCAATTGCCGGTAGTCCAAATCAAATAATTGATTTATGGAAAGGAGATATATGGTTTAACGCTGAAAATATGGCATATCGTCCTTTTAGCAAAGATCAACGATGGATTCGAGATCTTCGAGAAATTGCGCCAAAAGAAAGGCTTATTCTATTATATTCATTACCATATTCCCCACTGAGATAATTTATTTAATAATTCCTAAAAGTTCTTTTTTTTTATTTTCCTATATAATTTGAGATTAAATATTATAAAAAAATTTGAGAATGAGCTTATTTTGTTAAAGTTAAGATTTAACACAATAGTATGAGGTAAATCTAGTTGAACAAAAAAAAAATCAAAAATGATCTAGTTTCAAATCAAGAAACTCAAAGAATTGAAGAATATAAAAACCTAATATTTACTGTAGTCTTAGTTGAACCTGAACATGCTGGAAATATTGGTTCAATAGCACGTGTTATGGAAAATTTTGATTTTAAAAATTTGGTTATTTTTAACCCAAAAGAGTCTGTTGAAAATATTTTAAGTTATGAAACTCAAGGGTTTGCCATGCACGGGAAAGAAATTCTTTTTAATGCAGAAATTATAGAAGTGAAAAACCAAATCAACTATTTGCCTGAATTTCAAAAACTTCTTAAAAGATTTGATTATATTATTGCGACAACAGCAACAGGTAAAAGTCACTCAAATATTAGAAGGTTAGCCATTTTTCCAGAGGATTTAGCTCTACCCATTTCAAATAAACCTTTAAAAATTGCTATCTTATTTGGTAAAGAGTCTCGAGGATTAACAAATGAAGATATTAGTTATGCTGATTTAATTTTAAGAATTCCTACAAATAGCAAATATTCTGCATTAAATTTATCTCATGCATGTGGAATAATTTTATATGAAATTTTTAAAAAAACCAATGTTATAAACATTGGTCGAGGAAAACATCCAGTTTTAGTAGCAGACAATGAAGATCGCCTAGAGTTATATAAAATGGTTCAAGAAATAATTGACAAATTAAAAATTAGGACCTATAAAAAAAATAATGTATTTTTTGCATTTAAAAATATATTTGGACGTAGTTTCATGTCAAAAAGAGAATTAAGTTTAATTTTGGGACTATTTTCTAAAGTAAATTCAATATTAGAAGGTTTAAATTTGTATAATAAATAAAAAAAATAAGAATTAATTTATAATAGTAGAGTCTTCTGTTGTCAGTTTCTTCCAATTTCTAAAGATTAAGAAATAAAATATTACGACAAAAAATAATAATTGAACTAATGCTAGTATAAATAATGCCCATAACGGAAAACCTGTTAATGTTGAAAATATCATGAGATCTCCATTAGTACTCCCAAGAAAGAACCAATGAGGCAGTCCAATTAAATTATTTATAACATACAAAGGAAAATCTAGAAAAGCTATTAATAACAAGGCTAATATAAATATATTTTTTCGATATTTAGGTTTAAAATATAAAAATGTAAGTATCAGACCTATTGAAATCCATTGAAAGATCTCCCCACCAAGTATTACTAAAGGAACTAAGTTTGTTGGCACATCTGAAAATCCTACATATCCCGCAGTAAATTCTCCTCCCAATAATACAGGAAAAGGATAAAATTCAATAACTTTACCGCCAGAAAATATGGCAATAAGCGCATGCCCTCCCTCATGTATAAAATCACTGAGTAATAATGCTCCAATAACTAAACATATTGACAAAAAATAAGGTTTCATATAACCTTCTAAATATAACAAAGTGAATGTACATGCTGTAAAAGAAATGGATAAAATCATAAAAAATATCCCTCCGATCTCAATATTATCCAATTGTACTGGAGGTCGATTTTTTGGATTTATAGCAATAGCATGTGGATTAAAAATTAAAAGTATTAATAAAATAACGGAGATAAAAGGCGTAAATGAAATAATATAAGGTTTTACTGGCTTTAATGTATCAAAAGAAATGGAAAGGGCATTAACTATTGTTAATATTATAATTACAAAAAGCAAAGATACTTCAATAGCTGAATAGGTTTTAGTTGTTAGTACAGGAAGTGAATCACTCCAAGAGTAGATAACAGAAATAAAATTTACGTTTAATACAAGAATGACTATAGAGAATGACATAATTACTAAAATTGAATATAAAAGTATCCTTTTAAGTCTCTCACGTTCCACAATGTTTCACCTCATAATTTTTTTTGAATTTATATTTCTTTTCATAATTTGAAATTCTTTTGATTTATTGGAGAACTTCACTTTTTTAAAAACTATCTTCAAACTCACTGTATTAGATTTCTAATTCTATGTTAAAGATTACATAGTTTATGTAATAGAAAACACTGTCAATGTCAATAATTTATATTTATAGATATAACCACGCTATAATTGTGGTATTTTTTTATAATTTCTATGATATATAAATATCAATATGACGATATCATATGAAGATTTTATTAAAAAATACCAATTAGATGACTTTAAAATCGGATTGGAATTAAAGGGGCATGAAAAAGTTAATTTCTATAACGATCTTAATGAGATTTTCAAAGTGATATGCACAATATTTGATAAATTAACTAACATTGCTTCTATTAGAGGGGGTCAGGTGTTAATGAGTCTAGCTAAATTACAAACAATGGAGTCGGTGATTAATAAAAGTGATGTTAAAAATTGTCTAAATATTGATAGATTAGAGAAATTAATGCACGCTTTTGACTATTTAGAGCAGCAAAATTATATTACAATTGATAAAAAAACCAAAAAGTTTCACATTGTTGAATTAAATAACGAAGATAATCCCGATTTTATATTGATGCAAGAAATTGTGAATAAATTTTGGACTTCTCCTAAAGAAGATAAAGAAAAAGTAATAAAATGGAGGGATTCAAAATAACGGAATTTCGTAAAGATTTAGTAGATTTAGACTTTGACACTGAGGAGAACATTCCGAATTCATATAACATAATTAAATCAGAGTACAGAAAAAGAAGAGTTAAACAACTTAAATATCTGATTCCTGTGGTAATAGTTATTGTCGTTTACTTTACTATTATTTATCCATTATATCTAGCTCCTGATTATGATGCAGGTATTTCTTCATTACAACCTTATAACTTTAATCTCACTATAAATTGGACTCTTTTTAGCATAGGGATTTACTTAATTTTGTATTTTATTAAGGAAGCGCTCATGAAAGTTACTCCCTCTCTTCAGGAGCATTTAGAGAAAGAAATTAATAATATAGGTTTCAATCTCCAAACAAATAATAAGAGTTGGATTGTATTTTTGATTTTGAATGGTATCTCTGTTTTATTATTATTATTAGTAGAACTTAACGTGATTTATTTCAACACATTTGTTCTTAGAGTAATTTTTAGGGGATTTATAATAATCTATTTGACATTAAGTATTACTATTCCTTTAGTATGGCGTTTTTTGTATGATAGATTAACTGTTAAAATAAAAAACAAATATAAAGTGTTTCTTTACCCATATTATAAATTACAAAAAAGAAACGTGAAAGATTATCAAATAATAGGAATTTATTTAACCTCCAATAGAATTGCGTCTAAATTTAACAAAAATAAAGAAGGTTTATTTAAGAAAATAGCAGGTATGAGATGGCTTCCAAGAAAAAAAAAGTATACAATTTACAAATATAACTTGAGTCCTTTCCTACGATTTAACGAATTTTCAACTCCATCCAATTTTCAAAAACAGTTCTTAAACATTGTTCTTGCGCTTCAAGAATGGCATACTAAAACAACATCGTAAATATCATTAGAATTGAAAAAACTTATTAAAAAAATCTAATTTGTAATTGATTACAATCAGTAAAAACTCTTTAGGAAACAATTAAATATTACTTCATAATCATTTCTAATAGTCTACAATAATGTAAAAAATAAGAACGTGCTTTTTTTGAGAGAAAAAAATAAAGGAGTAATCTTATTAATTATTGGATTTTATTTCTTTTTTATCAATCCTCTATTATCAATTCTTTTTGAAAGAGTTATTGTACCATGTATTCCTAATCCTTATGGTCCAGATTGTGATCCATTGGATCCAATAACCTATTTACAATTGTGGTTTATGCAACATGGATCTTATATTCTATTAATTGCACTGGTAGGCTTAGCTCTCATCATCATTGGAAGGCGATATTTTATAAAAAAGAAAGAAATGAAAAATTATGAAATAACTAAATAAAAGAGATTATTCTTAAATTATACAAAAACGCTTTTTTGTAATTTTACATATTCATTATAATCCAGAAATTCCCTTTCAACATATTCAAATGTAATTTTAAATAATTGTCTAAATAATTCCTCAGGAAAAGCTTTTTGCTCAAATATAATTTCATTTACTAAATCTTCAGTAAGAATTTGTGAATTAATTGGTTGATGCCATATTAAAAATTTCATCATCGCTTTATCTATTTTAGTCTTAATAAGATTTTTAATAAAATTTAAACAAATGTCTCTCTTAGGATCGATAAAATAAGGGAAATTCATATCATCTAAAATTCTGATATAATTCAAAGTATCTGTTATTTTTTCTACACAATAATCTAAAGCACTTATTTGAAGTCCAAATTTTTCACAGAAATCTTTCTTAGTTTCATGCATCGGGAAAGCAAACGGGTGTCTTGAAATTATATAATAAGCTGCTATGAAAAATTTATATAAATTGTGAGGGATTTTCCCATTATTTCTAAGATATTTATAGACTAATGATATTGTATCTAATAAATATGCCTCATTAATATCGAATTGCTGTAAAAATTCTTGACCATCTTTTATTACATCAATAGTTATGCGGTCTTTGGTGTTTATTACTTCATATTGGGGGGTATAAAGTTCTAACATTTTACACACAAGGCTGAATAATATTGAAATGTCATACAAATATTATTAGTATATTATATGATCCTCTTCATTTATAAATATATGCATCACTGAAGATGCATTTAATGATCATTTGTGCAAATATTTATATATTCGAAAAAAAATGATCATAATAAGCAATTAAATTTTGTCGGTAATTTTAAAAAATGCCATCAGAACCAAAAAAATCATCAGACTTATCGAGGATTACTTTTAGTTTAGATCCTTTTGATGAGAGAGTAATAAATCTGATGGCGAATAAAAGAAAACAATCACGTTCAGAAACAGTTCGAAATATTCTTCACAATTGGATTGAAAGTAATCCTGAGATATTAAAAAGTAACTATGATATAGATTTAAATGACATTACCCGAGAAATAGAAATAACTGATTATAATCAAGTTATACAGGATTCAATTCAAAAGATTGTGAAGTATTCAGAGTTGTTTAATGAAATTGAATTTGATATATTAGCAGAACAATTAGAGATTAGTCGGAAAATTCTAAGAGATATAATTTTTGAACATAAGACCAAGTTAGAAAAGTTAGGAGTTAAACTCCGAATTAGAGGAAAATTGATTATAAAAGAATAAGAGGTTTTTTTAAAATGAATTCAGGAAAATTATATAACAGAAATTTTCATGAAGATATTTCCGATGAACATTTTGATATTTCTGAAATTGTTATTCCTTTTTCACTACTTTTTGGCAAATATAACGCTTCCGATATTTATTCAGGCTCAGAAAAGATTCCATTTAAAGAAAGAAATCCTGACTATAAAATGATTTTAAGGCAAGAGTTTGTGAATTGTATGAATCTACATTAATTAGATAATTTAAAAGTATGTCTTATTTCAATAGAATTATACATAAGTTCAATTTTTTTCCTTTTTAATACTATTTTTTTTAAAATTTTATAATTAATAAAAATTTAAATAATAAAAAAGAAAAAAAGCTTTATTTAATTTTAAGAGAAGGTTAAAGTTGATACCACAGGCAAGTGATCAGAACCGAATTCAGAGGAACTATTACCTGGTAAAAAATCTGTGATTACATGGGCGTCTACTATGTTTTTATATCCTGTAGCAAATATGTAATCAATACTTTCTATCGTTTCATCATATAAATTTATACTTGGAAATGTTTTAGGCCTAGGAACTCCACCTAAGGTATCATTAAAGTATGTATATACTGGAGCAATTTGAGAGGAGTTATATTCTAAATTAAAATCCCCCATGAGTATTTTTTTAGAAGTTTTACTAACCTCATTTGTTTTTTGAAGAACAAAATTGACTTGAGCTACTAAATTTTCATCCCACTCTATAAGCCCTAGGTGAGTTACAAATACATCTATCTCAAGAGTTTCACTTAATCTAACAATTCCATGAATTAAGACTCTCTCTAAAGATACACTTGGAATTTGATATCCTTTTACTGATATTATTGGATATTTACTTAGAAGTGCTAATCCATATGCATGTTCATTTATTGCTGGAAAATAAAAGTAATACATATTAAGCCTTTTTGCCAACCAGAAGGCCATATCTACTCCTTGAGAAGTCATTCTTCCATTTTCTACTTCTTGGAGACCTATAATATCTGGATCGATATCTTCACTAAGAATATTCTGTGCTATTCTCTCTAAGTTTAATAAATCATCCATTCCTACACCAAAATGAATATTATAGGTCATGAACTTGAATTCATTTTTTGGAGAGGGGCTTTCTATAGGAAGCTCACTGATACCAAACATCACAAAAGAGATAATAAGCGGCGTAAAAAATAAACTTATGAAAATGATTCTACGATTTTTATTCATCTTTCTATAACCTCCTCATTGGATTTAATAATAATTGAATATATAGTTGAAATAGAAAAAATAATTCCTGCTAAAATCATTATCAAGGGTCCTAAACCTCTCATTGCGGTAATTATAGCCGCCCACTCTGTTGTAAAAGCGTGTAAAAAGGAAAATAATACCAAAAACGCTAATCCTATTGTTAAACCATTAGAAATTGTTTTTAATTTCTCCCATTTGAAACTTATTTTTGATAACCGAATGAATAACAAATAGAAGTTTATGTACATGACTATGAGTGAAATTGAAATGAAAATACTTGCAATATATGTCAATTCTTTTCCAATTGTAAAGAATAAACACAACGATAAAATCATAAAACCATTTAAGATTCCAATAATCAATTTATTTGAAATTGTTTCGATTTTTACATAAATTAGTATATAAATTACAATCATTACAGAAACTATATTTAAAATATTATTGAAAAAATAATTAGTGTCAGTAAATTGTCCAATTCCACTTGGATAGAGGAAAAGATTAAATAGGAGGAATAAAAACATTCCGATCCCTGTAAAAACTAGAGAGTTTAATGTACTAAGATTATTTCCCATATTCTCTTCTTGAGGAGATATATTTTTTCTTGTTGAAAATCTCGGGAAATGTATTTTTGTGAAATATATACATAAAATGCTTAATGGTATTTGAATAAATAACCAAAAATATTGGGTTAGACGCCAATCTGCGATTAAACCGGGAGGTAATAGCGAAATATCTTGAGAAAAACCAATTGTTCTTATTAAATAGTCAATAAGGAAGGCGCTAAAAAAGGAAAATATAATGATTATAATTTTATGATTTACTCCAATTTCATTATTTTCTTCTATCCATCCTGTAAGGAATGTGCTCATGTAAAAACCATAACATGCTATTATAATTCCCGAATAGATTATTTCTAAATTAAATGGTAAATGAAAAGCCCATATAAGTCTCACGATAACAATGATATAAATAGATGAGATCATAATACGCCTTTTATCAATTTTCTTACAAATTGTATTGGCCAAACCTGGCAGAAATAAGAAAATTATGGCTAGTAAGGAAAGGAGATTAATCAGTACCTCTTCTCCAAATACCACATGAAATAATGTTATACGTAAAGCTGGAAAGTATCCTCTCAGGCTCTGTATAAAAAATAAATTTATCAATATGTTAATAACAATAAGATCGATTAGGGATTTCGAACTAATCTTCTTTTCTAGCTCTGTAAAAGAGAAATTAGATTTTGTTTTATTCATTTTCTTTTTCACATTTCGAGATTAACTTAAAAATAAGTTAAGAATAAAAAAGGAGTTCATTTTTTTTATATATTTTTCTTTTTATTTCTCGATGTAAATTATTTCAAAGTTCGCCTTTTATTCTAACTTCCGTTGTAGTTCAATAGTTTAAACTATAAATTATTAAAATTCTTATCTTAGACATCTTAAGTCAACTTCATAATACCTTAAATTCAATATAGAGATAAGAAAAAAAATGAAAAGAATTAAAATTAGCGTAATAAAACAATTTGGTCCAGAAGATGTTCTCGGACATAAATTTATACGCTCTGATGGGAATTCAATTACTAAATGTGGTATGAAAGAAGGTTTAGAATTTATTGTAGATGAGACAGGTAATATGCCAGAGGGATTTTGCCATCATGCTTGGTATGGCTTATACAAAAATGTGAATATTTTACAGCGTGGAGGTAATTTCTCTGATTGGACAGGAGAAAATATGATTTATACTGCATGTCCTGACGGAATTCGACCTGTATGTTTTAAAATAGAAAGAATATTAGATTAAAATTTAATCAAATATAATGTTGTGAGAAAATATGAATATTAAAAAATTAGATTTTGAGTCAATTTATTTTAATTTGTATGAGCTAAGTAAAGGAATTTATGCTGCAATAACAGCTGAAAAACTACCATCATCAAATGCAGGTATTTTTGATCTTGGAAATTATGTAATTATTTTCGATACAATTATGGATCCATTCGCGACTGAAGATCTCATTAGGGCATCTAAAAAATTTACTAAAAAGGATCCTTCTTTTATAATTAATAGCCATTATCATTGGGATCATTTATTTGGGAATCGTAAATTTCCAATGGAAATACCTATTATTTGTAGTTCAGCGACTTTATTAAAACATCAAGAAAATTTTGAAGATAGTCTTAAACGATATAGAGGAATTGCTACTCAAGAATTGAAAAGAATAAAGGAAGAAGTAGAAAAAGAGACTAATCCAGATAAGATTCTTGAAATGAATAATGATATTAAGACTTATACTGAAATTCTTAAGCCCAATTTCAAATTAAGACCTCCAGATTTCATTATAAACGATTCGATCATAATAGAAGGGACAGAGAATAAAGTTCAGATAATTTACATAGGAGATGCTCATACACCAGGAGATTTGATTGCCTACTTTGAAAAAGAAAAAGTAGTTTTCATGTCAGACTTGTTATTTGAGGAAACAGATCCTAATTGGGCTACAACCACTAATCCTGCACCTGTTCCTGCTAATTCTGAACGATTATGTCATACTTTAATGTATTATGCTGAAAAAGACATTGAAATATATGTTCCCGGGCATGGAAAAATTTGCTCAAAAAAGCAACTAAAAGAAAATGCGGAGTTTTTTAAGAAATATTTTCAAACCACCTAGTTCTATTAATGACAAAATCCTCCAAAAGAAGAAATTCAATCTTCTTTCCAAACTTGTAGCTAAATTATTTAATAGTAAAAATTATCGTGCTTGCTTTAATACTATTTCAAATCTAATAATTTTAATTTTAAATATTTACAATGATAAATTTCCAATTGATATTTATTTATATAGGATAATTAATTCAGAAAAAAGATATAATCCTAAATATAAACAAATTTTCAAAACTTAATTTTTAATTGATTAGAAACTTTAATTTTCATTTTTCACTAAATTTGTCGGGTCTTTTAATTAAAATAGATGAAATCTTCTTAGAATATTAAGAAGAAATCAGTGTGAGATTAAAAATGGGGATTTATGTATTAAATAGAGAGATAGAAATTATTAATAGTAAACCAGATGCCTCTGAAAAAATTCTTGATATTTCGAATTTAATTATCCCTTTTTCGGTCTTATTTATGAAAGAATCTCCCCCTGATATATATTGTGGTGAAGAAGAAATACCCTTTGAAGAAAAAGATTCAAAATTTAAACAAATTCTAATATCTGAATTTCTTTTTGAGTAATTATACCTTATATTAATAAATATAAATATTAGTTCTGATCTATATATTTTTAAAAATTAATGTTAAAATCAGATTGATAAAAAATCATGGAAAAATTAGATAAGATATTCGAAAAACTTCATGCAAGTTATTTTGGGATTATAGGAGTTATCATTTTTCTTGTTGGTGTAATTCCGGCAATGTTTGTTCATACGGATTTCAATTTCTTGACTGTTTTTATAAGTGATTTGGCTGTACCAGGCGAGAATGATTTTGCTTATTTCTTTATAATCTGTTGGATCATAACTGGGTTATTTATGATAATGTTTATACTAGGTTTTACTAGATATTTACAGAAAAAGGGTGTTTCTCCTAAGGGAACTGGAATTGCTTGTATTTTAGGACTTATTTCGGCTATAGGACTCATGATTTTAGCATCATTCAATGTAAGAGATTGGTATGTTATGCACACTCTTGCTCAATACATTTTTTTCTTTCCGGGGATTTTATATTTACTTAGTTATGCGTATCTGGAGTATAAATTGTCAGAATTCCCACTATGGCAAGCATTGTTGAATGTAATTGTTGCCTTCTTTTTTCTTTTGTACTTGATACTATTTATAATTAATAGAGTAGAACCAACTTTACTTGTTGAAGCTAAAGCTGTTGCTGAGTGGTTATTTCTTTTTGCAAACTTATTCTGGTTTGTAGAAACAGGAATCTTTATCTTATTCAAAAAATGAAATTTTTTTTTTTTAATAATTGCTTAAAGGTAAAATTTTATTTGGAAATAGAAAAACATTTTGACACATAGGGCATGCATTATATTTTGCAAGCCAAGTTGATACACAAGAAGTATGATACATACTTCCACAAAATGAACAATTAATTACCTGATGCCTATTAGAATCAACAATTTTATGACAAATAGTACATTGAACTTTTCTTATAAGCTCTGTATTCTCTTTTTTTAGTTTTACTCCACAATAACAACAGAAATTTCTAGAATTCTTATTATGATGGGGCAACCTTTTCCCACAATAAGGACAGAAATTATAAACTTTATCAGACAATTAATATTCACTCAAAATTAGAATTATTATATCTGATCAAAAAGAAAACGATATGGTAAAAAAAAGATCTTTAGTCCAATTTTTAATTGAGAAATCTGCTTAATTTATCATTTATTTTTCTGGATAAAATCTTTCAATGGAATAATATACTCTTCTCTAAATGAAAAGATATTGTTATGGCCAGCTTCTTCAATCAAAACTAATTCTTTTTCAATTCCTACAGGTATATTATCATATATTAGTTTTCCTTCTTCACATGGAATAATCCAATCTTCAGTACCATGAATAATCAAAACTGGTTTTTTGAATTTTCTTATCCTTGTATCGTTTGAATATTCACTTAATCCCTCTGGTGTGACACCATTACCATTAATTCTGAATAATCTTGTCATTATATTATACATACTTGCAAAACCGCTTTCAAATATTATTCCTCGTAGGTTCTCTGGATTATGAGAGCCGATTTCTGCAGCACAAACACTTCCGAGAGATCGACCTAAAACAAATACTGAATCTAATAATTTATTCTTAATTATACATTTACAGAATTCATTATAAATTGGCATCGCATCAGAAATTAAACAACTATATTTTGGTTCACCAGAACTAAATCCATAACCACGAAAATCAATTACAGCTAAATTTGTACCGCAATCAAAAAATAGATCTAAAAAATATTTGTATTCAGAAGCGATTTCCCCATTTCCATGGAATAATAAGATTGTAGGTAAAGCAGGATCGTTCAAATAGAAAAATCCTCCGATCATAATGTTTTTGCTGATATTAAATTTTAATATTTTAATATTAGAGTCAAAAATAGGAGGGATTGGCGTTTTTCGAGGATAAAAAACAATATTTGAAACCACAGGATTATCAATCAATGACTTTTTCACCATAATTAAAAACCTCTCGTCCTATTTTTAAAAATTAGTTTAAAGTTTAAAGTTTTTGTTAATAATAATTTACAAAAACGTAACTTTTAAATAAAATTATAATAAGACCTTAGTTACATTAAATCCAATTTTTAAAAAAAAAAAGAAAGAGGTAATAATTAATTATGGGAATTTTTATGGTAACTGTTTGGCTTCCCAACCATAAAGGAATTGATATGGCAAAATTGTATTTAAAGCAACCTAGAGAAATACCTTATGTAACAAAATGGCGAGTTTTTAATACACCGGGAGGATTAAATGGTGCGAAGCAATACCATTTAATTTATACAGAAAGAGGAAAAGTAGAAGAAGCGGGAGAGGCGGTAACTAAATATTTCATGCCATTTGCTAATGAGATTGAAGGATTCTGTTGGCAAGTTGAGTCATTATTGGGAGTATCCGATACCTATAAATTACTTGGGATGAAATGGTAGTTAATCAAGAATATAAAATAAAATCAAAACTATCTCTATTTTTTTTTATAATTTCTTTTTCAAAATTATTATAAAAGCTAAACTGCTTCCTAAAAATATTGCTAGAAATAAGTTAAATGTGAAACTAATTTTAGAGGGTGAAGCTGTTTGGTCATTTTCCTCCGGACAAACTTCATATCCAGCTGATATCCATTCAGTAATACCACCATCCATGTTGTAAATTTTTGTAAATCCATTATTAACAAGAATTTGACTTGCTGAAGCGCTTCTACCACCAGTACGGCAGTAAACGATTATCCCTGTCTCATTGTATAGTTCTAATTCATTTAATCTAGATTCAAGCTCTGCTAATGGAATTAAAGTGGAATTACATATATGATTAACATCAAATTCTGATTGATCTCTAACATCTAGAACAATAAGATCTGGATAGAGAGTATTATTGGTTATCATATTATATGCCTCTTGAACAGAAATAGTAGTATATGTCTGTGCTTTAACTGTGATTGCTTGTTCTCGAAAATTAGATATTAATAAGATTATTGCAATGAAAATAAAAATTTTGTAAATAATTTTTTTTATTGAGTTCATAATAAAGACAAATTTAATTTATATCGCTTTACCTTGAGAAGCTACAGCTTCAATTGCTTGTGCGATTTTTTCAGGATCGCCAAGATAATAATGTTTAATTGGTTTTAAATCATCATTTAACTCATATATTAACGGCACTCCTGTAGGTATATTTAATTCAACGATCTCTTCATTAGGTACATTGTCAAGATACTTAACAAGCGCTCTTAAACTATTACCATGCGCTGAAATCAAAATTTTTTTACCTGATTTTATAGTAGGAACAATTGTTTCATGCCAATATGGTAATACTCGTTCAACAGTATCTTTCAAACATTCAGTTAAAGGAATTTCATCTGCGGTTAGATCGTCATATTTTGCATCATTTCCAGGATATCTTGGATCGCTTGTTTTAAGTGCAGGTGGGGGTATATCATAACTTCTTCTCCAGATAAGTACTTGTTCTTCTCCGAATTCCACTGCTATTTTTGATTTAAAGAGACCTTGTAAAGCACCATAATGTCTTTCATTTAATCTCCAAGAACGATATACTGGAATCCACATTAAATCCATCTCATCTAAAACAATCCATAATGTTCGGATTCCTCTTTTGAGAACGGATGTATAAGCGATATCAAATGTATATCCTCCCTCTTTCAATAACCTAGCAGCTTCTTTTGCTTCTTGAATTCCTTTCTCAGAGAGATCTACATCAGTCCAACCAGTAAATCTGTTCTCTTTATTCCATATACTTTCCCCATGTCTTAGAAGCACTATTTTATACATTTTAAATTACATTTTTAAATTATAATTGTCGCATTATTTGATTATTTTAAAACTTAATATATATCTCTTTACTTTTTATCTCATAAAGTCATAATTTTTATTAAATAAATTCTAGTGAGAGATTTAAACTGAAAGAAAGAGGAATTTTGAAAGGAGCATCGCGAGAAGAAAAAAATTGGAATAGAATCAAATTTGGTGAACCTTTTAAAAAAGCTTTGGATAGATTTAGAGAAAATGTTCAAAATCGTAGTGATTTTGATTCAACTTCATTACTTCAATTTGGACTGTTTATGTCTATGGCTGTTATTAATACTTTAAAAGAGAATGAATCACGATTTGGAGTTGAAGGTCAGAAAGCTGTCAATGATGCATTGATAAAAACAGGTTATGAAGTTGGAAGACAAATTGTTGAAAATGTTGAAATCCCCGCAGACGTTCCAGACATAGAATTAATGAGTTATTTAGCAACTATTATTAATACGCAAGCATGGACATCAATAGAAGATCCTAAAATTGATGGAAAGGATAAATGTTCATTTGATATTTTATGGTGTCCATTGCAAGATATTTATTCTGCTTTTGATTGTCGCGTACAACGATATTTAGTTCAAGGAATTATTAATTATTTTCGAGATCATGTTTTTAAATCTGAATTTCAAGTAGAATTTAAGTATACAATCCCCGCTGGAGCGGATCATTGTCGATTCGTTATAGAAAGAAAAAAACCAGGAGACCAAGATAAATGGGAGACATATTCAAAGTTATTGGAGGAGAAGGCTTTAAGGAGGTCAAAAGAAGGTAAAAAAATTTAAAAATTTTAATTAAAAATTATTTTATTCTATTTCAAAATCTTTAATCATAGAGATTTTAAGGTCAATATCCAGAGTTATAGCAATAAGTTTAATATCTTCATCATCTTCTGCTTCAGGATCCATCATTACAAAATAAAATGTATTTCCTTCTGTATCATATCCAACTTCCATCTCTCCACAATCCTCAGGTAATATCTCTTTAATGCTTTTTGGAGCATTTTCCTTCAGTATTTCATAGATATTATCTTCAAGTTTTTTCTGACTACCCCTAATTTTTTTTATATTAGTAAAGTCAAATTTTCCCATTAACTCCTCAGCTTTAGAATTCAATGTATTCCACTCTTGAAACATTTCTTTTAAATTTGTTTTTGAAGACATAAGAAACCATTATTATTAATTAAAATAAAATTTCTTATTATGATAGAAATAAACATGTAGAAATAATAAAATAAATTCATGATAAAAATGGTGAAATTATGGAAATCCAACTCCCAAAACCAAAATTAATAGGAGAAAAAAGCCTTGAAGAATGTATTTATCAACGTGAAAGTGTAAGGAGTTATAAAGAAAGAAATTTCGAAATAGAAAAAGTCTCTCAGATTTTATGGGCAACCCAAGGAATGAAAGGATATAAGCGGACTGTTCCTTCAGCGGGAGCAACTTATCCCTTAGAAATTTATCTTACTCTAAAAGACAAGGGTTTTTTTCATTATAATCCTAAAAAACATTCAATCGATTTAATTAATGATAAAGATTTAAGCATAAAGTTAGCGGAGGCTTCCTGGGATCAATACTTTATTGCTGAAGCATATCTTAATATAATAATTTGTGCAATTTATGAAAGAACTACCCAAAGATATGGTGAAAGAGGAATAAG
>JBHLOG010000163.1:0-7024 GCA_048940765.1 Promethearchaeota archaeon | reverse complement strand
CTGCTTTTTAGTTAATAATTTTCGAAGGAGATACAAGCTTTTTTAACTTTATTTGATATTCAGGACACACTTTAAATTTGGGAAAATTACATGAATTCTGCTTTATTGGAAGAACACAATTATGTGAAAAAGGGCAATCAAGAAGATTATTAGATGCAGTAGGATTCAAATTCCTCAACCTTAAATTATTCAATTACTAAAAAAAAAATTTCTTTGTGTTTATACTTTTAGTCTATTTTTTATTACTTCTACAATATAGTAAAAATTAGAAATCATTTTATGCGATTTGTGATAACCTTACAAAGTGAATATTTAAATTAGTTCTCTTTTAATGAATTAACGATGGCACGAGAAAGAGTATTATTGCGATTATTCGGGAAAAAACTCGTAAGTTACAAGAAGTTAGATACGGGGGAAATAATTGGAACAGGTTTATTAAATCCAATTTTCGACAAATTAAGGTTCCTAATTATGATTCTCCTTCAATCACAATTCTATGGCCAATATAAGAATATAGGAAGATGGAGAGGGAAGAGAGTAGCAAACACATTTGCTCCTCCAATTGGAAGTCATCCAATGCTGAGGGTAATGAAAGCTACTATAATGAGTAGAATTTTTCGTCATACGTTTCCTGTTGCTATGACATTTGCAGTAACCTATAAATGTCAATGTAAGTGTAAACACTGTAGTGCAGGAAGGTACTTAAGGGACGATTTGAGCGAACTTTCAACAAAAGAGGCAAAGTCTCTGATAGATCAAAGCCAAAATCTTGGTATAGCAATTATTGCTTTTACAGGAGGTGAACCACTATTACGAGAGGATATTTATGAATTAATCTCTTATGTTGATAAAAGGAAAGCTTTGCCTATTCTTTTTACTAATGGGTTATTATTATCTAATAAAAACGTTGAAAGATTAGTGGATGCGGGATTATATTCACTGTTTGTAAGTATTGATAGTCCCATTCCTGAAGAACATGATCAATTAAGAGGTCTGAAAGGTCTATTTAAATCTGCCATTCAAGGGATAAAAAGAATGCAAGCTAAAGGCGGTTTTGTAGGGATATCATCATATGCTACTCGCTCAGCAACTCAAAAGAGAATGTATTTAAAATTATATTCGTTAGCAAGGGATCTTGGTGTCCAAAATTTTATCCTTTTTGATGCTGTACCAACAGGAAGTATGTTAAATGATACGAGTGAGATGCTTTCTCCAGAACAACATGAAGAAATTCGAAAATTATCTGCGAATATTTTTAGTCGTAGAAGAGTACCACAGTTTAACTCTCAATCTTGGCAAAATTCTATAGAAGGATATCTTGGAGGTATAGGGTGTTTAGCGGTAAATATCCAATATTATGTTTCAGCATATGGAGATGTAGCGCCCTGTGACTTTACTCCCTTATCATTTGGGAACGTTAGAAATAAATCTTTAAAGGAAATCTGGAATAAAATGGTACATCATCCCGCATATAATCATCGAAGCACTTTTTGTAGAATGCAACATTCAAAATTTAGACAGTTTTATATCAATCCTATCCCTGAAGGCTCTAAACTTCCATATGATATTGATAGTCTTCCTTATGTGGATTATAGAATCTGAATTATTTAATTAAGTGCAAATTTATATAACTAAAATCCTTGGTTTAGGAAACCAAGGCATAAAATTATTCTCCTTTTTTTATCATTTCCAGTTCGGATTCAATGCCCAGTAAATTTGCAACTTCAACCAATGCTTTCCATTCAGAATAAACATTTTCTGCTTCTCTTAATTTGCCTTGAGATACTAATAGTTTATGATTATTGGCTTTAGAGTCAATTAATCTTACAAACATTGCCAATTTATCATCTTTATCTTCAGAATTTACATAAGTTCTTAGTGCTTCAACTACTTTCATATCTGTTTGTGACACAGGACTTAAAGTCTTTAATGTATCTCGGATTTCAAACAATATTCTTTGATTATCTTCAAGTAAATTTACCTTGATAAGAAGAAGATTGATAACATCAGAATACGTTTCACTTGCACTTTTTTCTTTATACTCATCTAATTTATTTTTCACTAAATCATTAAGATCTATCGTTGGACTCATACAAATATAATTATGGGCAATAAATTATTTAAATTTTAATATGAAGCTAGTTTATAAGATTAATAAAAACATTAGTGGAGTTAAAAAGAGTATTCAAGATAGTATTTAAAATAATTTTCTTCGCATCTCTTCAATTATTCTTGCCAAAAGGAACTTGAGATACTTTATAAAATATTTAGGGTGATAGAAAACGAGCTATTCGCCTTCCAGGATAATCTGGAAGTTTTGCTATAAACTTATCAAATCCTTTTATTATCATACTTCTTGATATTAAAGTAATTAAAAATAATTCTATTTAAAACTTAAGATTCTGAAGGTTTTGATTTTTTTGATCTTTCAATTAAATAGAAAATCATTCCAATAAATGCCAAAATAGCACAAACGATAAGAAACGGAATAAAAAAAACACCAATCCAACCAATTATAGGGTCCCTTTCTGCTAATCCATCTATTGAGATTGCATGTTCCAAAATGTACTGAATCACATCTTGAAAAAAAACGAACCAAATAGTATACACAACAATAAAAAGTACTATAATAAGAATTCCAAATTTGCCTATTCTTATTTTTTTAGTTATTTTCTATACCTCGATAATTGGTTTAATCTTAATATTCTAATGTTAATATAAATTTTATATTTATTTAATTTTTTATTGAATCAATTAAAAGAAAGGAGTTCCAATTCGAAATTAATTAGGATATGCTTTCACAATTGAAGATCCCGAGAAATTAAATCTTACAATATGGAATTTCATCTAACAGAATCTTGGTTACCTAAATTAATATACATTATAAGACTATGTAATTATCGGTGGAGGCATATCATTCCTTAGTAAAACAATTTCTCCTAAATCGATGCTATTTTCATTTAACCACGATTCAGGCATAGCAATTTTCATTTCTTTATCAAATTCAGAGTCAAATTCGAGTAGTTCCTTGAGTTTTATGCCATTTTTAGAAATTAATGATTCAGAAAGATTTTTTATTAAAGAGATTAATTCATTTATATATTCTGGGTCAAAATGTCTAAGTTTTTGGTGTTTAAGTGATTCTATAACATTTTCTAAGAACCAATAAAGTTGAATTAAATCATGAAAATATGGCAATATAATAAATTTGGAATTAAGTTGATTTTGAAAATGTATTTGATTTAAGCATTTTATTTTAATATAGTTTCCTGGAGATAAAAAATAGAGTTTAATAGTCTCTAAACTAGTAGCAACTATATTTGTAAAATTTTCAATGCTAGCGATAACTCTAGCCAAATACCAACCATACTTCCTTGATATAATATTTTTTATCAATTCAGCATGATAATCTTGTTTTGAACATTTATTTTTATGCTAAATTAGAAAAGTACGTTTTAACCAAACAAACTAAATTCACCATTTTACTAAATCTAAATTGAGAGTATTACTTTAAGGTTTTATCGATAAATAAAATTAAATAAACTAAAAAGCATTTAGTTCTTAAATAACATTTAATAAAATAGTAAAATTATCTAAAAAAGGGTTTAAGTTTTGAAGAAAAGTATTAAAATACTGATAGTTATATTCATAATCATCATTGCGTTCGTTTCTATTGGTTTGATTTATATATTTTTTTTGAGACCTTCGCCAAAAGGACCAGAAGCTAACACCTATGCTCAGGATTCGTCTATAGATTTTCTTGAATATGCTGTAAAGTTTACAACTGGTGATGTTATAATTGAAAATTTTTTTAATATCACCAGTGGAAAACTTAATGGATATCCTATTATCAACTCAACAGAATATGAAAATTGTCAAATTAATAATGAAACTCGACTTGTGTCAATTTCATTACACAATCATGTAAATATGTCCCTCAAAAACATAAATTGTTCAGAATTTAGCATCTATTTACATGATAACAGTTATCTCACACTTGAAAATTGTACATTTGAGGAGCTCTGGCTTTTCGACCTTAGCTCAGCTATAATTAAGAATTCTTCAATAAATTATGTAATGGTAGCTCCACCTTTTGAAGTTCCGGGAGTATATTATTACCAAACTTCTCTTTCAATTATAGAAAATTCTACAATTGGATCTATTCATATAAGGGAAGGATGTAATTTATTAATAAAAGATAGTAAATTACTTGGGACTTGGTCGATTTATATTGCAACAGTTTCACCTCTCACAATGGTAACTGGAAATATAGAAAACTCTACCTTACTAAGAGTAAGAGTAGAAGGATACGCAAACTTGAAATTTTATGGTTCTAGTCTGTTAGAGCTCTATGTTTATGATATGGCACGAGTTACTCTGGATCAGAGTGTTATTACAAATATTTATAGATACGGAATTGTAGCACACTCAGGAACAATAAATATCGATGAAGGTACAGTCACAGGGACAGGTTATATTAACAACACAATATTAATTAATTCTATTGCTCCAACTCCTTTATTAGTATCAGTTGCTGCAAACAATTCTGCTAATATAATAATGAACAATTTTTCTTGTTCGGTTTATCTTTATGATTACTCAAGTGCAATTATCGCTAACTTAACAGATTCATCCTTAATGTATACACCTTTCTCAACATTTTACGGAACATTGATGGATTCTTCTTTTCTAACACTAGAAAATAATGATTTCCTTTCAGGATATTTAACATGTATAGAAAATAGCAAACTTGTTTTAAAAAATACATCGCTTTCTAGCTTGCATTGTGACACGATAAATTCAATATTTATTAATAATTGTAGCATAGGAGATGTCTGGACATACTTTTTCGATTCTAACTTAGTAGGAGATAATGTTTACATTGCTAATTCAACTTTATTCGATTTGAATATAGGTGGAAAGGATGTAGTACATGTTGAAGACTGCACTATTAGCGAATTAGATGAAGGTGTAATTGTATATTCTGGATCATTAACTTTGAATTCGGGAGGTTTTTCTGGTACCGGAAATTACATGAACTCCACAACTCTCATAAATACTAACATTTTGATATCAAGAGAATTAAGATTTATAGAAGTAAATGGAACTGCTCAATTAACAATACAAGACTATTTTTCTCAGTGTGATATTATTTGTACTGATAATTCAGAGTTAATTTGTGAAAATTCAACTATGGACAACCTGATAGCTAGAGATTCAGCAATAATAACTATTGATAATTCTTCCATTTATGAAATGGTTCTTCTCCTTGATGATTCTATTCTAGAAGCAACTCAAATTGGCTATATAGATGGATTGATGACAATGGGAAATTCTATTGCATCTATAACAAATGCCAGTATGTATTTAGTTTACGTTTATGAATCAAGTAGAGTTTTGGTTCAAAACGTCGATATTATTGACATTTATGTTTATGGGTCAAATAATATTGATTATGCGCTTAAAGCATTAAATTCAACAATAGTGGATCTAAGAACATTTAAATGGTAATTATTATTTTTAATTCTTTTTTTTTATTATAAGAATCATGTTTTTAAAGGGAATTAAAAAATAAATGAAATTATATTGGTATAAGTTCAATTTTCAATAATGGCAATTTCTTGATTATTAATTAACATATTATTTAAATTAATTCTCAATTTAATTAAACCTATGGACTTTTGGTTCATTTTTTATCTAATCTTTGGAGTTTTTATAATTGTATTTTTCATTCTAGCATTGCCTCGTAAAAAGAGTGAAAGAGTTCCAAATATAGAAGCTATCGATAACCCAGATGTTGTAGAGGCTTTTGAAAGAATGGCAAGTACTCCTCCTTTTAAATTATTAAGAAGAAAAGTTATTTCAACTATCAGAAAGTTAAATCCAATAGGTACTTTGGTAGATGTCGGATGCGGTTCAGGTAATTTAATTATTCAAATTGCTAAAAAATTTTCAAACCTTGACTTAATAGGAATAGATTTATCAGAAGCAATAATTGCTACAGCGATAAAGAGTGCTGATGATAATGGAGTGAATAAAAATATAAAATTTGAAATTGGAACTGTTGAAAAATTACCCTTTCCTGATGATTCAATAGAGTTTATAGTCAGCACTTTATCATTACATCATTGGTCTGACCCTTTAACTTCTTTTAAAGAGATTTTTCGTGTTTTAAGAAGAAATGGTACATGTTTGGTGTTTGATTTTCGCAGAAATTCGAGAAAGTTTTTTTACGGCTTATTGACCTTTGCCACTAAGATTGTTGTTCCTAAAGCTTTAAAAAGAATAAACGAACCACTAGGATCATTGAAAGCAGCATACAATGCAAGTGAAATTTTTCAAATCCTTTCAGAGATCCCTTTTATTGAAGTTGAAATCAAAGCATATCTAGCATGGATGTTCATTAAAATAAAAAAAAGTTACCATAATTTATCCTAAAACAACTAAACTTAGAAATAAATAAAATTTTCTTTTAATTAGGTTATATTATGTTAAATTCATTTTAAGATAGGATTAATTAGAATACTTTTTTTTCCGAAAATCATTTTATTAATTAATATATTTTATATCTTAAGTTAAAATGAAATAAAGAGAAAAAGTGGTTAATAATTTCCAAAGTAATTATTCACGTTCTTTTAAATAATGAAGAAGATAATTACTGTGCTAAATGCTGTAAAACTAGAAATATTATTGATCGAATATTTACTGAAATACCCGAGTTTAACCAAAAGTTCGAATTGAGTTATGAAGATATCGATTCGATGGATAATATAACAAAATTTGGAGAATTGACTCCACCAGCGATCGTTATTGATGATCGTATATTTTCTGAGGGGCATGTTCCAATAATGAAAAAATTGGCTTCAGATTTGTATAAATTAAATATATAATTCTTCTCAAAAAGATAAGAGATTTTAGTGAAAGGGTCAGCTAGTCATTAGATCAATGAATATATTTCATAAAAAATACTCTTTAAATATTTTGAAACCTACTTTTAAAAATTTAGTAGATGTATTCTAACAAA
>JBHLOG010000033.1:0-30553 GCA_048940765.1 Promethearchaeota archaeon | reverse complement strand
TATTGCAGTACTCGGTTTCATGTTAGTTGGTGATGGATTAAGAGATGCTTTAGATCCCAGAATGAAAAATTTATAAATAAAAAAAAGAGAGTTATTTATAGTAGATTTTAGTACTCGTAGCCACACTTTTTTTGCTATTATTAGGAATTCTAATATTAATTACAAACATATTTTTTTGCGTATATCTTTACGCCGCCCATTTGATGTAAAACTTGATTTTTATCCTCATGTGCGGTAAATGATGTACCTCCGCACTCTGGACAAATCCTTCGACCATCTATAACTGGTTTCTCTTCTAATCGAGCTTCTTCCTTTTGTTTATCAATTATAGCAGAAGGTCTAACAGTTGTAGCAGTAGGAATAGATGAAGCAGATGACACAGAAGCTGAACTTACAGATATAGGTTCAGCTTTCAACATTTTATTCAATTTATTGTTAATCTCTTCGAGTAATTTCAATACCTTTTGTTCAAATTCTGACAAAATAAGTTTCCTCTTTATTATTTTTAAAATTTAATACTTTTATTTAACAAATTAATCTAAGTTAGATTTTATATATTTTAGTAAAGTGAAACCTACAGAAAAAATCGATTTATATATAAAAATCAAATAATAAGAGAAATTATGAAATTTAAAAGATGTTAAAATTATTCTTTTTGAATTAAATTTCTACTTGCTATAATATTTACATCAAGTCCCAGAACATTTTCTAAAAGAATATCTCCCATTTTTATTGGAGCTTTAGTTCGTACTCTTGCGATTTCTTCAAGAGTTTCTTTTAATCGATCTTTTGGAAGAGGTTTGTCTGATCTTACAGGTACCAGTGGCAAAAAGCCATTTTCTACTTGCATTGTTGTTGTAAGAATTCGTTTTGGAGCAATAAATTCCTCTTTTGCATATTCTTCTCCTCTTTTGCATGAATGTCCTTCTATAATTAACTCTCCATTGATATTTTCAACATGTACTAAACATCCTGTAGGACATACAATGCATCTTATATCTTTAAACCCTTTAGGGAACTCATTCTCATTAGATTCTATTGACATTTCTTATTACCTCTTAATATACTTAATCATCTTCTATTAAGACCTCTGGTTGTGGGATGACTTCTATTTCCAAGGTCTTACAATCAAGATCAATTTGTTGTTCACTTAAATTTAATTTTAATTCTATCATTTCGCTTGGAATAACATATCTTCTTTTTCTTTTGAAAATGATCTTATTTTTATCATCCTTAAATTGAATTAGAATTCTTCTTTCTGGTCTTTTTACTCGAAAAGTAAATATAATATCCTTAGCTAAATCAGATTTATTTATAAAATCAGGTTTTATATAATTAACATTTTCTCCAGCAAGACACTTGATTTGTTCTCTTTTTTCAGTTTTTTTATTATATCTTTCTCGAATGTATTCAATAGCATTTAATCCAGCACGTTTTGCTTCTGCTGAAACTAAATCGACTAAATCATGAACTTGTAAAACATTACCACAAGCGAATACACCATCAATCGTAGTTTCTAAATTATTATCAACAATAGAACCACCCATCTGTGAAATTTCTGCTCCTGCTTCTCTTGTCAATTCATTCTCGGGAATTAATCCAACTGATAATAAAAGAGTATCACATTCAATAAATTTATCAGATCCTATAACTCTATCAAAATTTCTATCTACTTTCGAAATGGTTACACCTTTAACTCTATCCTTTCCATGGATTTTAGTAACGGTATAACTTGTTATTAACGGAATTCCATAATCCTCTAAACATTGTACTTCATTTCTTAACAACCCGCTTACATATGGTTGAATTTCTACTACAGCTTTAACTTCACAACCTTCCCAAGTTAAACGGCGTGCCATAATCATACCGATATCCCCACTTCCCAAAATAACAAAAGTCCTACCAGGTAAATATCCTTCAATATTGACAAATCTTTGTGCTTGTCCGGCAGTGTATATCCCAGTTGGTCTAAATCCAGGGATATTAATTGCTCCCCTCGTTCGTTCACGACAACCCATAGCTAATATTATTGCTTTGGATTTTATTTCAAGTAATCCTTCATTTTTGTTTACAGCATATATTGTTTTATCTGGAGTAAATTCAATTACCATAGTATCTAATTTATAAGGAATTTTTAAATCCACAGCTTGATTAATAAAACGTTGAACGTATTCCGGACCTGTCAATTCCTCTTTAAATTCATGAAGTCCAAATCCATTGTGAATACATTGGAGAGTAATTCCTCCTAATTCTCTATCTCTTTCCAATATCAAAACATCTAATTCAGCTTTTTTAATAACGATTGCAGCAGCTAAGCCAGCAGAACCACCACCTATTACAGTAACATCTACATCATATTTTTTCATTCACTAGCACCTCCTTTTTCACTTTTTAAAATGAAATCTTTTGTCTTTCCAACTAATATATTAGTATCTTCTCCCTTTTTCGTAATTTCTTCATAAGATTTATTTAATTCCCTTGATAGGATTTCAATAATACGTGGACGGCAGAATCCCCCTTGACATCTACCCATACCAGGTCTACATCGAAATTTTATTCCATCGACTGTATTAGCTCCTACTGGTGCATGAATTGCATCAATTATTTCTTTCTCAGGAATGGTTTCACAACGACAAATAATTCTGCCCCATGTAGGATCTTCTTGTATTTTTTTATCAAGTTCTTTTTTTGTAAAATCTTTAAATCGCTCTGGTTTGGGACGAATAGGATTATAATCTTCTTTTATTTTTAATTCTACCCCTAATAATTCGAGAAATTCAACTATTTTTTCTGCGATTGCAAAAGTTGCTGTCAAACCAGGGGATAAAATCCCTGCGACATTGATAAAGCCATAAACATCTGTATTATCAATAATAAAATCATAGGTATCAGGAACAGCTCTTAGTCCAGCAAAATTCCTAATTGAGCTTCTTGCAGGAAGATTTGGGACCAGTGTCATCCCACCCTCTAATATTTCTTTTAATCCTGCTGTAGTAGTAGACGAATCTTCAAAATCTATTATATTTTGGGCATTGGGACCAACAAAAGTATTTCCATGCAATGTTGGACAAACTAATATTCCTTTTGAGACTTTTGTTGGAATTGGAAATAAGATTTTATTTATTTGAAGAGCATTTCGATCAAAGAGAATGTATTCACCTTTTCGTGGCATTATGCTAAAATAATCTAATCCTAACATTTTTGAGATTTTAGCAGCATAAAGCCCAGCAGCGTTAATAAGATTTCTTCCTTGAAATTCACCACGATATGTTCTCACAGTAAAAGTATAATCCTGATGTTTAACTTTTATAACTTCATGGTTTCTGAAAAATTTTACGCCATTAATAGCAGCATTCTCAGCTAAGGCAAAAGTTAATTCATAAGGACTCGCAAGTCCTGCGGAAGGAGCATGTAGAACCCCTACAACTTCATCAGTTAAATTTGGTTCCATCTGCTTTATTATCTTTTTATCTAATATTACTTCCAATCTAGGAACTCCATCCTCAATTCCTTTTTTTCGTTCATCCTCTAATTGTTTAATTTGATTATCCTCTAGTGCCACTACAAAAGAGCCAATTCGTTTGAAAGGAAAATTTAATTCTTCTGCCGCTTTGGTATATAATTTATTTCCTCTAATACCTAAATGTCGTTTTATATATTCTCTTGGAGCAGCATATCCTGCATGAATAACTCCAGAATTGGCTTTAGTAGTTCCTGAAGCTATTTCTGCTTCTTTTTCTAATAAACAGATCTTTAAATCATATTTTGAAAGTGTACGAGCTATGCAACAACCAATAACTCCACCGCCAATAATTAATACATCGTAAATCAAGTGCGCACTAACCTTTTAGATCTAATATTGTTGTTTGAATATCAGTAATAAATATTAAAATTTAGTCTTAAAAAATATAAATACCTTTTAAATTTATTAGAAAAACAAAATATATTTAGAAAATATATAATATGAATTATTCTTTTTACTTGGTTTTATAATACCTAATTAAGGTTGTTTTAAAGAATATAGATAAACAGAAGCCAGAAAAGATTGGACAAAATTGCTAAAATTATTAATATCTTTGTCAATGGATTTAATAACGTATTTTTTAATGATTTCGTCATCTTTAATTTAAGTTCACTTTCTATAAGATTTTCGACTGAATACAAATTAGCATTTGGTTCTTGCTTTAAATGAATTGATCCTAAAAATCTTGGTTTTGATAAATTTTTTATCGCATTATCTAAATTATTTGAAGAAAGTTGAGGATTTTTATTAATTAATGGAAGTTTTCTAAATTCTTCTTTATTATTATTCGGATCTTTCTTATCAGATTGTTTCATTCTTTTTTCCTACTGTAAGTTGATAATACTCCTTCTCATGATTTGAAAATCAAATCAATCTTAAATTTTTTTCTATTATAATAAAAAATTGTTGCTTTTTCGTATCATTAAAGATAAAAACGATTATATGAATGTTTAAAATTTTTAGGTCATTTCATCTAAGGAATCTATTATAAATTCCTTAAAATTAGAAAAAGATTTTATATTTTTACTCCAATTCTGAATAATCTCTTCGGGATATACTTTGAAGAATTTTTTCGAAACTTTTTTTAGTTCACTCATGACTTTTTTAGGTTTTACTTCATTGGATGCATTTGCAACAAAAAGGAAATGATTACTCTTCTCAATTGTGAAACGAATACTGCTTAATTGAAAATTTGTCATCCCCCCTTCAGTTAGGCTTTCTGCAAAAGTATTTAATGCACTCATCAACCCTCCAAATACTTGCGGACCAATTGTTGGATCAATCACTCGACTAAATATTGTTAAGCCATTTTCAGTTAAAATCCATAAATCTCTCAAAATTTTTCCCAATTGAAACCCCTAATTAAATAATAGTTATCTTATCAATAAAATAATGTATTATATTTATTAAAATTACATTATTATCGAAACACTATTTATTTCTAAAAGAAAAAAATATATCTTATACCATTTATCAAATTATGATTAAGCTTCAAAATATATAGTTTAAATATGGACCCCAATTATAATAAAATCTCCGAAGATCTGGCAAATGACTTCAAAGAAATTGTCGGAGAGAAATTTTTTTATGATAATTATGAAATTAGATATAGTTATGCTTTTGGTTGTTCAATTTTTAATCAAAAGTGGGTTCCGGATTTAATTTTAATTCCTCAAAATACAAAACAAATATCTGAAATTTTAAAGTTAGCAAATAAGAACAAAATTCCAGTGACTCCTCGGGGTAGTGGGACAAGTCTATCTTCTGGTTCACTAAGTCCCTACGGTGGAATAATATTAGATTTAAACAAAATGAATGAAATTTATACAATTGATATTGAAAATAATTTTGTAGAAGTTGGACCTGGAGTGATATGTGATCAATTAAATGAAACTTTGAAACCATATGGATATTTTTTTCCTCCAGATCCTGGATCTAGTTCTGTAGCTACTATAGGGGGAATGGTTGCGAGTAATGCGGGAGGAATACAAGCTTTCAAATATGGTGTTACCAAAAATTATGTTATGTATTTAGAAGTGGTATTACCAGATGGAGAAATTTTAAATTTGGGTTCTAAAGTATTAAAATCAGTATCTTCTTACAATATAAAAGATATATTCATAGGGTCTGAAGGCACTTTAGGAGTTATTACTAAAATTGGTTTAAGAATTCGACCTTTACCTAAAACTAGAAAATTAGGTATTTTTATTTTTGAAAATGTGGATGATTTACAGGAAGCAGTTTTAGAATTAAGACGAAATGGAATAGTACCAAATTTATTAGAATTCATGGATAAACTGATTTTAAAAGCAGTTTCTGAATATCTAGGTGGTGAATTCTTAGATTTTCCAAATGGATATGTATTATTAGCTGAGGTTGATGGAAATTCTATTATAGAGGTTGATGAAGCCTTCTCTAATATGTTTGATATAATTATCCAAAAAAATCCTACATTTCATAAAGTTGCTATGAATGAAGAAGAACGGGAAAGACTTATATTAGCCCGAAAAGCTAATCTTCCAGCACTTTCTAGAATTAGACCAAATACATGTGTTGAAGATTGTACTATTAAAATTTCGGATTTTTCAAATGTAATAAAAAAAATTGAACAAATTCCTATAAAAATTAAAGCTAAAAATCTGCTGGTAGCTATAATTTGCCATATGGAAGGAAATCTACATCCAACATTTTTATTTAATGAAAATGATGAGGATGATGTAAAAGATTTTGAGAAGGCAATAGATCATTTATATAAAGAAATAATAATACCTGTAGGCGGAACATTAACGGGGGAACATGGAATCGGGAAAATTAAAACTCCATATCTTAACTTAGAACATGAGTCTAATGTAATTGATTTGATGGTTAAAATTAAAAAACTTTTTGATCCAAATATGATCTTAAATCCTGGAATTGGCAAAGGAGATCTTCGAGCATTAACAACCCAAAGTCAAAATCGCACTTTAAAAAAACAAAATAATATGATTTTAGAATTAAAATGTATGAGATGTGGATTTTGTATTTCCTGTCCTTCTAGATTAGACTTTAATCTTGAGACCTATAGTCCAAGAGGTCGCCTAAGTCTTTTAAATGGCTTAGTTCATGGTGAATTAGAATTAAGTAATTTGATAATAGAAGTTTTACATACCTGTACTTTATGTGGGCTCTGTCAAACAAAATGTCCTGCAGGTGTTAATACAACTGAAATTTTTGAAAAAGCAAGAGAAATTATTCATAAAAATAGTTAACAATCATGAAATTCGATTACGGAAAAGAAGGTATAGATGTAAAACTTGACCCTGAATGGAATGTCACCATATTAAAACCTTCACTTCAAAAATCATTTGATAATCCTATAGAAAAAATTAAGGAATCAATAAAGAATCCAATTCAATACCCACCTCTTAAGGAGATACTTAAAAACAAGGAAAAAGTAAGAAGTGTATGTATTGTTGCTAGTGATGTAACTCGTCCAGTTCCTTCAAATCTAATCCTTAAGGCACTATTGGATGAATTAGATGATTATGGAATAAATGATGACCAAATAATGATTTTAATTGCTACAGCATTACATCGTCCTTCTCGTGAGGAAGAATTAGAACGTTTTTTGGGAAAAGACATAATAAGTAGAATTAGGGTAATTGATCATATAGCAACAGATAGAGATTCATTAGTTAATTTAGGAGTTACATCAGACAATATTCCAATTCTTATAAATAAAAATTATTATAATTCAGATTTAAAGATTTTAACAGGTTATGTTGAACCTCATTTCTTTTTTGGTTTTTCAGGAGGCCGTAAATCAATTGTTCCTGGAATTGCTGGAGAAGAAACCATACTAGCAAATCACTCCGCTAAGAATATTGCTTCTCCATATGCACGATTCGGAGTTTATAAAGAAAATCCGTTACATAAAAATGCTATTGAGATAACTAAAAAAGTGGGTGTAGATTTTGTAGTAAACGTATGTATTAATGAAAACCATGAGATAATTAAAGTAGCTGCTGGAGATTTAGAAAAAACTCATGAAACTTTGGTGTTATATCAATTAAAACATATCTTTAATGAAATCAATAAACCTTACGACATTGTAGTCTGTGGCAATGGAGGATATCCACTAGATCTTAATCTGTATCAGGCAGTAAAAAGTATGGCTATAGGAGAAATGGGAATAAAAGAGGGAGGAACAATAATTGCTGTAAATGAATGTGCTGATGGTATTGGAATAGGCCAAGATCAATTTAGAGAATTATTATTTTCAGGGATGTCTCCTAAAGAAATACATAAGAAGATTTTAAATAAAGAAATTTTTGTGCCTGATCAATGGGAAATACAAATATTAGCAAGAATTCTCATGAAAGCGGAGATATTTATAATTTCTAAATTAAAAAAGAATGAAATTGGTAATATTGGTCTGAAATATACAGAAAGCATTGAAGAGGCTATTAAAGTATCATTAAAGAAACATGGATCTAAAGCAAAAATATTGATTTTACCTAATGGTCCTCAAATACTCCCTTTATTAAATCGGTATAATAATAAAAAAGGATAATATAGCTGGTATTATCCCCAATATTGCTTTAGAAATTAATTTCTGATATTTCTACTTCCACTTAAAAAATTTTTCTTTTTATTAATATTTTAATATACGAATTTTTATTAGTTATATAAGCCTAAATCCTGATTTCTAAGGAAATCATTAGGTTTGGTATAAGAATAATACTATTGCCAATGATTTTTGGCAATGAGTTCAGCTATAATAGTTATAGATAGCAAAATGGAATAATTAAGATGTATTAAGATAATGAAGATTGAGAAGAATTGGTTAACTATTTCAACTACAAAAATTATTAACTATTTTTCAATTTTCTTAAATTCAATTTCTATCATTTTAGCAATAGTTCACTTGCTCTTTCCTATTTCCTTAACATTATGGGATTTTTTTGGAGTTATTTTGCTATTGACATTTCCCCAAAATCTTTTGTTAATATTTCTTAATTCGAGGAGAAACAATGAAGATCGTAAATCTGAATTCAAAATGAATCTATTTAGTTATATTTTCTTAGTATTTATTATTCTTGCAATGATCGGTATGATGTTGGGCAATTTACTTATATCTGTAACATATTCTAACCGAATAATTCATAATATAGGAGCTTATCTCTTAATTTACTTTTTCTATTTTGGAACTTTACTTATTGGATTTAGTTATGCAATCTTTGGAATTAAATCTCATAATCAAAGAAATTTCGAACTAGAATTTCAAATATTAGATAAAAAGCTTTCAAAAAGATTTTTAAAAGTTACAAAAGTCCTAAAAAGAGTTTTAACCATTATTTCAAGGATTACATTCATTATAGGAATCATATTTGGGATCGTTATTATTTTTGGGTCTTTTGAAATTGTAACTACATTTATAGCAATAGTTTCAGGACAATTTGGAATATTTTTTTCTATAATATTTTTAGCAAATACAATTCTGCTCTTAAAACTAAAACATCATAATTGGCGTTCGAAAAAATTTTATAGAACAGCAACAGCAGGAATTTTAATTTCAGGGTTATTACTAGTACCCTTATTCTTAACTCAAAATACTATTTATGATATAGAGCGAAATTTTTCAAATTCTTTTGGTGTCGATTGGCGAGATAAAATTCCACCTGAAGTAAATCAATATTTCTTAGAAACTCCTTTTTCATTATCAAATTATTTCTTAGGTGTCCCTCCTAAAGATTGTAAAATTGAAAAAAATATTTTGTTCTATGAAGGTGAAGGGATAGAACTCTATTTTGATGCATATTTACCATTAAATAATAGGGAAGGTCTTCCTGGAGAAAATTCAACAATTTTAAGAATCCATGGTGGAGGATGGGTTTCTGGTGATAAAGGTATGATGAATATGATGCAAATGAATAAATATTTTGCAGCTCAAGGTTATGTAGTTTTTGATATTCAATATGGTATTGCAAAAAATTTTCTATATGAATTAGATCCACTGACACCTGATTATAAAAAAGGTGATTTTAATATTGATGATATGATGCGCCACATTGGTATTTTTACTAACTATTTAAATGACCACGCTAGTGAATACGGTGCAAATCTGAATTCGGTATTTATAAGCGGAGGATCAGCTGGAGGTCATCTAGCTTGTGCTGTGGCTTTAGCAATGGCAAGTAAATCTTACCCAGATTTATTTAATGACAACCTAAAAGTCAGAGGACTTGTCCCATTTTATCCAGCTAATGGTCAGATGGGCTTTTTTGGAGTGAATGGCAAAGATGAGTTCAAAAATCCCGAAAAATTAATTGAGAGTGATAGTCCTCCTTGCCTTATCTTTCAAGGTACTCATGATATTCTTAATTATTTTAGTATCTCTAAAAATATCCAAAGTATGTATTATTATAAAGGAAATCAGAAATGTGCTATATTATGGATGCCCTTTGGAGGTCATGCATCAGATTTCTATTTTACCGGTTATTATAATCAAATTTTCTTGTATTATATGGAGAGGTTCATTTATCTCTACCACTAATTTTTCTATAATTAAAAATTCAGGGAAATAATTTTTCCTTTTTTCAATTTTTTTTGATTCTTATCCCTCTTATAAATTATAAATCCCACTAAAATCCCCGCTTTTCGTCCGTTCGTGGACATAACACAAATTTATAGGGTTAAATATTTATATGATGAAGTAACTTATAATAGACATAATCAAGAAAAAAAAATTTACAAAATTATAAAAATTATAATTTAAAACAGATACAAATTTATACAAAACTGATCATTTAGATCAAAGGAAAAACAACTATTGACCATTATAGAAAAATATTATTTCCAGTTGAATGAGTTAAACATATGAAAAAAGTGAATAGATATGAGCTATAGAGATAGATTACGTTCAACAAAAACTGGTCCTGAAGAGGATGCTAGCTGTAGTTCAGATGCTCAATGTTGTAATAATCCATGTATTGAATCTCGAGAAGGAGATAATGTATGTTTGAATTGCGGAATGATTCTTGGACGCAATTTAGTGGGAAATGAGCGCCGTGCGTATACTGTTGAAGAGGTAAACAAACGCAGACGTACCGAACCTCGATGGAGGGAATTCGGACCTCGTACGATGTTGCCTAACACCAAAATTGATTCCAAAGGTCGTTTAATTAATGCACGAGGTAAAACTTTGTTTTCAAGATTATCCAAAATTCAGAATTCACTTATATCTTCGATTGAGAGGAATTTTTGGGAAGCTAAACCTAAGCTAAAGATGCTCACTTCAAAAATGAATATACCAGAATATATTAAGGAGACAGCATGGAAGATATATTCAGTTGTGGCAAAAAAAAAGCTCACGATGGGACGCTCAATTGATGGGTTCATTGCTGCTGCTTTATATGCTGCAATAAGAGTACATGAATTTCCAAGATTACTGGAAGAAGTATGTGAAGCATCAATGACTCCAAGAAGGACTGTACATCGCTCTTTAGGCATGATCGTCAAAGAAGTTCTCCCAGAGCTTAATTTGAAGTATAAACCCATTACTGCTGAGCAGTTGGTCTTTAGATTCGGAAATGATTTAGGTTTGCCTATGGAAACCCAAAAGAAAGCAATCAATATGCTTGTAGAAGCTTCGAAGAACGGATTATTACGAACTGGTAAAGATCCAAAAGGATTAGCTGCAAGTGTAATTTATATGGCAGCAAAAGCAGGGAATCATAGGAAGACTCAAGCTGAGATCTCGGAAGTTGCAAAGGTTACAGAAGTAACCTTACGCTCACGTTCCAAACAGATTAAAAGCAAGCTTCAATAATAATAGTTCCCTATCTTGAACAATTAGAATAATTTTTTTTCTTTTTTCTTTTTTTTAAATCTTAAAATTTATATAATTTCAAAATAAGTATACCCTTGTATCAATATTATTGAGAAATTATGAATATCGTAGAAATTATTTTAACTATTTTGAGTATAATTATCGGTTATTTGTTGGGAGCAATTTTACCTGCCTTTCTTTTTGGGAAGTTGAAAGGGATTGATATTAGAGAAGAAGGTACCAAAAATGCTGGAACTGCCAATGCATTTCGAGTTTTAGGGCTTTCTTATGCCATTCCAACTGCATTATATGATACATTAAAAGGATTATTAGCCATTTTAATAGCGTATTCACTAGACGTTAATTTTATATTCATGCAAATTAGTGGATTAATGGCTATAGTTGGACACGTTTTCCCCTTTTATCTTGGATTTCGTGGTGGAGAAGGGAATGCTACTGCAACAGGATTATTACTTTTTTACCTTGTAAATTATCTTAGTACTGGATTTGAATTATTTTATGTTTTAATTTATTTGATGATTTTAGTTGTAATATTTACATATATTTCTAAAGCAGGAACTCTTTTACCTGTTCTTTTATTTCCGCTACTTGGTTATTCTGTGTTTATAACATATCCAGAAAGTCCCTTCAACATTTTCTTTTGTATAGTTCTTTTTCATATTGGAGCTATTGGGATGAAAAAAGTAATTACTGAGAAAAAGTTGGTAATACGTGATGAATCTTTTAAATCCCATTGGTGGAGGGTAGCAATAAGACCTGTTGCTCTTTTATTTTTACTATTTTATTTTGTTTTTTCAAAAACTGTAGCTTTGGCTTTAATAGGTATTGTATGTTTATGTTTTATCGCTCTTGATTTATCTCGATTTGTTTCACGACAGACCCAAGAATTATTCACAAAAAAAATAAAACATATCTTTAGAAAAGGAGAGGAAAAACGATTTTCTTCGATGACTATATTCTTAATCTCAACTTTTATAGTAATATTATTATTTGAGATAGAAATTGCAATAACCACATTAGTTTTTCTTACATTTGGGGATATGTATAGCAAAATTTTTGGACTTGCTTATGGTCGTCATAAATTATTTGATAAAACTATTGAAGGAACTCTTGCGTATATTGGCGCTGTAATAACATGCGGATATTTCGTTTTCACACTAGTGGATATCTCATTACCCGTCCTTATAATAGGAGGGATTGCAGCAACTTTTTCTGAATTTTTTCCACTGGGAATGAATGATAATTTTACCGTTCCAATTATTAGTGGGGCTGCAATGACGGTTTCAATATTTTTTGGTTTATAGAAATATAAACTGATTTATTATGATATATTTGAGTTTTTAGAAATACTTAATATAAACCTTAATCCTTAACTTTTCATCATAATTATTAAATATTAAGAATAAATAATGAGTATATAGATTAGGCGAATTCATAATCGACAATAGTTTAGATTGCATAAAAATTGAGATTGAATAAAAGATTTAGGTTAAAATTATCAAATTGGCCACTTTCATGTAAAATTGGTATGATAATAATAATATTATCTTGGGGGTTAATGATAATTTCAATTATCTTAGCTCCGCCTTCATTTAGCCCTTTAACCAATTATATGAGTAGTTTAGGTAATAGTTCATATAATCCCAATGGAGCATTTGTCTATAATATTTCGGTAACCATTACTGGGGTTTTATTTTTTATTTTTTTTATAGGTCTCTATCAGTGGTATACTGATGTTTTACTTAACAAAATCATATTATTAACAACTCAAGTATTTGGTTTTTTATTAGCAATTACAATCATGTTGACAGGTATTTTTTCAGAAGATTTCAAACCACAACATGTATTTTGGTCGATAATAGCGGGAATCTTGGGATTCTTGGTTAATATTTTCATCGCATTATATTTATTTAAACAAAAGGAATCTATAAAAAAAATCTCCTATTTGATATTTGGATTGATTATATTCTATGTTATTTTCTTATTCATCCTAAGTCCTGAAAATGTGTTAACAGAATGGATTGTAAGGACTTTAGGAGATATAAATTTAATTTTGATGATTTATAATTTCAACCATATATATCAAGTTAGAAAAAGTAGCCTTTCTTAGGCTTACAGTCATTAAATCTTTAATTTAAGTAATATATAATTAACCTGTAAGACGATATAGTTTAATCGACATAATAAGTATCCAAGAAAGGGGGACACTAAGGCCTAATCGTTGAATTAAACCATCCACTAAAGAAAGATCGATATAAATTGCAATAGGAGAATAGATTATTAAAAATACTCCTATTAACAGGATAAAGAGCCACCAATAGTTACGCCAGTTATGATCTTTCCATAATGGATATAATGAAAGAAAGATTGCCGTGGGCATGGCAACTGAAGGAAATTTAATAAGTATATTATGACCTATACCTGTAAATGTTAGACTTCTACAACCAAGATCACATGGGAACCAAGCCAGAGTAAAAATGCAAACACCTGAAACTATAAAGAGAATCATACTTATAGTTGTTAATATATGTTTTTTCACCCCTAAAAAAAGTCCTATACCAAAAAAAATCAAATAAAGACCAAATAAATTAAAACCAAGAATATTCATAACAGCATGATGTGGAGCTTGTGATGTAGCTAATTCACTAATAAATTGGCTAATTGGGTTATAACCCGGATAAATTAAGCCTAAAACTGTAAATACAATAGCGTTTATTATTGGTCCGAAAATCCCAAACATAGCAGATATTTTCTGAAGCCAACTAATTTGGTTGTTATACATATCCCCTAACCTGTTAGTGAAATAAAGCGATAAAATAATTAAAAAACTTTTACCTTATTATTATTAATATAATTCATACTTTTATAGATTTTGTAAAGAATTAACTTTAAATAGACAAAAAATGGTTTAAGAAAGAAATGCTTCGAATCCTAAAGTAAAATTTTCTTTTTCTTTAAGATAAAAATAAGATTATATAGGATAATTTTTATTTTTCCATTATACTGATGAGCTATATACAGAAGAAATATACTAACAAAATCTTTGAGATTTTTAATGATTTACCTAGTATAGAAAAGTCTTTAATTGAATTATTAGATCTAAATTCTATAAAGGTTATTGATGAAATAGCTAGTATTTGTGCTAAATTCAATAATAAAATTAACTTAATTCTTAAAAAGTATTATCCTGAAATAAAGGAAATGAAGGATAAACTAAAGATTAAATCACATCTAAAATTTTACTATGATTTAATTGATAAATTGACAGATTTAATCAGAAATATTGAGAACTTTCAGAAGATTGATACTGAATATTATAATAAATTAATTGAGTTTATTAATAATAAGGAGTCATTAATTAATGGAAAGTATAAAGATATATGTACTCAAGAATTGACTGCTTTTTATGATCCAACCTCACGGGCAAATCTAGAGAAAATCATTTCAGAAAAATTTCTAATGAGAAATAAGGAGTATTTTACCTATGGATCCTTGGAGGAGGAAATAAAAAAAATAGCAAAAATTGCTGGTGTGTATCAAATTTCAATAAGCAATATAACTAACTCATACAAAGAAGAATTTGGAGCGGCATCATCAATAATTAAATACACTATTTCAAATAACAATGAAAAAGAGAAATTAGTTAAGATTGGAGAGGAATTAAAACAGTTTTTAGAGTCTAAAAATTATAAAGTAGTTTTAAAACCAGGAATTATAATCACTGATGCCAAATTACTTCAGGATGATTTCGAATAAATCCAAAAAACTATATTATTATAATTATAAAACTTAATTAAACGTAGAATCTTAAAGCGCTTAATGAATAAATTATATAAATTAATTAAGGGAGTGGTATTATCTAACATCATCCTTTTGAGCTTAATTATTCTGTACTACTTCTTTTATATTAATCAAATTTATGAATGGAATTCAATTCACTTAAAAGTAAATTTTATGACTACAATTTCATTTTTTATTGTAATCTTTTATATAATGTTAATTTTGATTGATTTCCAATCTTACAATATCATTTTTGGTTTGTTAATTACACTTGGAACTTTCTTGTGGATTTTCAGTTATTTAATTGAAATTTTTAAGATTGAGCTTGGTTTCTGGAATTGGTCTACAATAGCAGATTCCGCAATTATTCTATGTTTTTCTATTTTATCTCCAGGGTTTACAATAAATATAATCAAATATATCAAAAAAAATTCTAATCAAAATCGAAAAAAGATAATTTTTAAGGAGTATCATATTCATGAAGGTTTTGTAGGCATTCTATTCGTAGTAATTGCTGTTTCTTTATGGATAATTCGTTATTTTTTAATCCAACATGAAATTATACGGAAAAAATTAAGAATCTTTTTGGCGGTGGATATGATCCTGCTATTTTTATTTCTATTTAGCGGAAGTTTTCTAATTTTTAGGGATAGAAGGGATTTATTTAAGTTAAAATTCATCGAAAATAGAAATACAACAAAAAAAAATAGCGTATCAACTGTATTCAATCCAATTTTTCCTGATTCAATTGAATTTTTTAAATCTCCACGAATTTTATTGTATCCTTTTGGAATACTACTTGGTAGTATATCTTTAAATATGTTTATGCATGGAACAGATTTCTTAATAGAAGAGATTTTCAATCTTACTCATGAAAAAATTGTTATTATAGGATTAATTCTTTGTTTCATTGCAGGAGGAATGATTGGGATTGATTGGTATCGACTATTTGCTAAACTCTACCCGGAATTGTATTGCGAATTTGAGAAAGCTTTAGATGAATTAAAAGATTTAACAAAGTAAAGGTGAGTAATTTTTTAAATCAGTAGAACCAAATAAATAAGAAAGTATTCGGACTTTTCTTATTATTGTAACTATTGTTTTCTCATAAAATATTTAATCCTTAAAGTATTATATTTGATGATTTTCTATGGCAAAAAAGAAAAAAGAGGCTCCTATAACGGGAATAACGATTTCAAAAGAAGAAGATTTTTCTGGTTGGTATACAGAGTTAATTAATAAAGCGGAATTAGCAGATATTAGATATAATATAAAGGGTTTTATTGTATATAGAGAATGGGCAACAATCACAATTAGAAAAATGTATAAAAAAACTGAGGATGTGCTAGAAAAAAAAAATCATCTCCCATTGACTATGCCTTCTCTTATTCCAGAATCAAACTTTCTTTTAGAAGCTAAACATGTTGACGGATTTGCTCCAGAGGTATTTTGGGTTACCGAAGCAGGGAGCTCTGGGAAATTGCCAGAGCGTTTAGCATTACGTCCTACAAGTGAAACAGCACTATATCAAATGTATGCTTTATGGATAAGAAGTTATAAGGATCTACCATTCAAGAGGTATTTATCATGTCAAGTTTGGAGATATGAAGGTAGGAGTACAAGACCATTCTTTAGAGGAAGAGAATTCCATTGGATTGAATCGCATAATGTATTTGCTACAATGGAAGATGCCATGGAACAAGTAAAAGAGGATATGGAAACAACATACCAAATTCTTCAAGATGAGTGTTGTATACCAATCATCTTTTTTCAGAGACCTGAATGGGATAAATTTGCAGGTGCAGTCCATACATATGCTGCTGATGCTTTAATGGGATCTGGAAAGGTCTTACAATTACCTTCAACACATTTATTAGGACAAAATTTTTCAAAGCCATTTGGTGTAAAATTTGTGGATATTGATGGTAAAGAAAAATTTGGTTATCAAACTTGTTATGGTCCTGCTCAGAGTAGAAATTATGGTGCAATGATTGCGTATTTGGGTGATAATAAAGGATTAATTCTGCCTTTCGACTTAGCACCAGTTCAAATTATAATTATACCAATAATTTATAAGGGAAAAGAAGATTTAGTACTGAAAAAAGCAAAAGAAGTATATGAAATTTTGAAAGATAAATATACGGTTAAAATTGATGATTCAGATGAGTCTGTTGGCAATAAATTTTATTTTTGGGAATTAAAGGGTGTACCTATTAGAATTGAAGTTGGACCAAAAGAGATTGAGAAACAAAAAATAAGAATTGTAAAAAGACATGATGGTAAAAACCTTGAGATAAAAGAAGAATTTTTAGAGAAAAAAATAAATGAAATTTCCCAAAATTATACGAAAGAAATCAAAAAAAAGTCATTGATCGATTTTGAATCTCAAATTGAGTGTGTATATGAAAAAGATGCAGCAATTGAAGCGATTAATAATGGAAAAATTGTGTGCTGTGGCTTTTGTTCAATTGATATGGACGCTTATCAATGTGCAGAAGTGGTTGAAAAAGAAATTGGAGGTTTTGTTCGTGGAAAACGAGTTGATGAGGAAAAACATGAATTTGCAACTTGTTTAATATGTGGTAAACCTGCTGGATGTACTGTATATATTGCAAGGAGTTATTAGTTTATAAGAAAACAAATATAGCTGTTCATACTGAATTGTTTTTTAAAAATCAAAAAAATAAATAATTTAATTTATTATTCATATAATTTTATCTGTGATGTAGTATGGCAGCAAAAGATAAAGTTTTAGAAGTTTTTAAGAGTACAAACAAACCTTTACGGCCTGGTGAAATTGCTGAGCAAACAGGTATCGAATCTAAAAATGTTTCCAAAATAATAAAAGAATTACGTGAAGAAGGAAAAGTTTTTTCGCCTAAACGTTGTTATTATGCCTTGAAATAGCCTTAGAAGCCACTTATCTAGTCTAAAATATACTTTCTAATTAATTATTTGATTATTTACTTTCATATTTATTTAAAAATAGAGAAAAAAAGTAAAATATAGAACCTTCAATGAATATAATGAAGTGATGGAGCTTTTTGCCCATGTTCTTTTATAAATTTGGATTCATGACTCGTAAATCCGCAATTTAAACATTTTACGGTTTTTGGGGGTAAATAATTCATAACTTTCGGTATTTTCATTGAAGTACAATTCGGACAATAATAATACATTTTCAAAACTCCTTTGAGATTAATTATTATTATCTTAACATTGTATTTTCAAGTATCATTAAAAAGTACGATAATTTAATTAGATAATAAAATTATTAGGGTTTATTCTTGTTTAAGTTATTATATACAAAAATGGCATTAATTTTTTTAGATAGACTTTAAATTTGCAAGTTTTTTATAATAGCAATTCTAAAAATTTAAGATTTTTAAACTTTTAATTATCTCATATTATTAAAAAGGAAGTTAGGAATGAAAAACCTTTTAAAATCTATTTCAGATGAATTTAAGGAAATTTATTTCATAGAAGGAGCTAGAGAAGGCAAATACCCTTATTCAAATTCTTTACTTATTGAAGATTATTTGGTCGATACTGGGATTTCTAGTGGAATTTTAAGAAAGCTTAAAAGAGTCCATCAGATAAATTTTGTTTTATTGTCCCATTGGCATGAAGATCATACTTCAGGAAATAGATTGTTACCTAATGTTAAATTTTTTATTCATTCAAAAGATAAATATTTGATAGAAAATGTAGAAAAGTTCAATGAATTTTATGGGACATTAAATTCTCCAGCAGAAAAAGAATTTGAATGGCTTATGGGGAGTTTAAAATTAATAAATATAAAAATTGATAAAATAATAGAAGATAATGAAGTAATTAATGTTGGAAATGATTATAATATAAAAATAATTCATACTCCTGGGCATACAGCTGGTCATTGCGCTTTTTTAGAACTAAATTCTCAAATAGCGTTTTTAGCAGATATAGATTTAACTAATTTTATCTTTTATGCAGGTATTGACTCAAATTTAACCGATTTTGAAGAATCAATAGAAAAAATGCTGAAATTTAATATTAAATTTGCTGTTACAGGTCATAGAGGAATAATTGAAGGTGAAAAGAAAATAAAAGAAGAGCTTATTAAATATAAATCCATAATCTATAAACGAGATGAACGAATTTTATCCCATTTTTCTGAAACGAACCCAATTAGAATAATTGATTTTAAAAATAAAAACCTTATTTATAAATATTATAGTCAATTCAAGGAATATGAGTTAATTGCTGAAATGATTATGATACAAAAACATTTTGATAAATTTATTAAAAATGGTCTAATAGAACAAAAAGGAAATGGTTATATTTTAAGATAGAATATGGAAAGAAATGAACCACTTTTATTCAAAAAGCATCCCCATTTGAAGAAAAAAGTACCTTGGATACCTTTAATTACTAATTTACCTACTCCAATAGATAGATTATATAAATTAGAAAAATTTCTTAACTTGGAAAAAGGCCAAATTTATATTAAAAGAGATGACAAAAATCATAAAATATATGGAGGAAATAAACTAAGAAAGCTTGAGTTTATTTTAGGAAACACAATTTTAAAGAAAAAGAAAAAAGCTATTGTTACTTATGGTGGCATTGGTTCAAATCATGTTTTAGCATGCGCTATTATATGTAAAATGTTAAATACTCCTATACAATGTAACTTGTTTCTTTATCATCAACCATTAACTTGGTATGTGCAGCGTTCATTATTGTTAAGTGATTATTTCGGAGCGAGGTTACATCTTGGGAAAAATGATATTAGCTCATTCATTAAAGCTTTATTTTTTTGGATTTTTCATCATAAAAATGATTTTATTCTTCCAGGAGGTAGCCTTATATTTGGGAGGGGAACCCCTTTAGGAATGCTAGGATTTATTGATGCAATTCTTGAATTAAATGAACAAATTAAAAAGAAAGTGATTCCTGAACCCGATGTAATCTATTTAGCATGTGGTACTACTGGAACAGCTGCAGGATTAGTGGTGGGATGTAAATTATTAGGGTTAAAAACAAAAGTGCATGCTGTAGCCGTGTATAAGGATTTTCTAGCTAATGCTTCTAATTTAGCCAAAAATGCAAATAAAGCAGTTAAATATTTACGGAAAAAAGATAAGGATTTTCCAAAAATTAAAATTACTAAGGATAATTTTGAATTAATAAAAGGTTATCTAGGTTCTGGATATGGTGTTAAAACAATGAAGGGGCAAAATGCAGTTGATATCGTATTTGATTTAGAAGGAAAGGAAAAAGGATTTATCTTAGACACAACTTATACCGGAAAAGCAATGGCTGGAATGTTCGATTTTCTTAAAAAAGAAGAAAATCGGGATAAAATTGTATTATTTTGGAACACGTACAATTCGAATGATTTATATAACTATATCAAGGAGACGAAGTTTGATTATAAGAAATTACCAAAAAAATTTCATAAATTTTTTGAAAGAACTAATTTTCAATGTTGGCAAATGGCAGATTGTCCTAAAGAAATAAGAGAAAACTGCCTGGCTTATTTAAATTATGAATATAGATTTTGGAAAATCACTGAATGTAAACTTGATGATAAAAAGCAAAAAACAATTTTTGAGAAATTAGAAAATATGCTAAAATTAGACGATGCTTAGGTATCTAAATCCAAAGTTTTAAATTAAATAATTTTCAATCGCTGCAATAATCCAGTTATCAGAAAGGGTAACGCAATTGTTGCATCACACCATACACTTACATGTTTTGATTCTAAAGAATATTTACCCCATGATCTTGCTTCTGAAAACGTACTTCCTGAGAGTCCTCCATCATATTCCATTGCAGTATGAATGCGGACTGAATAATTATATCCCATATTCGTTATTTTATCAAATTGGTCTAACATTGGAAAAATTTGTTGAGCCCAATTTCGTGGAACACCACCGCCTATTATTATGGTACCATATTCTTTATAAACTCTTACGATATCACCAAATTTCTTAACATCTCCCAATATATCAAATTGAAAATCATAATCTTCATAAAAGTCATATTTTATGAGTTTCAATGCCAATTCTGAATCGGAGAAAGCTGGTACAAACAACGGAACATCATTCTTGGCTGCTGATGATAATATACAATCTGATGATAATTTACTCCCTATTTTTTTTAAAAATTCGGAAGGAGTAATATGAATTTTCTTTTCTTCAAATGTAGATTGAATAATTCTTAATAATTCTTTGTCTGCTTTTTCATAATTATCTTCTGGAAGGAAAACATCATATATTCTATTTATTCTATGCTTAAATAAATCATTATCATCTACATTATGACTTCCTAAGTAATGACCCACATCACTAGCTGCATCTACCAAATCATGCGTTACATTTGCCCCGGTACTAATTAGTACATCAATTAGTTTATTTTCCATGAGTACAGAAACCAACTTACCCATTCCTGCAGGAACCATGGCACCACTTAATGTTAATACTGTTAAACAGTTTTTATTAGTAACCATTTTTTCTAAAATATCAAGAGCTAAACCTAAATTTCTGCCTTGAAATCCACATTCTTTAAGAGATTTTAAAATATCATCAACATTTTTTACTTTTTTAACATCGAAAGGATGAACTTTTTTTATTAAATAATCTTCTTTTTGATGCGTATTCATAAGTTAAATTAAATGCTTTAAATATTTTAAATTGATCTATTGCATTTTTTTTTAAGAGCTTTGAATATATGTTACTTTAACTTAATATGTGTAATTAATGATATTTATTTAATGTAAATCTCATCATAGATTTTTAGATAAATGACTTAACATTCTATTGTTTTCTTTTTTACAATAAAAAGTAAATAAAGGAATAGGATAATAAGTTAGGTTAAATTATGACGATATAGTCATCAAAAATATTATTATATCATTATCTTATCAAATAAATTTAAATAAAAGCCATTATATTAAATTCTTAATCAAATAATATCAAGGATTTATGATTAAGTTATGTCTTTAGTCCCAAAGAAAGTATTCTTTGTTAAAGGTAAGGGTTTTCATAAATCTAAGCTAGCAGCCTTTGAAGAAGCACTCAGAGATGCTGGAATTGAAAAATACAATTTAGTGAATGTATCCTCCATTTTGCCTCCTTATTGTATTGAAGTTTCTAGAGAAGATGGATTAAGGCAATTACGTCCTGGCCAAATTGTATATGCAGTTATTGCAAAAGCTAATTCCAATGAATATAATCGACTAATTTGTTCCTCTATTGGTGTTGCAAAACCCGCTGATAAAGGACAATATGGATATTTGAGCGAACATCATTCTTTTGGCGTAAAACCTGAGAATGTTGGTGATTTTGCTGAGGATTTAGCTGCAGAAATGTTAGCTACAACCCTTGGTATTCCTTTCGACCCAGATGCTAATTATGACGAAAAGAAGGAGGTATTTAAAATGGGCGGAAAAATAGTCGAAACCAAAAATATTACATCATATGCTACAGTAAAAGAAGAGAATCAATGGGCAGCGGTAATTGCAGCGGCTATTTTCATTCTTTAACTTTTTTAAAATAATTTATATTAATATCTTGGAAGCAAGAATCTATTGATTCGATTTCTTCTAACTCTCTTATAGAAAGTCGATTAAGATCATTAAAATCCTTAGCTGCCCATATTAACTTATTAAATCTCTGGTGATGATGATGAAATCGTTGATTAGCATAATTTTTAGCTTGTTCGGTATAAAGAAGAAATGGCCAATCACTACCTTCCATCAATAATAGTTCTCGAGCAATTTGTCGAAGGATTCTTTCTTCTCTTTCAATAGGATTTGGATTTGATTTTAATACATTTTCAAATTCTTTCATTGATCCATTAATGTAAGGCCAAATCCATCCGTGTTCTGGATTTTTCCAAACCCTAAAATCACCACCTTCACCCCAGCTACTTTCCTTCATCCTAATTAAAGAAAAATTATCTTTATATTGAGAAACAAAATCAGAAATCTTTACCATTTCAATTAGAGATTGTTGATTAATTAGTTCAAAAATAATTTTTAACCATTCTACACCTTCCATCCACCAATGACCGAACAATTCAAAATCGTAAGGAGAAATAACAATCCCTTTAGTTTTGAATTGTTCTGAAAATTGATCTAATTCTTCAGAAACTAGTGAAATAAAGTGATTGGCATGGGACCTAATTATTTCTTTTACCTTTTTGCTATCATATAATTCTTTATCTCTTTTTCCCACTTCTTTGTTGGTGATTCTCCAATAGCGCAATCCTGATTTATGATCTTTTTTATGAAATTCTCTATAATATTCATTTCCAGGATAACCTATCGTTGAGTCCCAAACTTGTCTACTAGTCTGTCTATTTCTACCAAATACTCTAATCCCTGATTCTAAACTATATCCAAAATTTGTATTTAATCCGATATTATTTTTTTGTTCAATTAATTCTGCTTCTAGAATTCCGTGAGAATCTACAAAAAAATATTCTATATCTGAACTATTTAGCCAATAATCAAGACTTTCTCTAATTTTGCCATCTTTAAACTCTTTAGGCCTATAAGCACATTCAGGAAGCCAAATACCTTTAGGCGCACTATGAAAATATTTTTTATGGGTATCTATAGCAACCTCAATTTGAGAATAAATTCCAGAATTACTCTCCATTAAAGGTAAGAAACCGTGTGTTGCTGCGCAAGTGATAACTTCTAGCATCCCCTCATTTTGAAGCCAATTAAAAGTACCAAGAATATCTCTATAATAATGTTGATAAAATGTTTCTAGTACATGCTCATAATTTTTTAAAAAGAATTCTGCAATTTTTTTTCTTTGAGGATGATTCTCAAACCTTTTAATATCTGTTTTTGCTCGAGAAATCCATTGTTCCATATATTCCGTAAACTTTTGTTTCATATATTCATCCGCTAATTGTTCAGCTAATATTGGAGTTATATTTATTGTAATAGCAGTTTTTAAGCCACTCTTTTTTAATTCTCTTAAAACGTTAAGAAGGGGTATATAGGTCTCGCTCATAGCTTCCATGAGCCATTCTTCACCTGCAGGCCAAGTCCCCGATTTTTTACACCAAGGAATATGCCCATGTAAAACTAATCCAAAATATCCTATCACCATTTTCAAAAAAAATAATGTTTTATGTATTAATTAGTCTTATATGATCATTATATTCTAATAAATTGTTGAATTAAAATATGAGTCTAAAGCTAAAAGCCATCACAAGTCCACCAAATCGTGATGAATTATCTAATCGTCTTAAAAAAGTAAGATCGTTAATGAGAGAACAAAATTTGGATTATTATGTTTCATTTAATCCAGTAAATATCTATTATTTAACCAATTTTGCATTTTATGTTCATGAACGTCCTTTTATTCTTATATTAGAAAAAGAAAAGCTACCAAAAATGTTGATTCCTCAATTAGAAAAGGGTCACTTTGAATCTCGAGCTAAAATTGAGCTTGATTTTGTGATTTATTATGAATTTCCTGCCCGAAGTGGTGAAAATTGGTATGATAAATATCAGAAACTCATTAAATCAAATTCTAATGTAGGAATAGAATCAGAAATGCCAATTGGAATTACTAACAAAACTCCTGGTAACAAAATAGTAAGTGACATAATCGATGAAATCCGAATCATTAAGAGTGATTATGAAATTGGTAGAATATATCACGCATGCAGAATAATAAATAAAGGACATAAAGTTTTATTAAAAAAATGTCGTCCAAAAGTTCTTGAGTTTACTTTATATAAGGAAGTTACCGATGCCATGACATCTAAAATAGTACAAGATATACCTAATGCTAATTTTAGGGCTATACAGACTACAGGAATTGTTTGGCCACCATCTATTTCGCATGATCCACACCTTATACCACATATTTTTGCTGAAATAGAAGATGGTGGACCACATGTTTCGATAGTATCTGCTCAAGTAGATGGTTATGGAGTAGAAGTAGAAAGAACATTTTTTCTAAGATATGTACCAGAGAAAGCAGTAAAACCATTTGAAGTAATGTTTGGAGCTAGAGATCTAGCATATAACATGTTAAAACCAGGTATAATCATGAGTGAAGTTGATAAAAAAGTAAGGAATTATATAATTGAAAAGGGATATGGAGAATATATTAAACACCGTACTGGACATGGTCTCGGTATTACCGGACATGAAGCTCCATTTCTAGCAGAGGGATATGATAAACCATTAGAAAAAAATATGGTGATAAGCGTCGAACCGGGTATCTATATTCCAGGAATAGGTGGATTTCGTCATTCTGATACAGTTTTAATAACAGAAGGAGGATATCAAAAATTAACTAAAGCTCCTGAAACACTTGAAGAAGTTACTATTCCGGTGTAATTACATAATTCAAAATGTTTTTACTATTTTATTTAAAGGTTTTCTTGACTTAGGTTCTGGAATTGCTCCTTTAATATAACCAAATGGCAAAACAGTAAGAAGATAATCACGTTCACCTAATTGTAAAATTGATTTTACTTTTTCCCTGTTCATATTTCCAATCCAGCAAGTTCCGATTCCTAAAGACCAAGCCATTAACATCATACTCATTGAAACTAAGGATGTATCAATTAAATACCATTTTGGACTTGTTTTAGTTTTAGCAACTATCGCGATTGCCATTGGAGCTTCTTTAATGAATTTACCATAAAACGCATTTCTGGAAATATTCTCTAAAACTTTTTTATTTTTAATAACTATAAATTCCCATGGTTGTCGATGTGAAGCACTTGGAGTCCATCTTCCTGCCTCTAAAATCATTTCGATTTCATTTTCTGATATTGATTTATCTTGAAATGATCTAATACTTCTTCTTTCTTTAAGAAAATTCAAAAATTCCTTTGGATCTATCAATTCTTATCGACTATAATAAATAATTCATATAGTTTTATAATTGAAAAATTTAAAAATTTGGTATATTTTGGATAATACAAAAAGAATTTTTATTAAATTAAAAAACCATCTATCAAGAAAAAATTATGAAGTTACCACATAAAAGGATTTTTTTTATTAAATTGATGGTTTTAATTATAATTTTTTCAATTACATTTATACATATTTTTGTAGCTCCTAACATTAATAGCATTTATATTAATAATATTACACATAATTTGGAGGATAATATTAAATCAAGTGATCCTTTAACTCCAACTGGTATTAGAATAACCTCTGTAAATGATTCCAGTAATTCAATGGTAATTACATGGTATACAACAGAAGCTGCTTCTGATCCAAAAGTTATATATTCTAATGAACCTACCTTTAGTGATAGTGTAACTATTGTTCCCACTTCAATAACTATAGATAGTATGTATATTTATGGTGCTAATCTTAAAAATTTAGAATCAGATACAACATATTATTACAATATAAGTTCAGATTCCTCAAATAAGAGAGAAATGTTGAATTTTACAACAACTCCAATTCGAAATACAACTTCTCTTAAGTTCTTAGTATATGGTGATTCTCGCTCACAACAGGAGGAAAGGACGGAGCTAACCAAAAAAATTATGCAAAATTTTGATGATATCAAATTTTTAGTTCATACTGGTGATATAATAAATGATGGGACAAATCAGACGTTATGGAATAATTATTTTAACGATGTTGAGATTATAACAAAAAAAATTCCAGGTTTCTATATTGAAGGTAATCATGAAGCACAATCTCAAAAGATGTATGATAATATTCCTTTACCATCAAACGGTATAAACTCACGTTATTATAATTTTAGTATTGGTCCTATTAGTTTTATAGGGCTTAACACTGAACGCGATATTTCAGAACAAACGACGTGGTTAGAAAAAACATTAAAATTTATAGAACAAGATAATGATACTTTATGGAAAATAGTTTACATGCACCAACCTATTTTCAATTCTCGATATAGTCGAACAGATCGAACTGATTTAATTGCAACTTGGTGTCCGCTTTTTGAAAAATATGATATTGATTTTATTTTTGCTGGTCATAATCACTATTATGAAAGAAGTTATCCAATGAATACTTTTAAGGAATATGATGATTCTGAACATTATAATTTCATGAACCCAAAAGAACTAATGTATTTTATTACTGGGGGGGCTGGTGCTCCTTTATATGATCGTGATGATGGATATCCATTTTATGAGCCCCCAAGTTATACAGCACATTATAATAGCACATATCACTTCATTATCGCAGAAGTTATAGTTGATGATGTAAAAGAAGAAACTAACTTTACTTTGGAAACATGGGCAATGCCAGAGGATTATAGTGGACTCTATCTTATTGATAATATAACAATAGTTAAAAAAGGAGCTTTTATAAATATTCATTCTCCTCATACTAATCAACTAATTGGGAAGGTGGCTCCTAAATTCAATGTTTCTATTGATAAAGTAAAATTAAAGCCCACATGGTTTAATTTAAACGCCTCTTGGTATAGTATTGATGATGGAAATACAAATTTTACATATATAGGCTCAATAGGCAAAATCAATCAAACAGCGTGGGATTTACGCCCAAATGGAACTGTAAACATTCAATTTTATGCGAGTAATTTTTTAGGAAATATAATAAATAATTCAGTAACAGTTCGTAAAGATATTGAATTACCAAGAATCTCGATTTTGAACCCTGGACCGAATCAACTATTTGGAAAATCAGCCCCAACTTTTTCTTTATTAATTGATATGCTAAATTTAAATTTAACATGGTATACTATTGATGATGGAAAAACAAATTTTACATTTTCGGGAGGAACTGGAATTTTAAATCAAACAGCTTGGGATTCTCATAAGGATGGTATTGTAAAATTAATATTCTATGCAAATGATTCTGTAGGAAATTTGAATAGTAGTGAAATCTTAATCCAAAAGGATGCTACTCCTCCAAATATTACAATTATATTCCCCATAGTCAACATGACATTTGGAATTGGTGCTCCAAATTTTACTGTAATTGTTAAAGATGAGCATCTAGATTCAATGTGGTATTGTTTTAACGAGAGCCTAAAAAAGATTTTCTTCAATAACAATTCAACTATAAGTCAAGATGAGTGGGATAAATTATCAAATGGTTTGTTTATACTTATTTTTTTTGCTAATGATTGTGCAGGGAATCTTGCATTCAAAGAGATTATAATAATTAAAAACGTAGATGAAGCTATTGATAATACTAATAACCGTAATTTTGTAGTTTTGATTGGAGCATTAATCTCCTTAATTATAATTTTAACTATAAGCTTGATTTCTACCGTTTATATTGAATTAAAGCGAAAGAAGTTGACCAAGTTTAAGAGAAATTAAGTATTTTTTGTCTTATTGGTCTTTATTGAAGTAATCTGCTTCAAGATTAGGGTAGATCTTCTTCTTTCTCCCTTCTTTTCTGAATTTAATAAGCCCTAATTCATTCAATTTATCTAAATGATATTGTATTGTCTTATGGTCTACTTTATATTTTTTGGTAATCAAGTTATTCCATATACCAGGATTTTTTTCAATTATTTCTAAAATCTCTAACGTTAATTTGCTTTTTTGTAACTTTAAATCTATATTAGATACCGGATTTTTTTGATAATATGGAAAATATGCAATAAAATTTCCTATTCTCTTTTTTCCAATGACTTTATAAGTGAGTAATATATCAAGATGCCATACTAAATTACCTGCAGCTAGTCCTGTTTTACGTAATAGCTCATTAAAGTGTATTCCCGGCTCATTCAAGATTAGATCAATTATTTTATTCCTATTTTCATTTTCTAAAACTTCATCTAAGCTTAAACGATGGGCTCCTTTTTCAATTGGTACAGTTCTTGTTCTTAGGTATTGGAAGTAATCCTTTTTTGAAATTAAAATTACTAAAGCAACAATTGCAATCGCAATTACAGTAATAGTAGCAATTAACCATGTCCAATCTTCTTGAATGCTCTGGATTTCAAAAATGGTAATATAATATTCTGTGTCTGGTTGAATACTGGTAAGTATACTTTCTAAATGTTCCTCAGAGGTAGTTTCATTGAATCTTACAATAGTATCAATTAATTGCCATTCTTCTTCATTAGATTTCAATATACCGATAGAATAGGAACGTTCTGGATCTAATCCAAATTGCTCATGTTCATTAAATCTTATGGTCAATTCTTCAATTGATGTATTCGAATTTATCCTAAAAATACAATTATATCGATATCTTAGACTAAAGTTACCTTTTTGTGGCTGTTTTGGAGATTGTGATTCACCAAAGTTCTGTAAATTAGATTTTGTTGAAATATTTAGTGATATGGGATCATTATTGCTGATGAGGAAAAGAGTTTGACGATAAGCAATTGTATTTTCATATTCAATAAAAAGATCAATTGGAGTATTAGTAGCAATTTCGAATGTAATATTATTTAAAAAGTTATAGGATACTCTTTCATTTGCTTTAATTTTATCCTGAGTTGAAAATCCGGGAATACTTTCTTTTCTAGCATTAATATTAGCGAATAATAAATTAACCTCAAGGAAAATTATTAATAGAAATAGAACTCCAATGTACTTATAATTTTTCCTATTTGTTATCCCAATAATCTTCAACTAATTTCCTTCAAATATATTTAATTATTATATAAATATTTAAAAAAAAAATTTTTTGAATGCATTTACTTTCTTTTCTTAAGATATATTACTAATCCAACAGCTACAACTACAGATCCTATGAAAACTGCTTCAAAACCTATAAAACCCCAAATCGTATCATCAGTTTCAGGTAGAAGTATTGTCCAGGTAGAGAAGTGGTTAGTCTCGCAAATTAAATATCCGTCCTGTTCCATTGTTGGAACAGCTTCCCATTGTCCTGCAGTTCCATTATAAAAAGCCCATGTTCCCTCACGATTTCTATTATTTGCTTGAATCTTAAGTTGTGCGTGAATTTGATTTTGAATTGATGCATTATTTTGAATTCTAATACAAAATCCTTCTTGATATAGTAAATTTCGATTTCGATTTCTTACTGTATATCTATTTCCTAGTAATAATCCTAATTCTTTTTGTTCTTCTGTACAAGTCATATTCATTTGGAGATCATCTTCCGCATCTATCTCAATTTCAAAGTGCTTATCTCCAATTTTTGGAGCTTCGCTACAATTTATAAATCCTTGAATGGATATATTTGTGTGTACCGTTAGCCTTGTCTTCAATTGGAATTGCCATGTTAGACTATGATTAGCTTGCACCTGATATTGATATAATTCTGTACCTGAAACTGGAATAGGCGTTCCTGAAGTAGCTAACACTGTGTTGACGTTAATTATTGTGAACAGTATCGTAAAAGTAAGTATACCTATTAAAATACTATTTATTCTTTTCATTCTTTTTTAACACCTAAATTGGTCTAAGTTAATAAACGTGGGTGATATAAAAAGGATTGAGGAATAAATATT
>JBHLOG010000162.1:0-7075 GCA_048940765.1 Promethearchaeota archaeon | reverse complement strand
TATCGTAGACAAATTGGAATTATTCCTCAAACACCATTTCTCTTCGCCGATTCAATCGAAAATAATATAAAATACTGTTGTGTAGATGCCAATAAAGAAGATGTTTACAATTCATTAAATGTAACCAGTGGTTCTGATTGGATTGAAGATTTATCAAAGGGATTAGAAACTGATACTGGTGAGAGAGGTAGCCGCCTTTCAATGGGTCAAAGACAACTAGTCGTTTTTGCCCGCGTTCTATTAGAAGATCCTGCCATTCTTATCTTAGATGAAGCTACTGCTTCAGTAGACCCTTTTACTGAAACTCGAATACAAGATGCTTTACAAAAAACAATAGAAGGACGTACATCAATTATCATTGCTCATCGTCTTTGGACAGTTCGTCACGTTGATAGGATTATTGTACTAGATCATGGGAAGATTGTAGAAGAAGGTAATCATGATGAGTTAATGGCTAAAGGTGGAATGTATGCTGAACTCTATGATACTTACTTTCGCCACCAATCATTGGAATATATAGAACAATTGAAGGAAAAAAAATATGCCTGATGAGGAAAAAATTCTTGAACCTTATATAGAACCCGATATTACAATAGAATACATTTTTATTGAGAAAGCTGATAAACAAATAAAACCGATAAATAATGATCAAGGATATCTAATGGGTTTTTTCAATCTTTTTATTACTGGGACTTTTAAAAATGACAATCTTAATGATTTTAAGACAATGCTTTTAAATGAATTAAATTATAGTGTAAGGACATATGATCACTTTAAATCAGAAAAAATAGATTTAGATGACTATAAATTCGGGCTTATAGATAATGATAAAAACGTTACTGAATTTAATGAGATGGATGAAGAGTTTTTTCAAGCTTTATTAGCTTCTCTAAGAAATCTAATGATTGTGGGCAAAAACTTCAATATTGAGAAATTCAAATTTCATGAAATCTTTGACAGGTGGTTTGACAAATATACTACTAGAGCGCAAAAATCTTTTATTAGATAAAAAAAATAAATAATTTGCTTTTGATTTTTGTTCATCAATCAACGATTTTAGCTAGAATCCAAGCAAAAATCAAAACTCCGCCAATGATCATTACCATTATCATTCCTAGGCCAATAGTGAAAGTTAATTCAACTCCAGGGTAATTATCAGCTATGATATCAGGAATTATAAATAAGATTAATACAATTACTATAATTTGACTTATAATTCTTGATAATCCTCCGGACAGCCATCTTTTTCTTGCTTTCTCAAGTTCTTTATTTCCGGTCATTACTCTAATCCCATTAATAAATAATAATAACGCATCAAGCCCAAAAAACACAGCAAAAATAATTCCAACCCAGAAAAAAGCTGTTTGAAAATCACCAGCTTCAGGAACCAAAGAAATATAGGGATCAAGCTCATCCAAGATTCCTCCTCCGAGAGGCATAAGATCCCCTGTTATGGCAGGATCTATCACTCCAGAACTAAATATACTTAAACCCATTACAGGTAAAAACAAAGAAACAATCAATAACACAACGCATATAATAGGAAAAAATCCTATCCATTTACTAGCCATTTAATTTCTACCTTTATGCAATTTACGCAATTTCTTAAGAATTTAATATTACAAAAAATAGTAAACAATTTATTAAAAAATTTTCAATATTGTTTTTAAAAAAATTAAGATTTAATTAGGCATTTTTATAAAACTTGAATCTAAATCTCGTGGTCTTTTTATCATTTTAAAGAGATAATAAAAGCAGACATGGTAAATTCCAAAAAGATTAATGAGTTAAATCCAGATTTATGCAAAAATTGGTCTATAAAAATTATTAATAGCAATTCCAATTCATTTAACTTAGAGAAAAACTAGATTTATATTTTAATTGCAAGGATGGAGGTATTAAAATGAATGTTAGTAATGATTATCAAGAGCTCTTAGAAAAAAGCCTAAAAGATGAATTGGAATGGTTGAAAGAAGAATTTAATATCTTATTTAAGTCTAAAATGGAAATATATAATCAAAATGATATGAAATTAGCAAATAGAATTATCGATTACATTCTAGAAAATACATACGTCTATGATAATATTATTCTACACAATCTATTCATGGAAGCAATCGAAAATATTGAAAAATTATACCCCTCGTTATTTCAATAGATTACTTTGAGATATATAATGATTTGTCTTATTATTTCTAATATATGAATTTAACTATTATTAACACTAGAATTTTACTCTTTTTAAAACGGGATATCGTCTTCCAATTCCAAAAGCACTTTCGCTGACTTTAATCGTTTGAACTAATTGTCTGCGTTTGTATTCAGAATTTAAATAAAGTTTTCTAACTTTATTGATAGTGTTCTCATCATAACCTTTATTCTTTAGATGCTTTAATTCAGAACCAATTCCATTTTCAATGATTTCTTCTAATATTGTATCTAAGGTTTCATATGGAGGCAATGAATCACTATCTTTCTGATTTTCGCGTAATTCTGCTGTTGGAGGTCTTTCTATTATCCCTTTAGGAATTATTTCCTTTTCACGATTAATCCAATTACATATATCATATATTTGAATCTTCAAAAGATCTCCAGGGATATTTTTACCACCACAAGTATCTCCATAAAGAGTGCAATATCCAACTGCAATTTCAGATTTATTTCCGGTCGATATTAATAACCAATTGAACTTATTTGAATAATACATTAAAATATTAGCTCTGATACGAGCTTGAAGATTCTCATCTGCAATATCAAATGGTTGTTTTCCCATGTTTCTTTCTAGATTATTTTCATATGCTGCAAAAAGTTCATCTATTGGAAAGGTTATGTATTTTATTCTGAGATTCTCACACAATTTTTTAGCTAAATTAATACTTTCCTGAGATGTGAATCTGGTTGGCATCATAATACATTTTACTTTTTCAGATCCCAATGCTTTTGCACATACATAAGCTGTAAACGCTGAATCGATCCCTCCACTCAGTCCAAGAACTACTCCATCAAATATTCCACTTTTATGGAAATAATCATACAAATTTAGACAGAGAGCTCTCAGTATTTCATCTCTCCAATCAATTCCATAATCTCGTTCAGTATCTAAGGGAGCACCTTCTAAGTCTATCGCTATTATCGAAATATCTTCTTCAAATTCTTTTGCTTTATGGATAATTTGACCATACTTATTTGTTATGAAACTCTGACCATCGTAGACAATCTCATCAATCCCACCGACCATATTAACATAAACAATTGGAACTGAAAAATATTTAGATTTTTCACAAATTAAATCTGTCCTTAATTTAAATTTACCTATATGATAGGGAGATGCATTAATAACAATCAAAAATTCAGTACCATTATTTACAATATTCTCAGTAACTTTGGTTTCATAATGCTGATCCCATACATCTTCACATATCAGAATACCACACTTTACATCTTTAATATTGATTGGTTCAAATTTATTATCAAAAGAAAAATATCTTCGCTCATCAAATACATCATAATTCGGTAATAAACGTTTATTTTCAATATGAATGACTTCATGTCCTTTAATTATAATAGCGGAATTATAAAAATGCTGTACTTTTTCTTTCAGTTCAATAGGTTCTGTAAATGTTCCAAGAATAATTGTTGGTTTGGAATTCAATTTTTTAATGTTTTCAATTGAGATTGCATTTCTCTCTCGAATTATTGGATCAAGTATATGATCCATCAGAGGGTATCCAACTAAAGCCATTTCTGGAAAGATTATAATATCTACATTCTGATTATTTTGGATGATCTCTCTAATTTTTCTCTCATTAAATTCAATATCTCCAACAACAGGGTTAATTTGAGCAAGAAGCACCTTTAGCTTTTTACTATGCATTTTTAATCTAACTTTATTAAATTTTTATTATATTATTAAAAGAAAAATAAAATTAAATTTAAGAGATTTTTAAGATTTAAATTGATCGAATTATTATTTTATTAAATAAAAAAACTTATAAATGAGTTATATATCTATTTCTCTCCCATTCACTGACTACAACTCTATATTTATCAAATTCCTCAAGTTTGGCATAATAATAATTCTTGAATGCTAATTCACCCAAAATTTCTTTCATAAATTCTGAGGCTCTAAAATGCTTTAAAGCTTCATTTAAACTTCCAGGTAAAGCAATAATCCCTTCTTTTTCCATCTCTTTAGAAGATAAATGATATACATTCCTATCAGTTGGTTCAGGTATTTTTATATCTTCTGAAAGAACACCATCTAATCCTGCACTTAGTAGCACCGCAAATTGAAGATATGGATTTCCTGAAGGATCTGGGCAACGAATCTCTACTCTAGCTGCACTAGACTTTCCATGGAAATCTGGTACTCTGAGTAATGGAGACCTATTTCGGAATCCCCAAGCTAAATAGACTGGAGCCTCATACCCAGGAACAAGTCTTTTATATGAATTAGGCCAGCTACTCAAAACCGCACACATTGGGATTGCATGTTTCAATTGCCCAGCGATCCATTTTTTCATCAGAAATGAAATATTATCTTTGTCTTTTTCATCATAAAAAACATTATTTCCGTTCTTCCAGAGGGATTGGTGTACATGCATTCCGGAACCATTAATTCCCTCGAATGGTTTTGGCATAAAAGTTCCTATAAGATTGTGTTGTGCTGAAACGGTTTTAACTATAGATTTAATCGTTATAGTATTATCTGCTGTATTAATAGCTTCATCATAACGAAAATCAACCTCATGTTGTCCAAATGCTACTTCATGATGGATACATTCTACAGAAATTCCCATAGCATCACTGTAATCTGCTATTCTATATCTTATCATTTCATTGATATCATAAGGATCATAATCGAAATAACCTCTCATATCTGAGGGTTTAAATGCTTGTTGTGTATCAGGAGTAAGTATGAAAAATTCCATTTCTGGAGCACAATAGTACGTATAACCATGTTCTTCTGCCTTTTTTACAGCTCGCTGCAAAATATATCTAGGATCTCCTTCATATCGCTGACCATCCGGCTTATAAATATCACAAATCACCCTCGCAACCTTATTTTGTTTTCTCCATGGTAAAAGATAAAATGTACTTGGATCGGGAAGCGCAACCTTATCACTCTCTTCAATCGCTCCGTAGCCCGTTATTGAGCTTCCATCGAAATTTTCCCCTATATCAAAAACATCTTCAATTCTTTTTGAATTTATCTCGAAAGATTTAATGATTCCATGAATATCAGTAAATTGGAGATATAAAATCTTTATCTCCTCTTCTTTGACCTTCTCTATTACGGTTTCACATAATTCCTTCCTTTTAGGATTACTTTTTTCAATCATTTCTTATCTCTTTTTTTCTTTATTATACTATATTAAAATTTAAAGCCTTGAATTATAATTAGACTACACGCATTAAAATCCCAAAATTTTTTATTCATACATCATTGAACTATTTATTTTCTCTTTAAGGATCCTTGAACTTGGTATTGGTATTTTTCTGATACTTCTCAATTGAGAAATTCCAGATTTTAAAGTAAAGAAATTTCTAAACTTTATTTTTGAATCACAGTTCCATACATATTCTTTTTTTGGTTTAAAATCTGAAAATTTAGGTTCAGAGGCAATTTTAATATATGTATCATTTGGCTTATGTTTTCCAAATGCTAATGTATCAAATTCTAAGAAGATACCACAATTCCACTTTTGAGATTTAATCTCATCATTATCTATTAATCCACTATAAAGTGATATATTTTCACATATTTGGCATATCTTTCTATCATAGAAATATTCTTTTCCGCAAATTGGGCATTTTAATGGCATTTTTAATAACTATTCAAATCTTTATATATGTGAATAAAAGGGAAAAATTCCCTAATTTTAGTTCTATAAATATTATTATGATCACATATATAAAAATATTAACCTTTTCTAGCTCAAATGTTTAACATTAATGGAGAAAAAGCTTATATATGATATATATTTATTTACAAAAAGTGATCGAATGCTTTATTTACTAATTTTTGTCGTAATAAAAAATGATCAATTAGTTAATATTTAAACTTTTGAATGGACAATTGCATAATTTTAAAATAATTTTATAATTATCTAATAATATGACTGAAGAATCTATGATCAATGATCTTTCTGAATTAGACATTGAGATCCTAAAGAAATTAAGCGAAGATGGAAGAATCTCACTTCGACAACTTGCTAAAGATTTAGGCAATAAATCACCTGTAACGATTAAAAATCATGTTGATAATTTAGAGAACGAGGGCATTATTGTAAATTATGGTGCCAAGATAAATTATGAGAAATTAGGTTATGCAATAATGGCTATTATTGAAGTAACGATTTCTAAAGGAAAAATGTTTGAAGTAGAAGAAAAGATTGCTGAAAATCCTAATGTTTTTGGCGTTTATGACATCACAGGAACTTATGATGCCCTTATTTTAGCAAGATTTAAAACACGCGAAGAATTAAGTAAAATGATAAAGGAAATTCATACATCTCCTAATGTAGAGCGTACAAATACGCATTTTGTATTAAATATCATTAAAGAGGCTAGCACTCTTATTGATTTGATAGAAAAAGAAACTTAGGAATTTCTTTTTATTCTATTTTAAGATTCTGTCTTTAAGGTTATTTATATCACTAATTTGTAAATGAATTATTAGATTAAATAATTTTAAAATATGTTCAATAAACTACACTAAATTTTAAATATAAGTTCTAATATATATAAAAAGTTTTCACTTTAATAAACTAAATCTATTAGATCGTTCACATATTATATTAAACTTCTGAATGAAAATATCAAAAAATCTTTGAACATTGCAATAATGTTTAATATTTTATCCTAAAATTTATAAATAGCCTTACGTAATATATTATAAAATAGAATGGGATCTGTTTCCCACAACCAATAAAAGTGATTCTATTTTAAATGGAGGTTATCAATTAAAGTAGCAAAAATTAACATGTTGAAAAGAAGATCATGATTTTAAGAAAAGAATTTCGAACATATGAGGAAATCTGTCTGGAAAAATTGAAGGAGATTGGAACTTCTT
>JBHLOG010000001.1:0-101539 GCA_048940765.1 Promethearchaeota archaeon | reverse complement strand
TCATGAATGAGGTTGTAAAAATGATTAGTGCCATTGAATCTCAAATGAATAAACATTGGGCAACTGTACTCGAAACATTAAAGAATTTAAATGAAAGTATTACCGCTAATTTAGATTCCTTGCTTACAGGAATTAATCCTAAAGGATTAAGAGAAACATCCACTTCTTTAAAAGAAATTATGGATACAATGAATAAAAGTGTGCAAACAATGAATTTAGAAAAAGTCCTTAGCGAATTGAAAGTTCTAAAGTCTGGTGGTATTACATTTGTTCAACCTCAATCAGTTGCGGTAGGTCAACAACCGGAACCCATCTCAGCTGGAATTAATTTGAATCCACCTAGTTTAAAAACCCCTGTAGGTACAGCAACAAAAGCTTCATCAGGCGAACCAGAATGGGTTGATCCCCATGAAAAAGCAAAGAAGGAAAAGGAAGAGGATCAGCACCTATTAAAACCATCTGACTTCTTTGGTACATAAAAATTTTAATCAAATAACTCCATAAAAGATTTTAATTTAAGTTTTATCTCTTCAACATTTTCGCCAATTTTTTTAAAATTGATGCCAATAGCGGGTATTCTGAGTTCGCTTCTGATTTTATTTTTCAATAAATCGTAGCAGTTGGAGCTTATATGACAATCGGTTAATTGGTTAATAATAAGACCATTAATTCTTGTTTTTTTAGCGTAATTTTTGTAAGAATTAAGTAATATTTCACAATTATTTAAACATTGTAGACCTCTATCTGAAGCGTTTAAGAGAAAACGAGCATACTCTTCAATTGGATCAGAATCCTTCGAAACAGAAATTTCTTCTAATAAACCTAAAAAATCCCAATCTGAATAAATTACTTTTCCTCCTAGTTGATATATGATTTCTTGAGTTTCTGGTTCCCACCCGTTAAATATAGGAGATATTAAAATCCTTGGCATATTAGTTACATCCATCCCAACTTGTCTGTCAATACGTTCCCTCATTTCTTTCACTAGTTGACTTAAGTTTTCTAAATATCTCTGAGCATTTGAGTTGTAATCTTGGAAAGAAATTGTTAGAAGGGCTAAAATTTCTGCAAAGGTAGCTGGATTGCAAGGATAAAAATTTGAAGTACCTATATCATAAAGAATTGTTTTATAATATCGTTTTACTTGATTTCCAATTCTAAATTGTTTTTGTAAACTATTATCAGTCACCAAATTTCCAGTAACATTTTCTAATTCTTTAATAGCATTTTGCAGGTTATTAACCATAATTTCTAAGGATTCTTCCTCATTTTCGCTATTTATTTGAGGAATTTCAACCCATATTTGATTTGGGATTATTGCTCTTAGTGATTTAAGATAATCATTATATTTGTTGCACCTTATTGTAAAATTTAGTGAATAATCACAATTATTTGACTCTGAAATATGCATTCCATAGATAGATTTAACACCAAAGCAAAAATTTGGAGATACATTCTTTTTAACAGCTAAATCATATAGTGAATTATATCTAGCATTAATTGTGTTAATTACATCATTTAATACATTATCAACTATTTTTAAGAAATCTACTTGTCTAGCAATTCCCAATAATTTAGTAGTAAGATTCCACCCAAATAGACTTGTAGCCGAATTTAAAGCAAGTAAATACATATTCAGCTTAAATTTTTCCATACGTATAGGAAAAACAGGAATCGAATCTGCTGCGAAAACTAAATCAGGAAAACCGGATGCTACAGAAATTAACGTCTTTCTTTCTTTCACCTTTTTTTTTTGTAAATAATCTCTACCAGTTAAAAAATTATAAGCAATTTTTAGAACAGATGTAAAGTTCACGACATCGTCAGCGTATATGCTCATTATACTTGGGCTCTAATACTTAAAATTATTATTTTTGATAATAAAGAATTTACAATTTAAATTAAATCATAAAATTCTAATAAAATTTATGAGAGGTAATTACTTTAACAAAAGATTTTTCAATTAGTCCAATTCTTAATTTTAAAGCAAATTTTCTTGATTTCTATTAAAGTGAACGAAAAAGAATTAAAAACTGAATAGCACAGAAATAAAATGAAGATAAGCTATAATAAGTACTTAAAAAAGAAATTATTAAAACCTTGATAAGAATTTCTCAGCAAATTTTTTATTTTTATAGAAAAAATTAAATATCCTCATTTTTTTCAATAAAGTAGATAGAAAAATGATTTGATATCCTTTTAGCGTAATTGGCCTTTAAATTAACTTGAATATCAAATAAGATATTCAAATATTTATAAATAAAATTTTTTGCCTTTATTTAAGGATTTTATTAAATATTTAATCAATTTGGTTAATTTAGTATTGTATTTCCAAGCTAATTAAGCATTAAATATTAGAATTAAATAAATATAAAGAAAGAGATGATTTGAATAAATAAATATTATTGTAAGAAATGTGATAAATATCATTATAGAGGTAAAATTTATAAAGAACATTCAAATTTCAAAAGAGAAAAATTAAAAAAAAAACCAAATCCCAATGAGAAAGAATTAACGGTAAATCTCAATAAGCTTAGACCAATAGCTAAACGACAATTACATAGATTGTTCAAAAAGGCTAAATCAACGGGTAATCATGAGCTCTATAAAAATGAAATTATTAAATTAATTAAAAATGAAAAAAGGGGATAATTTTGGCTGATATAAATAATTCTCCAGATTTTAATACCTATGAAAATATTTTGGACTATAAAATAAATAATATTGTTGCCACAGCGCAGATTGATATTACTGATAAGCTTGATCTAGTTAAAATAGCCCGAAAATTATATGATTCTGAATATTTTCCGGAAAGATTCCCTGGATTAATTTATAGGCAGGAAAACCCACGATCTACATTTCTAATTTTCTCAACTGGTAAAATGGTAATTACTGGTCTTGAATTTGTTCATAATGCTGAGATAGCAGTCAAAAAACTGTTGAAAAAGTTAAAAAAATTAGGTATTAAAACATCTGAACCAAAAATTACAATACAGAATATGGTAGCAAGTGGCGATTTGCATACTCTTATAGATTTAAATAAAACGGTTTTATTCATGGAATATAGTATGTATGAACCTGAAGTATTTCCTGGACTAATTTATAATATGAGAGATCCTCGTGCAGTATTTCTATTGTTTTCAACAGGTAAATATGTTTGTACAGGGGTTAAAAAGAAAGAGATCTTAGAAACAGCAATTTTAAATTTAATTCAAAAGATTAAACATTTGAACGTTACCTATGAAAAAGCTGTTGAAGATAAATTTGAATTAACTTTTTTATAAAAAATTCAATATCAATAAAGAAATGGAGCATTGATTAGGATTGGTTGAATTTTGTGAAAAATGTGATGGAATGATGCTTCCATCTAAAAACAAAGATGAAACTGTTCTTATATGTAATATTTGTGGTGAAATTATACCATTAGAAGATGAACTGAAAGACTCTTATAAATCCAGTAAAGAAATCTATCACCCTCCAGGAGAAGAATTTAAAAATTTAGAAAAGATAGAAAATTGGAAAGAAAAGGAAATTTATAATAAATTCAATAAATAATAAATCTATTTTAATATTATATTCTTAACCTTAATTCTACTAATTTTTAAAACAACCTTCTATTTAAGATGATTTTGAATTTGAATCAAATATAGGTATAATTAAAACAAATGAGGTGAAAGAAATGCCTGGTTCTCATGGATCTTTAACAAAAGCTGGAAAAGTTAGACAACAAACACCGATATTAGAAAGTACAGGAGTAAATTCAAAAAAGAAAGAAATTCCTAGAAAAAGATATAAAAAGTTAAATAAGAAAAAATTAATTGAAGAAAGCTATGCAAATCAACCAGATTCAATTGACGCAAAAAGAATTTCATATACGCAATGAAATCTTTAACCTTTAACTCGAAAAAAATCATAATTCAACTTAGAAATTTGAAAATATTAGGTTTAGTTGATTTATAATATGATTAATTTCTTAAAATGCATTTTAAATTCTATTTCATACTATAATTTTCTAACTAAAAGTTGTTTTGATGCGTGAATAATGTCAAGTTTAGGTAAATCTTGAATCTTTTTAATAAGTTCAACATGGCTTTTTATCGTACTCCAGTTTGACTTAGCCATTTCAGAAATCTCACTTATTGTATGAAACTTTTCATCATTTAAGGCGTTATAAATATTTTCTACTATTTGCCATGTAGATTTTCTGTGTGATTGGCTTACGGAAATATCATTACACCAACATTTTTTATTTATTATATAAAAAGATTAAAAATTTTATTATTAATATATAGATATTATATATAAAAGTATATAAATTTACTTAATATATAAACAAATATTTTTATTTAAAGGATTATTTATTTAAAAAAATGATAAATCCATTTCTATTTAAATGATCATTATATTTAAATATCAAATATTGCTATAATAATATTGTGTTAATCATGTATATTTGTTTAAACGCTCATAAAGTGGCAAATATGCCTATTTTTAAATTGCATCGATTGACATGTGGAAAATCCATAAGTCGATCTTGCAAATAATTGAGAAATAACACTATAGAAGCTCCTATAAGGGGGTTATTTTATGATAAAAACTAATAATAATAGTATCAAAAAGCAAAAAAGAAAAAAAATTTTAACTGCATGTATTGGTCAATGTGTTCATGTGGCGGGGGTCTATAATTTTATAAATATTGCATCCCAATTAGGGTTTAAATGTTCATTTTTAGGACCTGCCTCCCCTAATTCGCTGCTTATTAATAAAATAGAAGTAATAAAACCAGATATTTTAGGACTTAGCTATCGGTTGACGCCCTCTACTCTTAGACCAATCCTTCTAAAATTTAAAGAAAAGTATGAACAGTTAGAACACAAACCTCAACAGCTTTTTTTTGCTGGTACTCCTGAAGTAGTTAGAGTTGCAAAGAATTTTGATCTTTTTCATGAGTTTTTTATCGGCGGAGAATCAAAATATAAAATAATTTCTATCTTAAGAAAAGATTTAACTTCTTCTGAAGAAAAAATAAAAATTCCTATGGAGTTAATTTCCAGAATAAAATGGAAAAAGCCCTATCCTGTAATAAGAGCCCATTTTGGATTACCAAGTATGGAAGATACCATGCAGGGGATAAAAAAAATTGCAAATGCCGAGGTTTTAGATATAATCTCAATTGCTCCAGATCAGAATACTCAAGCAAACTATTTCCATCCTGAAGATCAAGAAAAAGACTTAGCTGGGGCTGGAGGGGTACCTATCAGGACAAAGGAAGACTTTTTAAATTTACATAAAGCTAGATTAACAGGAAATCATCCATTGTTAAGAATTTATGCAGGTACTCGTGATTTCATAAAATTAGCGAAATTATATCGAGAAACTATTAATAATGCATGGGCAGCTATTCCAATTTTTTGGTTTAATCAAATGGATAAAAGAGGTCCATTAGATTTGAAAGAATCTATAAAGCAACATTTAGATACTATAAAATGGTATGGTGAAAATAATATTCCCGTTGAAATTAACGATCCTCACCATTGGAGCCTAAGAGACGCTCCAGATGCTATTGCGGTAGCAGATATGTATCTGTGTGGGATAATAGCTAAAAAATTAGGGATAAAACACTTTATTGCACAGTATATGTTTAACACACCACCTTCAAGCTCACTTGACATGGATTTAGCTAAGATTCTAGCAAAAAATGAATTACTTCAAACTTTAACAGATAAAAACTTTTCAGTTATTAAACAAGTGAGAACGGGATTAGCGAGTTTTCCGCTGGATTTAGATAAAGCGAAGGGGCAATTAGCAACAGCAACAATGGTTCAATTAGCAATAAAACCAGACATAGTTCATGTTGTCAGTTATTCGGAAGCCGATCATGCCGCTCTTCCAGAAGACATAATTGAGAGTTGTAAAATAGTAGATCAAGTCATAAATAAAATTTATTCAAGCGATATTGACTTTATTAATAAAAGAATACTAAAAAGAAAAGAAGAACTAATTAATCAAGCAAATTGGATAATTAATTTAATACCATTCTTGGCTAAGTATAAAAAAGAGTTAAAAGATCCGTATATCAACTCTAATATTTTGTATCGAATTGTAAAGTACGGGATATTTGATGCCCCACATTTAAAAAATAACAAATATGCTTTGGGAAAAATTGAAACCAAAATAATTGATGGTGCTTGCTATTCCTGGGATGATATAACTCAGAAAAAATATGATGAAATTCAAAGAATTAAAGATATTATCTTTAATCTCCCTGACGTAAGGATATCTAACTCGCTGAATCAAAAAGGAAAAACAATTTTGGGAGTGATGCAAAAATGAGATTTTGTGTAATCGGTGCTGGAAATGGTGGCCGTGCTTTCGCAGCATACCTATCTTCTAAAGGATATCCAGTGAACCTGTATAATCGTTCATTTTCAAGAATTGTAGAAATAAAAAAGAAATCTGGAATTAAAGCCTCTGGAGAATTAAAAGGTCATTTTCCAATTAATTTGGTTACACAGGATTTAGAATTAGCTGTAAAAAATGTGGATATTATTTTGATTGTTGTTCCTGCTTCAGCGCATAAAGAAATTGCTGAAAAAATCGTACGATATCTTTCTCATGATCAAATAATATTATTAAATCCCGGAAGAACTTTTGGTGCTGCTGAATTTCGACGAACACTAGAAAAAAAAGGGTTATCTTTTCCCATTTTCATTGGTGAAACTCAAACCCTTCTCTTTACTTCACGGCAACTAAAAAAAAATGGAGTTAAAATCCTGAAAATTAAAAAATCCATCGAATTTGCAGCTTTTCCAGAAAAAGATACCTTTTTTATGTATGATACATTAAAAGAGGTATTTCCTCAATTGAGTCCCGTAGATGATTATCTTGGAATGACATTGAATAATATTGGAATGTTATTACATCCAACTATTTCACTTTTAAATGCTGGTGCTATGGATTCTGATATTAATTTTAAATTTTATGCAGAAGGAGCAACTAATCGAATTTGTGAGGTAATTGAAAATATACAAATTGAATTAAATAGGATCTTTCAAATGTTAGGATTAAAACAAATTAGATTTTGCATCTGGGCAAATAAATCCTATGGTATTAAAAAAAAAAGTATTTATAATGCAATTCAAAGTATTAAAGCTTATGAAAATATAAAAGCACCAAACCAGTTAATTACAAGATATTTCACTGAAGATGTACCAACAGGTCTAGTACCAATTTCATCTTTAGGCAAGTTTTTGGATATTGAAACACCTGTAATAGATTCTATAATAAAGCTTTCTTCGATATTGTGTGGAATAGATTTCAGGAAAGAAGGAAGAACAATAACGGGATTAGATCTGGAAAATATGATTGAAAAACGAATGGCTACAGAAGAGTTATTAGATTTGGGCACACAACAAAAAGTATTAGTCAAATAATTAACCAGTGGTACATATAATAAATCTAAATCTCTTATAACAGCTTTACAAATTTATATTATGATCTTTCCAACTCAAGAAACTCTAACTAATTATGATATTTAAAATTCTCTTAAGAATATAACTAAAGATGGTTATATTTCCCAGATTATGGTAAATCTGGCAACAGGTCCAGTTTTGATATCTTTTGCTTTGAGATATGGGGCAAATTTATATATACTGGGAATCTTGGGAGCGATTCCAACACTATGTAATTTTCTTCAAATTCCTACAATTTTTTTAATTGAAAAATTACGCAATAGACGTCTTATAAGTGTCTTTTCATTAATTTTTTATGGAATCTGTATCTTTGCGATAGGGTTAATTCCTTTTCTTTTCATGTATGAATTAGGTTTAATTTTTTTAATAATTTTTTTGACATTACAATCAATATTCGCTTCAATTGGGCATACAGCTTGGAATTTTTGGATGCATGATTTAGTTCCTCAAGAAATACTTGATAAATTCTTTTCCAGAAGAATACTATTATCTACAATCATGGGTTTAATAACTAGTTTATTAGCTGGTATATTTATAGATATTTGGAAAACCACTTTCATAAATGTAGAGGATTTGGGTTATTCTATCCTTTATTTTTTAGGATTCACTTTTGGAATGATCAGTATCTATTATATATCAAAAATTTCAGAACCTAGAATGATGATAATTGAAGTGAAACCAAAATTCCTTCAAATGATTTCTGAACCTTACAAAGATAAGAATTACAGGAATCTTCTAATATTTTTATTTTTATGGTACTTTACTATCGGATTAACTATACCATTCTTTACTGTTTATATGCTTCAAAAATTGCAATTAAGTTTAACATTGACCACGTGTTTTATTGTAATGAGCCAAATTGTAAATCTAACATTTTTAAAATAAATTTCTGTTTAATAATAAACCAAAAAAATATTAACTATAATATCTGAAGTTCTTATAAAATTAGAAGAATAAAAACCTTAAGATGAAATCTAAAAAAAAGAGGCAAAAAATAGAGTGGAAACAAAGTATAATTAAAAGTATTATTTATAGATCAATAACGTTAGTTCTGGGGACTTTAACTGTATTCTTTATTACCGGAAGCTTTGTATTGGCAACAGGAACCGCCCTTTTAACTGAAGCAGTACAATCGGTGAATTATTTCGTATATGAATTAACATGGAGTAACATTTCTAGAAGAAAATTTGAGAAAAAAATAATTGAAAGAATTAAAAGAAAAGAAATTAATTTAAAATTGGACTTTTCTTCCATTAAAGAACTAGCTTATCAATTATCTCAGATAGATACATTTATTCCTAAGTTATACTTATCAACGAAAGCAATTTTCAATAATATGTTGGAAAATGAAGAATTAGAAGAAATTCATGAAGAAATCAAAAAGTACAAAGAATATTTTGAATCAGTTCATTTAGGAAGAAAAATGTTCTTTCCAAAGCAGAAAGAATAGATAATTAATGATATTAACTTCAATAATATAAATACGCATTTATTTAATATTTATAATATACTACGGCGTATTGAACTAATGAATCCTCTTATCCTAAGGAGTTTTTCATAAAAACTTATCTATTCGAAAAGTTATCAATCTGTTTCAATTTTAGCATGTTTTAAAATGATTTCAATAATATCTTCGACTTCCTCTTCACAGATTTCTTCAATTTCATCATGAAATTCTGCTTCCTCTTCTTCTTTAATAACTTCATCGATCTCGGGAAAACTTTTACCGTCTTCTAAAATTGCTACTTGACTATGAATTACAATTATGTACATTATAAATCCAATAAAACTAGTCAATAGAATTAAAATAAACAGAGTATTACTCTCTAAATTCCTTTTTTTCAGGTCCTTTTTAACCCAATATGCTAAAATTAACCCACAACTAAACCAAATCAGAAGAGAAATTATACTTATAATGAGATTCGTCATTAGTGATCCTCTATTCTGTAGTATAGATAATGTAACTTCTGATGTATATTCATGGATTACCATTCTGTCGAATAGAATTGCTATTAATTTCAACATAATCATTTTTAATTTTAATCTTAAATTAAGAATTCTACTAAAAATCAAATAAATGCATATATATCCATTACTCTAATAAATTAAAAGAATTTTAACTTTCTTTTATTACTTTAAAAGTTAAATTTATAGATATTAGTATAATTCAAAAATTTTCTATGAAATTTTATTATTATTAAATATAATCATCATCTAAGGATTTTAATCTGATATAAGGATAATTGAACCTTCTGATTTACACGCAGAGGATTCCAACTAAAATTATGTTGAAAAAGAATGTTCTAATTTAGTCTTTCTTAGTTAAAAAGGAAATGATAAAAAATATATAAACATATATTTGTTTTAATTCCATCTAAAGTAAAAATTCATCTATTAATTTATTATTTTAATTGTAAAAAAGTTAATAATGGTTTCTAATGGGAAGAATAAATTTTTTTTAAATGTTATTTTGGAGAAACTTTAATGAGGTTAAAATATCTTCTTCGCCAATATAACCAATGATATTTTCTTTATTAATATCATTAACAATTAGTAAATGTGGTCGATCTTTCATTTCTTTTATTTTTATTAATACATCCTTTCCTGTGTTGTTTGGATTAATTGTTGGAAATTGTGTTATTTTTTTCATTAAATATCCAACAATAATTTCATTCCTTTTATTTATAGGAATTTTTTTTATATCTTCAAGATGTATAATTCCAACCACATTTCCTCCTTGTATGACTGGAAAATATATTTTTTTATATGGAATAAAATAATTCTTTATAGCTTCATCTACTGTCTTATTAAATGGAACTACACTCTCAGCAATTCTTATTAAATTTCAACCCTTAATTGCTATATCTAATTATTAATTTAAAATTTAGAATATTGCAAAAAAAAATATAAATAAAAAAACAATTTTTATGAATCACAATATTTTAATTTCGATTAATAAAAAAAGAGATTGTTAAAAAGTAATGTATGAGAAAAATTAAAAAAGCAAAACATAAATTGTTTTTTTTATTTTCAATTGGATTATTCGCAATTTCATTAAGTTCACTATATATTTTTAGATTTGAAAGTTACTTGATTTATGAGAGAGTTCATTTCAAATCATCTGGAGCACTGCTTTACGCAAATTTATTCCATCCAGCTAAAAAATTAGATTTTCAAGAAAAGGCACCATTAATTATATTTGCTCATGGATTAGGGAGCCAAAAGGATCTAGATCCAAGAGTGATAAATGAATTTACTAAAAGAGGTTTCTATGTAGCATCCATTGATTATAGAGGAAATGGAGAGAGTAATGGGCATCTTCTAGATATAAATTCAAACTCATATAGAAATCGAACAAATATTCCTGCTATAGCTCAAGATTGTTCTAGATTACTAGATACACTCTCAGATATGTCTTTTTTTGTTAATATAAATTCTTCTCAAATTGGATTAGTTGGCCATTCATTAGGAGGCATGGTTGCTTTAATGAATGGCGCTTTCGACGATCGATTTAAAGTAACAGTAACTTGGGCAGCTTTAGTTAACTTTTCTGCTTCGTACTTTGGAATAACAGAAGATCATCCATTTATGAAATTCATTCCAAGTAATATTATAAATGAGACTAATCCCAATAATTTAATGCTTATTCATTCTATTTATGATTCAACCGTTCCTTTTGATAATAATGCCTTACTTGCACAAAATTTAACAAATTGTAAAATAGTTAAGATTAAACATCATCTATTTGGAGGACCTCATTATCTTTTTTCTAATAAAGTTATTTCTGAAACAATAAAATGGTTTGAATTAAATTTTTTCAATTCAGAAATAATTAATGGTCCTATTAATTTAACTTATGTCCTTAATTATCTTTTACTTGGATTAAGCTTAATAGGTTTATTTTTATCTACATTATCAATTATGAAGTTGTCTTTTAAATACTTTTCTATTAAGGATTATTCTCGGAGAAATATTAACTTAAAAGTTACTGATCCAAAAGAAACTGTAGTTAACTTAAGACAAGTTTTTATACCTAGTATTTTTTATATATCTTATTTAATAGGTTGGATAATCTCATTAAAGTTTATTGGTATATACGCGCTGTTTTTTACCCCTATTGCTTTTATTTTAATTTATTTCACGTATATACTTATAAAATATATAATAACATCAGAAATCAAAGGTGAAAAACTAAGTATATATATTAAATTAAGATTAAAAGATGAGATCAAATCTCAATTCAAGAAAAATGTTATTCTATATTCTCTTTTTTCTACAGGTGTATTTTTATTATTTTATATTATTTTTGCACTTCTATATCCATTTGCCTTTTTTTCTCCAATAAATGTATTTACATACATTTTAACATTTGAAATATATCCCTTCTATTTAGCAATGGAACTATTTTATAGAAAAGTTATATATACTAAATTAAATTTTATAAAATCACCAACTAACAAAACAGTAATTACATCAATAATGGAATTAGTTAATATTTTAGTAATAATGAATTTTTCCCGTTCATTATTTCTTATTAGTGCAATGTTTGTCACTTATTTGATATTTTTAGCAGTAATGGTAATGAATTCAATTATTTATGAAAGAACCAACAAATTTAGCTCTGTTATGCTAAGTTCTTTTTTAATTATTCAAATATTTTTTGGTTCAGTTGTTTCAACAATATTAGGGTTAGGTTCAATCGTACACTTACTTCATGTCTGAAGTTCCTTAATTCTTTTTAAATTTATGAAGTCACTTTTTTGAAATCTTTATCAAGTGATTGTATTAATAATTTGGTCACAATGCAGGTTTCAAGAAGAATTTGGGGATCTACTTTATTTGGAGTATCTTCATTACTATGAGTATATTTAGCAGCAGCTCGAGTTGTGATATCAATTGAATCAAATTTTCGTAAATGGAATGGAATTGAATCTGTATGAGCACCTAAAGAGACATGAAATCCCTTATAATTGATATTTTCAACTTTTGCAGATTTACTAAAATATTCATTAAGTATTGGTGAAATTTTTTTCCTTGGGATAATACCATAGGATTTAATATATTCTATGAGATTTTTTTTATTATTAGCAGCTGAAACCATATCAAAATTAATTTGAAAAGTATACTGCTTTGTAAAAACCCCTTCATGATCATCTAAAAATTCTCGAGATCCCATTGTTCCTATTTCTTCAGCTGAAAATTGACAAAACCATAGGTTGAAATTATATAGTGGATTATTTTTAAAAAAAGAGCTCAGTTCGAATACAATTGCCATTCCAGTGGCATTATCTAAGGCTCCTGGAGAACGATTGCCAATTTTAAGAAATAATAAAAAAATATTTGAACCTGCAGTTAATATAGTCCCAATCATTATAGAAATTTCCCATAAAATTGCTAATATTTCATAATTATCCATTATGAAATGATAATCTATTAAGAAGAATGTGTAAGACAAAAATAAAAAAATTTCACTATATAGCCATATTCTAACTAAAATGACCCTCCAAAGTGTTTTATAAGATTGAGATTTTGAGTCTAAATGTGCTGACACTATTATATCTCCTACTTTTTGAGTAGAAGCATTAATAGCAGGTAATTTTACAAAAACATTAGTTGCTTTTAATAATTTTCCAAAATGATTTTCCCAAAATCCCTTAAGTTCGGGATGTTTTAATGCTTTAAACATTGAGAAAAAAGTTAATAATAAAATCAAAATTGAAATAAAAGTCAGAAAAGGATACAAATATTTTATTAGAAGAATAATTGAAACGAAGATTAAATTCATTAGAATGATTATTTTAATCATAATTTTTGAATAAAATGTTGAAAATTCAAAATTTTGAGAATGAATTTGATTATTTTCAAAACCTATATCTTTGAAGTTTTTTACTGTAAGATCAACTGCTCTTTTCTCTCCTTCTGTTCCAGCTAATCTAGGAAAATTAAAAATATTTATATAATTAAATAATTGCTCTTTATTGAAATCATAGTTCTCTTGAGAATTTTTAATAATCATGATCAATTTAGACTTATTTTGATATTAAATATCTATTTTATTTTTTAAATAAATTAATTAATTTTTTTCTATTTGTTTATCGAAATATATAAATTATACTTAGAATTTCTAGACAATTTCTTTTAATAGGCAATTAATTGTTTTATTACAGAAAATAAACGAAGTGATTTAGTATTTATCAGAAAATATTAATTGGGATTGATGGATCAGAACACTCATATAAAGCTCTATTAAAAGCAATAGAGCTTCAAAAAATGGATGAAAATGAAATAATTGTGTTTCATTCAGTAAAACACCATGCTATACCAACAGGAGAATTTATGGCACCATCGATTAGCCTTATCCCCCGTGTATATAGTATCTCAAGTCCGGATATACAAAGAATTAAAGAAGTATATGAAAAGAATGCTCAAGCAATTATAGATAGAGCGAAGAAAATTTTTATGGAAGCAGGAATACAAATTGAAACTCGTTTAGTTTTTGATCATGACCCTGTCTCTTATATTAAAAAAGCAGTAAAGGAAGAGGATATTGATCTTGTTATTATTGGCAGTAAAGGTATTCATTCTTTTCTTGAGGAAATACTACTTGGTTCTGTTGCAGAGAAAGTTTTAAGACACGTAGATTGTGATATTCTAGTTGTAAAATAACTATATTTTAACTCTTTTTATTTTTTATTCTTAATTAGTTAAAAACAAATTTTATTCTTCTTCTGACTAAAAATTATTTGATACCAAAACTTAAATATTTAATAAGAAAGAAAAAAGAAAGTTGAAATCCTAAGTTATATTTTTGATAAATTTATTATTGACAAACAAATTTAATTTTTTCTTGGATCATTCAATACTCTTCATCTTTAATTTTAGTTGGAATGTCTTTAATTTGAAAAGCAAGTTCTTTTCCTAATTTTTCTCCTCTTTCTAGTTGATCCTTTGTAGGATGCCCTTTAAATGTGAGTTGTTCGAGAATATCCCAGTGCATATTCTCAGATAAACTGGTAAACTCTTTTTGGGCTCCACCACTCCATCCATAAGACCCAAAAAAAAGAACTTTTTTATACCAGATATGTTTCTTTTGTAAAAGTTCCATTAAATATTTCATTGGAGGGAACATACTATATTCATAAGTAGGAGTTCCAATTACTAATCCTGATGATTTATAAGCATCAGCAAGGATATAGGATGCATCCTCATTAGGAACTCGATGGATATGAACTGGAACACCTTCACTTGAAATTCCTTTTAAAATAGCGTTTAACATAGTTTCAGTATTTCCATACATACTCCCCCAAACTACACATATTTCAGGTTCTGCAAAATCTTTATTATAGTTAGCATACCTAAGATATTTTTTCATAATTACATTTGGGTTACTTCGCCATATCAAGCCATGAGATGGTGCAATTATATCTATATCAAGTAATGATAATGATTCAATTGCTCTAATTACATTTGGAGAAAACATAGCTATGATATTAGCATAATATCTCAACATTTCATTTTCCCAATAAGGTTTGTTTGCATCAGAAATTTCATCATCAAAAATACTTCCTTGATGACCACCAAATGCTCCGAAGGCATCCCCAGAAAATATTATTTTCGAATTTGGTTCAAAGGAAGCCATAGTTTCTGGCCAATGTACATGTGGGATTTCTGTAAACTCTAATGACTTACCTTTGCCTAGATCTATAGAATCTCCTGTTTTTACTGCTATTACATTATCATTGATGCCATAGAATGCATCTAATAAAGCAGCTCCCTTTTCTGTGGTGATAAATTGAGATTTTGGAGAAAGAAGTCGTAAAACATATGTAAATCCAGTATGATCTGGTTCAAGGTGATTAAGAACAATATAATTGACATCTTTTAATCTAATTGAGAGATATTTTAAATTTTCTAAAAAAGTCATAGACGCTCCACCCCATTCTCTAACAAGATCTATAACAGCAATTTTATCTGCTTTAATGACATATGAATTAAGTGCTACACCATTAGGGATTGGCCATATACCTTCGAATAAATCTTCAGTATGCACATTCGCACCAACCCAATATATATTTTCTGATAATTTTGTGGTTTGCATATCTCCTAGCCATTAATTTTTTTAAAAATTAAATAAAACATCAATATATTACTAAATTAAAAAGTATTACTCTTTATTGTTAAAGGAAAATGAAAAATAGAAAATATATATTAAAATTAAGTTTTCAATTTTTTTACTTGTCTTCTATTCAACAACTTTAATGTCCCAACCTTTAAAAAATTATTACCAAGAAATGCAGCGAAAGCAAATACCCAAATAAAACCTGCTAATGCCCACCCTATGGGTGACATAAAAATTCCTAGAGCAGCAAAAATAGTAGCTACTACTTGAGTTGATTCACAGGTAATAAATAGAATTTTTGATGGAAAGGGTCGTTTCCAAAAATTATCCTCATCTGTTCTAGTGAGATATATTGTCATATGCCCTGCAACAGTTAACTTCAAAAAGATAAATGTCTGAAGAGTTGCAATACTAAGCTGAAATACAAATCTCCCGATTATAAATATAGTAAAACTAAATCCAACTCCTGCGATGCCTAAAACCGACGATAAAATCAGAATTCTGTGCATTCTCCATCTAACCGGCTTTTTAGATATTCTTGTGTTATCAAAAGCAATAGTCATTATGGGTATATCATTTAGAAGTGCTAAAATAACAATCATAATTGCTGTTATTGGGTAAAAGGAAAAAATTGTAATAGAAAGTACTAAAAAGATAAGTATCCGAACAGTTTCTGCTATTCTATATACAGCATAACTTTTCATTCTTTCGAAGATTTTTCGACTCTCTTTTGTAGCTTTAATAATCACAGAGATCCCATGATCTGTTAATACTATATCAGCTGCAGATTTTGCAGCATCTGTTGCATTAGAAACCGCAATTCCAATATCCGCTTTCTTTAAGGCAGGAGCATCATTTACTCCATCTCCTGTCATGCCAACAACATGATCTTTATTTTGTAAGAGTTCAACAATATGATATTTATGTTCTGGATATACTTCTGCAAATCCCTCAGCATTTTCAACTAAACTAATAGTCTCAGGATCATCTTTTCCCATAATTTCTGAGGATACAACTATATTTGTTCCAATTCCTAGATTTCCTGCTATTTGTTTAGCAATTTCTATATGATCTCCTGTTACCATTTTTACATTTATTCCTAAAGATTTTGCAATTTTTATAGTATCTAATGAATCTTCTCTTGGAGGATCATGAAGTGCAACAATTCCAATATATTCCCATCTATTATGATCTTTAGATTTTGCTACACCTAAGGCTCTAAATCCTGCCGATGCAAAATCTTTTCCAAAATTATTAACTTTATTTTGAAGGGTTTGATCTCCTTTTACTAAAGATAAAATAACTTGAATTGCACCTTTAGAAACTTGAAATTCATTATTATTTTCATCTTTTACTTTTGCTTCGGTTCTTTTTACAACTGGATCGAAAGGTTTGAATGACATAAATTTATGTTTTGAAAAGATAGAATTAATTTGTGTATTTTCCTTTATTTTATTGAAAAAAGCTTCATCAATAGGGTCTTTGCTTTCTTCTTTTGATGCTAAACTTCCATACAATATTACATCATTTTGCGAATAATTCCCAAATGATATAATTTTTGCTACAGATATTTGATTTTTCGTTAGTGTTCCCGTTTTATCACAGCATAAAACATCTACACTAGCAGCTTCCTCAATGGAAAGCAATCTACTTACAATTGCTTTCTTTTTAGCTAACTCCATAGCTCCTACAGCCATTGAAACCATCATAACGGCGGGTAATGCTACAGGAATTGCTGCTACTATTAAAACTAAAGCAAATTGAAGTAGGCTTAAAAAAGTTTCAGCTCTTACAATTCCTACAACTAAGACTATTATTACAAGAGCAACTGCGATAATTATAAGATAATTACCAATTTTAACAATGGCTTTTTGAAAGTGGCTTTTTGTTTTTGCCTCTTCAACTAATTTTGTTGTTTTTCCAAAAAATGTATTTAATCCTGTTCCAACAACAACACCGTTCATTTCACCTTGACGAATAATCGCTCCTTCATATGCCATATCTGAAATTTTTTTTTCAACTGGTAATGATTCACCAGTTAAGACAGATTCATCCACGGTAAGATATTCTCCATCAATCAATTTTACATCTGCAGGAATAATATCTCCCAACCTCATATGCACAATATCCCCAGGTACTAATTCTTTTGCTTCTAGTTCAATCCAATTTCCATCTCGAAGAACTTTTGCTTTCAATGCAAGTTTTTGTTTTAATAATTCGATAGCATTATCTGCCTTATTTTCTTCCCAAAAACGTACAATACTATTAATAAAAAGCATTGCAATAATAATAGCAAAATCATCCCAATGTTGTATGATTATAGATAATATGGCAGCAATTTCAATCATCCAAGGAATAGGACCCCAAAAATTTTTTAGAAATTTTACCAGTGGGCTAACTTTTTTCTCTGGAATTTCATTATAACCATATTTTTCTATTCTTGCTTTAGCCTCAACTTCGCTCAAACCATCTTTATTTATTGAAAGTTGTGAATATATGTCCTCTATGCTTAATTCTCTAGCTCTTTCAGAATTTAAAATCGTATTGATCATATTTTTCATCTCATTAATTTATAATCAGTAAATTTTCAATTTTTTTAGAATAATTATTGTAAAGAATTACTCTCTAATAGAGAAAAATATCTTTATAAATATTTTATATAAAATTTATAAGAAAAGTTAAAAGAAATTCCTGAAATTTCTTCTATTTAATCTAAAATCCATATAGAATATTCTACAAAATTATAAATATTAATTCAATTATATTTGAATTTTAGTAAATAGTACTTTTCCATATTGGTTGTTTTACTAATTTATAAGATTTGATCGCGTATTCTTCCATCATACGATTTGTATTAAAATAAGCAGCTAACCTAATTGCATATTTCATTCTTTCTTGCCATTCACTCTTATTTTTATAAAATAGAGGGATAATTTCATTTTCTAATTTAAAGTATAAATCTTCAGCATCAAAAGAATCATCTAGAGTTTGTGCTTTTGGATCAGAAGGCTCAGGACCAATTGCCCATCCTGCTTTTTTATCAGACATGTAATAACCTTCTATCCACCATCCATCTAAGGTAGAAAAATTAAGTACACCATTAATAGAAGCTTTCATTCCACTTGTCCCACTTGCCTCTAAATACCTTCTAGGATTATTTAACCATAAATCAACTCCGCTCACTAATAATTTTGCTAATGAGATCTCATAATTTTCTAAAAAGGTAAGCCCTATACCATATGAATTCCATAAATAATTACTATATTCGTAGATCTTTCTTATATAAGATTTAGATTGTAAATCAGCTGGATGAGCTTTTCCAGTAAAAATTATTTGAGCTTTTTTTTTAATAATTTTTGCTAATCGTTCAAGATTATTAAAAATTAAAAGGGGTCGTTTATATTCAGCAATTCTACGACAAAATCCAATTGTTAATAAGTTTTTATCAAATAAAATCCATGAATGTGAATTTTCATATTCAATAAGACGATTTTTTGCTTTTTTATGCACTCTCCACAACTCATAGTTGTCTAAATTTAAGGCTTTTTCAAAAAGATTAAAATTATGATGCCATTCTCTAGTTAATTCCTCATTAAAAAAATCTCTCATATAGGGAGATAACCAGTATCCTATATGAACTCCATTTGTTATATAATCAATCTTATAGTTTGGAAACATTTTAATTGAGACTTCAGCATGTTTTTTTGAAACTGCATTTGTTTGACCACTAGCATTTAAAGCCAGAATAGTCATATTTAATGCATTTTTTCCACCAAATTCATGAATTTGATCTGGTAGACGATTTCGAAAGACATCATACACTAAATTATAGTCAAACTCCTCAAGTCCTGCCCTTACAGGAGTATGAGTTGTAAATACACAATGTTTTTTTACCTCCTCTAAATTTTTGTATTTTTTTAAAAGTTCAAAAACTAGAAAAGCAGCATGTCCTTCATTAAGATGATACGTTTTTATCTTATGATACCCAAGTTTTTCTAGCATTCTATACCCACAAATGCCAAGAATCATCTCTTGCGCTATTCGTTGAAATGGATTTGCATCATATAACATATGGGTTAATTTTCTTTGCCAAGGCTCATTTTGATCGAGATCAGTGTCTAAAAGTATCACAGGTATTTTATGACCATTTCGACCTATTATTTCGTATATCCAAGCTTCAACTTTAATTGATTTATCTTGTAGCTCGAGAATTACATGTTGATCAACTTTTTCAAAATCATAACTAAAATCCCATTCCATCTCCTTTTCAATTTGTTCTCCATTTGGTCCAATTTGTTGATAAAAATACCCTGCATCATATGTTAAAGTGACTGCAATCATTGGTAATCCCATATCTGCTGCTGATCGAAGTGCATCTCCTGCTAAAATTCCTAAACCTCCAGAATATATAGGAAAACTACTTTGTAACGCAATTTCCATAGAAAAATAAGCAATTTCTTGATTTTTATTATCATCATTAATTTTTAATTACACCATAGTAATGATATTTAAATGATAAAGTGTAATAGAATCTAAAGATTATAAGAATAACCCTTAAAAAAATTAAATTTAAATAAGTTTATCTAACATACTTTTAAAACAAGTTTTCTGAATTTATTTTTGGATATACATTAGTAGGAAGCTTAAAAGGGGGATATTTTATTAATATCATAATTTTTGCTAACTTCTAACTAAATTTAATATATTTCTCAAAATTTAACTAATGGCTAAAAAGATCTATTTCCAGACTAATTTTACTTTATAAAATTTTATACATAGCTTTAAAAGGAGATTTATCTGAAGGGGAGTACAAATAAATTCAAGATTATGATAAATTATGACTGGATACTTTAACTTTCTTTATTGGATCCTATTATCTTTGGGAATTATACTTTCGATTTTAGGTTTAATCTATATTTTATGGATTATGAAAAATTTGAAACTTTTAGATACTGGGTCAGAAGAAATGGTAAAAATTCACAAATTAATAAAGTCAGGTTCCAATACATATTTAAAAAGACAATTTAAGACAATTAGTTTAGTTTTACTAGTTGTCTCTGTAATACTTTTATTTGTTAACATTCCTCTAGCCGTCTCTTTTATAATTGGAGCAGTAACATCTCTGATTGCTAGTTATATTAGTATGGTAGCATCTACTTTATCAAATGTTAAAGTAACACAAGCGTGTAAAAGTGACTTAAATAATGCTTTGAAAATAGGATTTAATGCAGGAATGGTTATTGGAGTTTCAGTAATTTCAATTTCATTATTGGGAATTAGTATTTTATACATTTTATTCAATTTCAATATTCAAAATATAGTTGGTTTTGCTTTTGGTGCATCTTTCTCAGCACTCTTTGCCCAATTAGGGGGTGGAATATATACAAAAGGAGCAGATATTGGAGCTGATTTAGTAGGAAAATTAGAACATGGACTACCTGAGGATGATATAAGAAATCCCGCTGCGATAGCAGATAATGTTGGTGATAATGTTGGAGATTGTGCAGGTAGAGGGGCTGATCTTTATGAATCCTCTTCAGCAAATAACATTGCCGCGATGATAATTGGGACAACTTTAAGTATAGTTACAAATAATCCATTATTCATTATTTTTTCATTAGTTTCAAGAGCTCTTGGCAATATTGCTGGTATTTTGGGAAGTTTTTTTGTAAAGATTAAAAAACAAGATAAATCACCTATCGCAGCATTTGCTAGAAGCCTTAGTGCTACAGCATTAATTAATGTATTAATTTTTCTAATATTAACATTAATTTGTTTTCAAGAGGGTTGGCTATTCTTATTCCTTTCTTCCATTTTGGGAATACTTTTAGGATTATCAACTTATTTTGTAGTGGATTACTACACATCCTCAAGATATAGACCTGTAAAAGATGTAATAAAAAGTTCAGAAACTGGAGCAGCTACTAACGTAATAAGTGGTTTTTCTCTAGGTCTAGAATCTCCCACTATCCCAGTAATTTCATTTATGCTAGGAATTATTATTAGTTTTTTTCTTGGTGAACAATTTGGTATATCAATTAGTTTAGATCCTTACCTAGGAGGTGTATTTGGGATAACTGTTGCAACAATGGGTTTATTGTCAATTACAACTATAATTTTAGCTTTTGATGGTTTTGGACCAGTGTCTGATAATGCAGCTGGAATAGCTGAAATGTCTCATCAGGGGGAAAATGTACGATATAATTTAGATAAATTAGATGCGGTGGGTAATACAACTAAAGCTTTAGCGAAGGGTTTTGGCATTACTTGTGCTGCTTTATCCGCTATAATATTATTTGAAGCGTATTTAGAAGAAATAAAAACCATCGATGTTAATATATATCATCCTATTGTTTTATGTGCATTATTGATAGGAGCAGTGATTCCTTTTGTTTTTTCATCATTAGCAATTAGATCCGCAGGAGTAGCAGCATATAGCATGATTAAAGAAATTCAGAGACAATTTAAAGAAGATCCTGGAATACTTGAGAATAATTCATTACCCAATTATGCAAAATGTATCGATACTGGCACGAAAGTAGCTTTAAAGCAAATGATCTTTCCCGCATTACTGCCTACCTTGACACCTATTATACTTGGATTTTTATTTGGTCCTGTTGCTCTAGCTGCATTTTTGATATCTGGAACAATATCTGGAATAATATTGGGATTTGTTTTAAATACTGGAGGAGGAGCTCTAGATAATACAAAAAAGGCAATTGAAGGAGGTCTCTTAGGGGGGAAAGGCTCTAAAGCACACGATGCCTCCATCATTGGAGATACATTCGGTGATCCTTTAAAAGATACAGCGGGCCCTTCCCTCCATATCCTTGTCAAAGTAATAAATACGGTTTCAATAGCTTTTGCTCCTATCTTTGTATCTTTTGGACCCTTAATCATTATATAAAAAAATTAACAAAATGAATTTTCTAAAAAAGATATAAAAAATAATTAAAATCTATAATGGTGGTGAAATGAAATGTCAGATAAAATTAAAGATCAATTAATTGAAATACTTATTGAGCATTCGAGAGCTATGTATTCTATAATAAGCGATATGGGGGTGCTTTATGTAACTTGGGCGGAGAACTCAAAATCAAATAAAGGTATATTGGAAAAGAAAACGAATAAATTGATAATTGATATTGAAGATGCATCATTAATAAAAAATCAAGCAATTAAAGATTTTTCTGAAGCAATAACATTAGGATTGGGAGATTGGATAATATTAATTCAGAAAATGGATAATTTATCAAATCTAGCTTCAAAATTTATCGACCTATTAATGTACATTGAATTAAGGGATGTAAATTCCGATATAAATAAAATGTACCACATCTCAATCAATAATATTTTAGAAATGGCAAAATTATTAAAAGAATCACTTAAAATATTGCGAGAAAACCCCAGTAATGTAATCTTTAATATAAATAAAATTCATGACCTTAGTAACTCCACAGATATGCTATTCCATCAATTCCTTCATTATCTTTATAAAGATAAAGAGCTGGAAATCAGAAATTTATTGATAATCCGAGATACTGTTGTTACACTAGAACAATTTGTCGATAAAATTAATCATATAATAGAAATCATTAGAGTGTTGCATTATGAATAAAGATTTTATTGTAGGAAATTGGCAAGGATTTTTCAATGTTGGAAAAACCAAATTAGCAATAAACTTTATAATAAGTAGGAATAATCATGGGAATTTTACAGTAAATTTAATTAGTCCTACACAAGGGCGAAAAGTAGAAGCAAATAATGCCTAATTTAAAGATAAACAAATTCAGATTGAATTTAATTCTATTGGAGGAAAGTTCGAAGGTATATATCAATCCTCTTCTCAAAAAATAAAAGTTAAATGGTATCAAGGAGGTCAAATATTTGATCTATTATTAGAGCAAAAAGTTGAAATTAATGAAGTAAAACGTCCCCAAGAACCCCATAAACCGTATCCTTATTTAGAAGAGCAAGTCACATACCAAAATATAAATGCAGATATTACATTGGCTGGTACTTTAACTTATCCTCGAGATAAATCACCTTTTCCTGTAACTATTCTGATCTCGGGTTCTGGTTCATTAGATCGAAATGAAAGTGCATTTGGGCATCAACCTTTTTTAGTACTAGCAGATTATCTCACACGTAGAGGAATTGCAGTCTTGCGAGTAGATGATAGGGGTGTCGGTGGATCTACTGGTAATTATATGAAATCAACAAATATCGATTTTGCTAGTGATGTCATTGCTGGAATTAATTTCTTGAAAAATCATAAAGAAATTGATTCAAAAAAGATTGGGTTAATAGGGCATATTGAAGGAGGAGTTATTGCTCCCATTGTTGCAGATTTAACACAGGATGTTGCATTTTTAGTGCTTTTGGCAGGACCGGGTTTACCCTTAGAAGAAATTCTTTATAAGCAAGCAGAATTGATTAATAGAGGAGAAAATTTAAGTGAAGAACTAATTGCTAAGGAACGTTCCCTACAGGAGAAAGTATTTTCTATCATTAAAGAAGAGAACAACAACATTATAGCAAAGTTAAAGTTAGAAAAAGTTATTTCTGAAGCGTTAAAAGATATGAAAAATCAAAATTTATCAATATTATCTAAGGGTTCTATTGAATCTCAAATTGAATATATGCTTTCTCCATAGTTTCGCAACTTTTTAACCTATGACCCTAGAATAATATTAAGTAAAATAAAGTGCCCTGTTTTAGCACTCAACGGAGAAAAAGATCTCCAGGTACCTTCAAAAGAAAATTTATCTGCCATTGAGCAAGAACTTAAAGTAGGTGGCAATAAACTATATAAAGTAAAAGAATTGCCGAACTTAAATCACTTATTTCAAACTGCTCAAACGGGAGCTTTAAGTGAATACGTTAATATCGAAGAGACGATTTCACCTATCGCATTAAAATTGATGGGATATTGGATTTCAGACCAAATTAGAGATATAAAAAAAGATAAAACATAAATTTCTCTAAAGTTTTACATAATATAACATAATATATACTGCTACCTATTTTAAATGTTAAAACATCTTAGTTTTAATTAATTAGCATAAGATAACAATTCTGTTTAATAAATATGAATTTTATCCAAGACAGTATAAATTGTAGTTTTATAAATTTCGTGGAATTCCTCTGAAGGGATAATTTGCTTTAATCTTTCTATTAGGCTTTCAATTTTTTCTATTTTAATATCTGGAAATCGTTCAAAAAGATCATGATCATACTTATGAAGAAAAAAAGTAAAATCTACTCTATGATTACATTCTTTTAGTTTTTCTATAATTTCCTGTAAAAATTTTAATGCTAATTCATAACTCTTTAAATCTTGGATATCAATAATAAAAAATATTTCTTCCGTATCAATAATATAGTTATTAAAATTTTTTAAAAATTCAATACGATAAACTTCTTTACCTTTAAAATCCCAAATATTAAATTTTATATTATCCTTTTCTAATTTGAATATATTAGGATTTCTGTTATTGTTAAAAGAGATAAATTCAGATAAATTAAATTTGCCAATAAAATTTAAGATAATAGAAGTTTTACCACTTTTTTCTAATCCCAATACCAAGATTTTTTTCTTATTAGGTTTAATATTTGTAGACATTATTATTTTTTAATTATAATAGACAGTAAATTTCCTTTTGCTATTTTAATTTTTCGATATTATCTGAATCAATCAATCTCTGGAACTTATCTTTATGTAACTCAATAACAATGGAATTAATAGCAGAAATTACTCTGAAAATGTTATAGCTTTTTATAAAATATTTTTTAATGCTTCCCTTCCTTTTATAAAATACAATATTTGCTTTTTGTAATTGTTTTAATAGTTGAGATGTGTAAGATTGGCTTATGTTTAAAGCTTCTTCGATTTCTTTTGATGTTTTTTCACTACTCTTTAGAAATTTAATAATTTCCAATTTGTATGGATCACTCAATAGTTTTAAAAATTCTGATGTAACCTCTGTCAATTCATCCATTCTTATAATTCCTTCAATATCAATTATCTATAATTTTAAAGAAATAAATTCTACTGAAACATATTCAGAATTTTATCTATATAAATAATATTATTAAAATATTTAAATATAATTAAAGTGAAATATCATAATATTGTAAAATCGCAATATTTAAATATCATAATATCACTCTATTATAATAATATATATATAAAAAATAACTAAAAATAATTTGCATAATAAATCAAAAAATCGAGGAAATTGATTGAATATGGTTAATGAACTAATAATTTTGGACGATATTGATAAAAGAATTGTTCAATTTATCCAAAGAGATCCCACTTCAACTCATACACAAATAGCCAAAAAAATCAATAGAAGTCAACCAGCTGTGGGAATGAGAATAAAAAAACTTGAAAAATTGGGAATATTACAGTTTCAAGCTGGTTTAAACCTGAAAAGCACAAATTGTTATTTAGCAAAGGTAAGTCTGCAATCATCTGATCCCAACTCTATCATACGAATAATTAAATCCTGTCCATACATGATTCACGGATATAAACTAAGTGGAATGTCAAATTTTCTTATTATTATTGCTCATCCTTGTTTAAAAAGTATAGATAGAATTGTCAATTACCATTTTAGAAATAACCCTGAAGTAAGGAAAATTAAAATTGAGATAATAATGGATATTATTAATGATTTCGTAATTCCGGTTGACTTCAGAGTTAGATCGTGTAATTGTGTTGAAAATGCAAAAAATAATAGAATATTGGACTCATAAAGTAGAAGGGTTTGAATTGAAAATTTTTATAGAATTTGACAAATCAAGAGCAAAAATCTTCATAAATTACTTTATAGAAGATTTTAAAATTGAAGTAAAAACTCCCTTAGAAAGTGAGGACATTGATGCAAATAATACAATTATTTTGAATAAGTTAGATTTTTCAAATAAAATCTTCTTAGCTTCTATAATTTAAGGTAAATTTACAAATATAATATGATAAAAATGGCGTATTTAAAAACTATAAGAAATTATGATGTTGGTTTTTTAAAAAAAAAAGAACAAGAATGTTGCTCAAATCCAAACATTATTTCTTCTAATGGATACAATGTCTGTAACAATTGTGGAACTGTCCAATCAAGGATCATTTCTTATAAGCCTACAAATAAAATCTTTTTAGATAGAAAAATAACTTATAGGAATACTGAACCTGTACATTCTCCTATTGGTCCTCGCACAATCATTAAAGGTAATCTAGATGGAAAAGGAAACTTTTTATCTCCAAAAGCATTAACATGTTATAAGAGATTATCTAGAATAAATAGAGGATTAGTAAATGGACTTGAAAGAAATTTATGGATTGCTATACCAAAATTAAATCAGATCAGAACTCGATTTAATCTACCGAATTATGTAACAGAAGATGCTTTTAGGATTTATATTTCTGCTGCTAAAAAAAAATTGACCCTCGGAAGAACAATTAATGGAATTCTTAGTGTATCAATCTATCTTGCATTAAAATTTTATGGATTACCAATAATTCTTGAAGAACTACTTTTTGCGTTGCAAATTTCTAAGAAAAAGTTTGTTTATTGTTATAAAGCAATTGTTAACAAGATCCTTCCAGATTTAAATTTCAGAATAAAAAATTTTACACCTCAAGACTTTATAAATAAATTTTATGACGAATTAGATTTATCTATTAATTGCCGGAATAGAGCAATAAAAATTGTTGAAGAAAGTAAACAAAAAGGATTAAATACTTCAGGTAAAGACCCTAAAGGAATTGCTGCAGCATCTCTATATATTTCTTCAAAAAAAAATGATGAATTTCGAACTCAAAAACAAATATGTAAAATTGCTAGTGTTTCTGAAATTACTTTAAGAATGAGATTAAAAGAAATCAGTAGTTTAATTTAATAATAAATAAATTTTTAATGTCCCTAATTATAATTTTAGTTTTTTACATTAAATACCTATTAATCACAGTATAGCTTATTTTTCAAAATAAAATGAAATTCTTTTATAACCACTTTTTTCTTTTGAAAAATAATATCATCACAATTCCAATAATAAACATTGTAAAAAGCAGAATAGGATAAGCTAAAGGATATGAAATTTCAGGCATATATTTAAAGTTCATACCATATAAACCTACTAAAAATGATAAAGGTATAAAAATTGTCGAAATAATAGTAAGAATCTTCATAATATCATTCATTTTATTATTTACGCTTGATAAATACATATCTAACATCCCAAAAAGGATATCACGTTGAGTTTCAAGTAAATCACTTATAATAAAAACGTGATCATTAACATCTCTTAGATATATTTCTAAATTATTACTTAATAATTTAGATTTTTCTCTTTGCAACTTATTAATGAGTTCTCTAGTTGGCCAGATTGAATTCCTGATATTTATCATAATTCTTTTTAGCGAATATACAAGTTTTAAAGTCTCTGGGTCTGGACTTTGTATTATTTTATCCTCTGTATTTTCGATAAATTCTGTAATTTTTTCTAGTATAATAAAATAGTTGTCAATTATAAGGTCTATTAAAGAATATAATAGATAATCAGTGCCCATATGTCGAATATGACCTTTTGAAAACTTAATTCTATCTAAAATTGGTGTAAAAAAATCATTTTCAAGTTCTTGAACAGATATTACATAATTACATCCTAAGATTAAACTAATTTGTTCAGTCTCAAAACTTTCTATTTCTTCATTATAATTTACACTTTTTAATACTATAAAGAGATAATCTCCATAATTTTCTAATTTAGGTCTTTGATTCGGACTAAGAATATCTTCTAAAAGCAATTGGTGAAGATTGAATTGATTTCCAATATCCTCAATAATATTAATATCAGACAATCCTATGATATTAATCCATCTATTTCTTGATTTATCGAAACTTGAGAAATTTTTATCAATTATATCTACCTCTATAAAGTTATAGTCTTCCTTATTATAATCTATTATTTTAATCTTAGTTTTTAACTCACTTTCTTTACCAGTATATATTAAGGTTCCAGGGGGTTCTCCAATATTACATTTTTTCATCATTCTAACATTTCACTCAAATTCTAATTTCACATTTCATAGATTAAAAAGAATTAAAAGAAATTTGAATAATGTTTGGTAAATCTAAAAGATTTTTTATCGCACCACTAAAACATCACTAGAAGTATTATTAATTACTTTGTTTGGTATTGTGCCAAGCAATATTCTGCTCAATTTTGAATGATGTCCTTTACAACCCAAAATTACTAAATCAAAACGTTCTTCTTCAACCGTTTTCTTTATGTAATCTTCTGGAGGAATGTCAAAAATTAACCGTGTTTCCACTTTTGCATTAGATTTATTGAATAATTTTTTAAGTTCATTTAAAATATCTTCACCCCTTTTGATATAGTCATTATGAACAGTTAAAGCTATAGCCCCGCTTGATCCTTTTGGATAAAAGTGATTCATATTTAACTCTGAAAGATGATGTAAAACAGAATGAAAACCAACTACTTCACTATTATCTCTTTTTTGAAATTCAATTGCTTTTTTCGCTGCATGAAGTGCATCATAAGATTGATCCATTCCAAGTAAAATTTTTTTATACATTTTAAACCATCTATTAGGAAATATTTTTACTCCTAATAGTAAACTTTTAAATATAATTATAAAGGTGTGCTTAAAAAATTATTAATAAAAGACTCATTTACCTTATGATTTTTTATTTAAAGATTACTTTTTTCTTTTTTTTTTGAAGGAAGTAATTTATTGTTATATTAATAAAATCGAACTTTTTTTAAACCGAAGATTACTTATCTGTTTTGAAATCGCTAAGATGTTTGAACCTTCCTCCTAATATATTTACCATATCTGAAGGAACAATAATCCATCCTCCTTTTTCTTTCATAGATTCGTAAAGAATGTTCATAGCTCTTAAATTCAATGCAACTTCATCGCTTTCATAAATATGTGCTGCATTAATAAATTTATTCGCAATTTGTTCCTCAGAACCTGCTAGTATAACTCTTGCTTGGCGTTCTCTTTCTGCCTGTGCTTGTCGACTCATTGCATCTTGTAATGCTGTTGGAATTATAACGTCTCGAATTTCAACTGAAATAGATTTAACACCCCATTCCTCAGTACGCTCGTCAATTATTCTTTCAAGTTCATGCGATATTTCTTCTCTTCCTGCAAGCATCTGACTTAATTCAGTCTTTCCAATTATATCTCTTAACGAAGTTTGAGCAGCCCATGAAATCGCAGTTTTATAATCTTGGACACGGAGCGAAGCTTTATACGAATCTAAAACTTTCCAAAACAATACAGCATCTACATTAACAGGTACATTATCTTTTGTTAAAGTTTGCTCAGCTGAGAATGTGGTAGTGATTATTCGCATATCTAAAGAAAATGGAATTCGATATACAAATGGAAAAAGCCATAAAATCCCTGGACCTCGCATTTTTTTAAATTTCCCTAATAATAATGTAGGAACCTTAATCCATTCAGGGATAATATATAATCCCATAAAAATGAACCCAATCAAAGTCATTGTAATCATTCCAATAAATACCAAAATATTAAACGAAATTCCAAAAAAATTCAATGCAATTATAATACCTATTAAAATAATAATTCCCAAAATGAAGAGGAAATAACCCAAACCTCGTATTACGTCTCCACCAATTAAATTTGATTTATTATTTGAATACATTTTAATCAATTCATAAAAAAATGATTATATTTAAATAGACATTGACTAAAAATTATAAATAAAATGAAGTTATAACTTAAGAAAATGGATTATCAATTCAAAAACTAATATGTAATAAATAAATTATTAAAAAGAACTAATTTACTCAGAATTAATAAATAGTTAAGATTAACATATTATAGCTTGGATATTGAGTATTTTTTGAATATTCAGTTCTAAGAACAAGTAATAATTTATTCATTGTATTAATATCTGGGAGAGTTTTGCGGTTAAATCTGCTATATCGTTATGAATTATTTTAACTTCTCTTCCTTTCTCATTTAATTCTTTCAAAGAATGATTTAACTCTTTTTGCACTTGTTTATAAATTGCTTTTGTTATCATAGCTTTCTCAGGTGACTTTTTTTGAACTGCTTCTACATATTTTAGTTGGAGTTTTCCTAATCTGATTCGAATGTTCGCAGCATGTACTTTAGAATTTGCTAATTCTATTTTGCTTTTAGCTAATTTTTCTTCAAACTTTGCTATTTCTTTATGATTTTTTGCTAACTCAACTTGATTTTTAGCAACTTTCTCATGATAATTGATAAAGTCCGTTTCATTTTTTATTACTTCCTCTGGAAATTTTAGTATTTCCTTAGATTTAATCTTACTTTCTAATAATTTCTCATTATTGTCAACTAAATTCTTTCTTATTTCCGCCAATTTTATCTCTTTTTCAACGAATTTCTCTCTCATTTTTACTTTTCTTAAGAGATTTTTAGCTAATTTTTTTAATTCTAAAGCAACTAATTTTTCTTTTTTGGCAATAATTATATTCTCTTTTGCTTTTAAACTAAGATTAAAAATTTTTTCCAAGTTGAAATTCACCTTAAATTTTTTAATAATTAACCAATTGAGTATTTACTATAATGAAATAAATTGAATATTCGAATATTGATATTAAAGTTCATATATATGTTTTCTCTAACTTCAATTTTAATTTTAAATCTGATCAGATAATTTTATTTTTAAAGCTATGGATAAAATTTTATAAGATTGGAGAATCCTACTTTTCAATCCTAAAAATAATCATATTAAATTTTTTTGAAAAGAAGTAAAAATCTTTTAATTTAGGATTTAATCAAATTTTTTGATCCTCTAATCATTTATACTTGGAAAATTTATTATTTATTCTTAAGATTAATAGTTTTTTTGTAAGAACACATCCATATGAAATTTTTTATAATTTTTTCTCCTATAGTTCTTGTTTTTTCTTCGATCCTCTCATCAACTAAGCTTGAATGAAAATAATAAGGATTATGAGTTTCTGGATGAAATTGAAGGGCAAAAATTGGTTTATTACAATGTTTCATATATTGAACCATTCTATATCCTAAAGTTCTGGATATGCTGATAATATTAAAATTTTTTTGAATTTTACAATCATTTGGAGATACAAAATCAAGGTGATGAACATTAACGGGAATATTTTTTTGAGTTATTAGTTCATCTGTTTCTTTAAGTAAAATAAAAATAATCCTCCCTCCTAATCCAAACAATCCCATCCTGCTTATTTGTGCTCCGAAAGTATAAGCAACTAAGTGAAAACCAAAACATAATGCAAGGATTGGTATTTGATCAGTTTCTTGGATTGCTTCTAATTGAGCTTTAAATTTTTTTTTCAATTTCTCATCATAGTAAAAACTAGAGACATTTAATTCCGATCCAGAGAGAATAATCCCAATATAATCTTCTACCATTTCTTTTTCAAAATGGGTAAAATGAATTGTTTTTAACTCTACTGGGGCTATGCAATCATTTATAATTGTTTCTATTCGTGTTATTCTATCTGTAGGAAAACCTCGAGAATAATTATCGATGAGAAGTATTTGGCTTACCTTTTCATTTTTAAACGAATCTTCTTCAACCATTCATTATCTCCTTCTCTAATTTATGTGTAATTTTTAATTAGCACCTCAGAGGGGTAATATGTATAGGCTTCTGTTTCTCTTCCGTCGTCTAACTTCACTTTCACTAAAATTCTATGATATAATTTCCCTTCTCCTTCAATCATGTCTATTTGATTAATAACAAATTGTCCAACGTCATAATATATCTCTCCTTTAACGTTAGAGTTATTATCCTTAATAATGAATGGGAATCCTAAGGAAATAGGTTCTACCTTTCTATAATTCAACAGAGTTGCTTTTTCATATTTTATTCCTTTAAGGATATAATTTCGACTCTGTCCATGTTGTAATGTACCATATACGAAGAGATTTTGACTCAAATTATTCTTTTTATTGGATTTTTCCATCTTTTTAATGCTTTTATTTATTTTAGTTAAAAGAAAAAGTCTCCAAATAATCTATCAATTAGAGACTCTGATTCAGATCGTCCTCTTAATACACGATCATTTTCCTTTAATGGTATTCTTAAATTCTGCACAACAAGATTATTTATAACTCGGATCCCATTGAAATTAGTAACCATTCCATTAATATCATCAAAAGAAAAATTATATTTTGCTTCTAAAGTGCCTTGAACTTGTGTTCCAGCTTTAATTTTATAACGATTTCCTTGCCGATCAGTTACAATTCGCGGATCTACTAATTCCATTACAACATAAGATCTTCCTTGTTGTCTTAATTTCTCAATTTTTCGAGTTTGATATTCAATATTAAGCTCTTTTTGAGATTGATCAATTTGAAGTTTTTTATAAGGTAAATTTTTTATTTTAATCCCTAAATAATCTTGATAATTCTTAGTTTCTTCAATCCACCTTGAAATACTGGTTTCTAATGACTCAATTCCTCCATTTGGTCTCTTAAAAACCGCTTTGGTTCCATTTGCTATAGCATTTTCAACATTTATTGAATGATATGGATCTTGACTAATTTCTCCATTTGAGTTAAGTTTTATAGCATGAAGGGCAGAAACACAACATAGATATGCAATATCCAGTAAATCTTCAGTATTATATTGCACATCGACTATCCGAACTTCAATTCGATTTCTTGAGGGTAATTCATCATTATCATCACTGATATTTGTAAATGGACCCCTTGGAGTTATATCTACAAGGCGGTCTCCACGATCATTAGCAATGACTTTTTTAGAAAACTCATCTTCTTCAAAACCTATTTTAAGTTTGTATCTCATTCGACCATAATACCTCATTGGAATCAAAGCTGGACGATTCTCAGGAATTTGTATTACTGCAAATCCATTTCGTTTAAGAACAGTACTATTAGCGCAACGGTTGCTAGCAATATTGTTTGCATTCCCCCGATATAAATATGAATTTGCTGAGATCCCAATTATTTCTGGAAGGTAGTCCCATAAGTAATTATTAACTACTTTTATTTCTTCAGGAGTCATTAGACTACCTTTTTTCTGAACTGATACATTAATATGAGTTCCACATATAGGATTGGGATCACTTTGCACAGGATGAAGACTTTGGGCAAGTATTTTAACTCCAATTTGATTTGCTGCTTCTATTAATAATTTTCTTCCTTCTTTAATAGCTTGTTCTAAAGAAGCAGGAGGTAATGGCAATGTAACATATTCAATTTGTGATGGTGAAGGTTCAGCATCTAACCCTCGAATTCTTACTTGAAGTGAACTCAGAAAATTTTGATCTCTTTCAAGTATCTCTGCAGACTTTACCATTATATCATCTGCAACTTTTGCTAAAGTTCCCTTCTTATTAATAATAAGAAATTCCTCTTCTATTCCACAAAGCACTTGGAATTCCTTATAAGGATCATAATCAACTTCTTCTTTTTTGTCATGGAATAACATGAATATCGAACCTTAAAATCTAAACATAAATTTTTGTTATATTAACGAGATATCATTTTAATAAATTATTAATTAAGACATCATTTCCATAAATGCACCAAGTCTTGTGCGTACTTGCTCTAAATTTTCTCCTATTTTATTAAATGTAAGAGATATGCTAGGAATTTCAAGTTCTCGCCGAATTTTCTCTTTTAAGAGTGAAAAACAATTAGATATTGAATGACAACCAAAAAGTTGAAAAAACACAAGACCATCAACATTTAGTTTTTTTGCTACTCTCAAATATGAATCTGACAAAGTATCATTATCACATCCAATACCATTTGTAGTTGCCTTCATTAGATATTGAGCATAGGCTTCAACAGGATCAGATATTTTAGTAATTGGAATATCTTCTAAAAGTAATAAGATATCCCAATCAGCATATAAAGCTCGCCCTCCTAATTCATAAATTATTTCATGGCTTTTTGGTTCCCATCCACCAAACATAGGAGTAATTAAAATCCGAGGCATATTACTTACATCCATACCAATTTTATTTATGATTCTTTCCTTCATTTCTTTTACTAAAGAAGCCATGTTATCTCGATATCGAATGGCATTAGAATTATAATCTTGAAAACTATTATTTAGTATTACTAATATTTCACTAAATGTAGCAGGATTACAAGGATAAAATCCAGATGTGCTTATATCATAAAGAATAATTTTATAATAATTTCTTATATCGTTAGCAACTTGAAAATGATTTCGTAGACTAATTCTATCATAAGTATTTCCACTTACTTTTTCTAATTCTCTCACGGCATCATAAAGATTCTCTGTTAGTAATTCTATGGCATTCCCGATGTTTCTTGGAGGAACATCAATCCAAATCTGTTTAGCTGGATGCGCAACAGTCTTTAACGATTCTAGGTATTTATTCCAAGCACTGCATCGAATAGTATAATTTAATGTAGCTTCTACGTTCTTTCCTTTACTTACATGCATTCCATAGAGAGATTTTATTCCATAACAAAAATCAGTTGGAACACCACTTTCTATTCCAAGTTCGTACATCTCATTATACTTATTATTTACTGTATCTATTACATTTTCAATAATTTCATCTATAATTTTATTTATATCTCCAATACCAAGATTTTTAATAAATCCTAAAAATTTTGACACATTTTTCCAGCCAAAAATATTTGATGCACTACCTAAATAGGTTAAATATCTATGCATTTCAAACTCATGCATTCTAATTGGAAATACAGGAACTAAATCAGGGAATCCATATATTAAATCAGAAAAAGGTAATGCAACTGAAATTAATTTCTTTTTTTCTCTAAATTTCTTTCGCTTTAAATAATCCCGTCCTGTTAAAAGATTATATGATATTCTAAGTACAGAACTAAAACGTACTATTTCATCAGCAATAAGACTCATTTTTTAAATCATCTCCAGAAATGCTTCTATACGTGTATTAAGTTGACCTCGAATAGCCCTTGAATAATCTCTCTCCAAATTTAAAACTTGGATTCCTTTTTCCTGTAATCGGTTTTTCAAATGTGTTGCCATAAGAGAAATGTGATCACAGAATTTTATAATATGATTTATAATTCCTAATTTTCTTCCTGTTTTTTTAAAATGATCCTGATAAATATTTTCAATTTGGGATATTTTGTTTTCTAAAAAATTGGGAACAGAATGATCTCCAAAAATATTATTTTTAAAACGATAAACCAATAAATCATAAGGATTTTCTATTGAATCAAAAATTTTATCTTCAAGGATTTGGGAATAATAGTTACCACCTACCCAAGTATCGAAAAAAATAATATTCCCCCCTCCTTCTTCTATTAAATCAATTAAGTAATCATTTATAAAAATAGAACCGCCTGTTATTAAAAGATGTTTTGAATTATTAGAATCTTGAATTTGCTCAGCCTTATATTTTTGAATATATGAATCTAATTGGGGGAGAAATAAAGGTCCATATAAAATTGCCTTTTGAATGACTTTTAATTTTTCAGATCCTTTAATATTTAAAAAACTAAATTCTAAAATCTTTTTCTTAAATAAATTATACTTTTTAATACTCTGTTTAAGATCCTCATCTTTAATTTCACTTTCACTAATTTTTTCTAACTGATTTTTAAAATCAATCAATTCTAATTTAAAATATTTCAAGCTATTCTTATTCATAGTATAGGAGACGTAAAAATTCAAGCGAGGTATTCCAAAATATTTAGAAATTATTTCAGAGGAACAAATGTCTGAAACACAATGATTTGAAACTATAAAGTAATCAATCAAATCTAAAAATTCATATTGACTAGGTTTTAGAGAAAACAATCCAATACAAGATTGCACAAAAGCACATGTGGAAGGAGGTAAGTAATCGTGGCTAGCATCCATTAAATCATCGTTTCCTGCAAATAACAGTCTTAAAGGGATAAAACCTGCTGCATCTAGTAATTCTTCCGGGATATTATCATGAGAAATAAATGCTATAACTTTTTTTCCTTCTTCTTTTTTCTCTCGTAGAAATGTTGTGTATTCAGATAAAAGTTCTAAATTATCCATTTTAATAATGAAAAAAATATGAATTATTAATCAAAAAAGAGTTAATTATACATAAAATTTATTATAATTTCCTAAAATTAAAGTTTTAAAATATTCTTAAAAGATATCTAACTATTCTTTTGGTCTTGAGCAATAAGCGCTGCGCCTATCGCTCCAGTTAATTGAGCACTACTTTTCCCATTAAGTACTGGTATAACAATCTCAAATCCTAATTCTTGTTCTAAAAATTTTTTAACTCCTATATTTTTAGCTACTCCCCCACAAAAAACTAATATCGGTGCAACTCCTATCCGTTTTGCCATTCCAGCAACTCTTTTTGCTATTGATTTATGAATTCCCGCAGCAATATCCTCTTTTTTTGACCCTTTAGCAAAAAGAGATATCACTTCAGATTCAGCAAATACAGTACAAGTTGAACTAATTGATGCAGGATTATTAGATTTAAGAGCTAATTCCCCAATCTCTTGAATGGGAACCTCTAGCGCCCCTGCCATGACCTCAATAAAACGACCAGTTCCAGCAGCACACTTATCGTTCATTTGAAAATCAATTACGTTACCTGTTTTTTTAGAAATTAAAATAGCTTTACTATCTTGACCCCCAATATCTATAACAGATTGGGCCTCTGGAAAAAAATATTGCACTCCACGTGCATGTGCTGTAATTTCAGTAATACGATCATCTGCGATATCTATAGTATTTCTTCCATATCCAGTAGACATGACATAGACATCACTTTTTTTTAAATTGTTTTGCTCAAGAATTTCATTGAACAAATTATTACCAACACGTTTAAAATCAAATGTCGAACGCCCAACTCGATAATCAATGATATTTTTATCTTCTAGTAAAACAACTTTTGTTTCAAGACTACCGATATCAACACCACACGTCTTCAATTTTATCTACATTCTCTTGGTTATTAAAATGATAATTACAAAAATGAAACTCAGAAATTAAAATTTATCATCTATTACCCTAATAAAAATATAGAGATAACAAGAGTCAATAGAAACGCAAATGCCATTTGGAGTATATTTTTTAAAATAGACTCCTTAGATACAATTCCTAAAAATATACCAAGTAAAATAATACAAAAAAGAATTATAAGAAAAGATAAAATGAATGTTAGAAAATGAGCATGTGTAACAAATAAGAATGGAATTAATGGTACTACTCCTCCTAAAAATGGGGATCCTCCATTTACAAATGAAACCACTAAACTTGCAAAACTTTGCGCTTTTTCTTGAATTGTTTTAGGCTTTTTTTCATTTTTTCTTTTATCCGGATTCATTATATGTTTTAATTTCGTCAGCATTGCTTTTTCGATCTCTATTACACTCGATTTCTCATCTTCTAATGCTTCCTCAACTTCACTTATAACCATTGCCCTTCTTAATTCATCTTTTATTTTTTTTCGTTCAGCTCTTTCAGAAAGATAAGATCCTGTCATACCAGAAAAAAACATAGAAATAGAACTTCCCATACCAGTTAAAATTACAAAATTACTATCAATTGATGGCTGGCTTTCCTTAAGAATTATTACAAAAAAGCCTAATAAGACACCCAAAACAGTTAACATCCCATCATAAAAATTATTTACAAAATAACGTCGTGCTATAGCCCATAAATTTGTAATTTTTGCGTATATCTTTAATTTTTCGATCATTTATTTATTGATTTTATTTTTGATTAGATAATTAATTACCATTTATTCATATTTTATCTCTCAACTCAAATTTTTGAAAATTAAAATTTTTAAAACACCTTAGAGCTTTAGATACCGAGCAGTAAAGATATAAGAAGGGTAACTATGCCTGCAATAACTAAGTGAGAAGCATATCTTAAGCGCCCTCCACCAGATATCGAGCCTAAAAAAATCCCTAAATATATTAGCAAACCAGCAAGTATAATATAAGAGAAGATGAAATGAAATAAAGTTAATGTTCCTCCAAATAAGAATGGAATTAGTGGAAGAGAACTTCCAAGTACTGGAGCACCTCCATCTACCAAAGAAGCAACAATAGTGGCGAATCCTTCAGCCTTCTCTAATAAGGTTTTAGCTTTTCTTTTTTTATTTAAATTCTTATTATTTTCTTTAGGTATTAGCTCAATCTCTTCACCTACTTCATCTAAATCTGCCATATCCTTCTTCATATCCTTTACTTTTTTTTTCGTTCAGCCTCTTCAGAAAGAAAAGCACCCCAAAGCCCTGAAATACCTATTGCTAAAGCGGTTGCAAAACCTGTTATAAGAACGTCTTGAGATTCAAAAGTGAGGGGTTCAGTTAAAAAAATTATGAAAATACCGCTTACAATGCCCGCACAAGTTAAAGCTCCGTCAAATGCATTATTAAAAAATTTTCTTCTAGCAATAATTGCTAAGTCAGATATTTTTGAATATTCTCTCCATTGTTGTATTTTCTGTTTAATGGGCATTATTTACTAATTGCACTATTTTATAGTTACTTTACCTAAAGTAGAAAATTTTATATTTTCTTTAATCTGAAAAGAATTTTTTAATTTCTATATAATTAGTACATAAAATTTAAATTAAAACTATTTTAAAATTTCTCTAAATGCAAATTTTTATTAGGTTAATCATTTATAATAATAAGAGTTAATTAAATATTTAAATGGAATATTATGAACAAATTGAAGGACGAAATAATATCAATGTTAATAGAGCATTCCAGAATACTATACTCTATTGTGAGTAATATGGGTGTATTTTATAATAGATGGGCGGAAAACTATGAGAAACATAAAGCTTCTCTTGAGAAAAAAAAGAGTAAAATGCAATTATCAGAAGAAGATGCAGATGCAATTAAAATTCAATTGATTCAAAATTATTCTGAATCAGGAGCTGGTTTAGGCGATTTTGTTGCATTGATTTTAAAAATGGATAACTTATGTAATTTTCCCCTTGAATTTGTAGATATGTTATCGAAAATCAATTTAGATGGGATAAAAAGTGAAGAGATAAAAAAGCAATATGAAAAATTAATTAATAATACAATAAAAATGACCGATGTTTTAAAATCAACAATTAAAAGCCTTAGAGATAAACCAGATGTAGTATTCAAAAATACAACCATAATTCATGAGATAGAGAATGAAGTAGATGCTAATTATCGTCAATTCCTTGAATATTTATATTCCAATGAGGAATTAGAAATAAGATTACTCTTGCGATTAAGAGATAGCATAATTTTACTTGAAAATCTTGCAGATTCTATACACGATGTTGCTGATTTGATTAGAGTTTTACTCTATCAATAAATTGAGACAATCACATTGTTTAAACGTATAATTTCAAATATTCTATTTTATCAATATAGTTCTTATAACTAAAAATACCAAGTGCAAAATATCCTTAATTTTAAGTGGTTCTCATTTATTCTTATTTTTCTGACCAAGAGATTAAATATAACTTTACAGTTTATAATAAGAAGATTTATACGCAAAAATTTATTCTTCTCATTTAAAATCATAATTTTTTAAATTAAAAACTAGGTTGTAATATATATGAATGGTAAACAAAAATTTTTTTTATTGCTTGCAATATTTCAAGTTTTCTTGATAATTCTAGTAATTTTCACATCGAATGGAATTGTAGCTTTTGTAGCTGCTCAGGCTCCTACGACTAACGAAGCTTATGCTTCAATTACTACTGCTGCTTTAGCGATTGCAGTAGCGCTTTCAGTTGGTGCTTCTGTATTAGGGAGTGCTTTAGCAATTAAGACCGTTGGAACTGCAGCAATAAGCGCACTCTCAGAAAGAGAAGAAGCCTTTTTTAAAGCATTTCTCGTAGTTGTATTATGTGAAGCCTTAGCAGTCTATGGATTAATAATAGCAATCTTACTTTGGACGAAAATACCCACTCCTGTTTGATCAGTTTCTTAAAGATTTATCCCAAGTTAAAGCACAATCATTGGTGAATATATAACGAGTAGTGTAATTGTCGATAATTATGCCTATACACTTATCCGAATTGGTTTTTTAAAGCAATTAATAATGGATGAAGTTACTCTGAAAAAGTTAGAGGAAATAAACGAAATTAAACAACTGACTGAAATTATAAGCAAATATTATCCAGGATTTAGTGTTAGTTCTTATACAATAGAAGAAATTGAAAAACAATTGTTTCATACTTATATTAAATTGATTGGAAAGATTCTTTATATTTCTCCCAGGAATATGCGTATTTTTTTAAAGAATTATTTAATTAAATATGAAATAACGAATATTAAACGCATTATTCTTGGTACTATACTAAGTATGAGCATTCCAGATAAATCAATATTAGTTAATAAATTAGTAGAAAAATATTTGGATAATATTGAATTTATAGATGAATTGATTGAAGCTCCCTCTTTAGATCAAATACAACTTCGTATGAAAACAACAAAATATAACAGAGCAATAAGAGAAGGAATCCTTTACTTTAAAAATACAAATGAAATATTTGTATTAGAGGCTTTTCTAGATCAATTTTATTATGAAAATTTGAATAAGGAAATAAGTAAATTATCTACAACAGAAAGAAATATAATTTCATTATATTTGAAGTATATCTCAGAGATTTATAATTTAAATTTGATACATAGAGGAATTAAAAATAATATTGAGAAAAAATTATTATCACAATTTTTAGTCAACACTTATCTATTTTTTACTAAATATGATATTTTGAATTTATTGGATCTCACAGATGTTAATGATTTTATATTAAATATCAATCAACATTTTACCCAAACAAAAGAAACTAGACCGCTTTTATTAAAGTTTAGCCTTGATAAAGATCATTTATTATGGTCAATTGAAAAGTTATATTTAAAACATTTTTTCAACAGATTAGTAATCCACATTGAAAATATTGATTATCAGGCAATTTTTAAGATTCTTGAAGTGTTAATTAAGAAAGATAAAGAAATACATTTATATATTTTGCCAAAAGTAGTTGAGATTCTTCATGAAAAATATAAAAGATTAAAATAAAAAAATTATAAAGATTAAATGAAAATTAATAATAATTCGGTTAGATAATGGATACATTCGAATGGATAGAAGAAATTCAAAAAGTTTATGAAGATTTAATAGATAGTTCTAAAAATGTCAATTTAAAGGAAATTGAAGATTTTAGACAAGAACAAGATAATAAATTTGAAAATTTTGTTACTACAATAAATGTTCTCGTGAATACTGCTTTGGGTAATTTAGCAGTAGCTATTGACACGCAGACTAATACTTTTGAAAAAAGCTTAGATGAAGCTCTTAAAAATATTGAAGTGGGATTTAGAAAAAATCTACCAAAATTACAAAAAATAATTATCAAAAAATTAGGGATTGACTTTTGATGGCAACTCAAAAAATTCATATTTTAGGTGAGAAGGAGCTAGTTTCTATGCTAGGACTTTTAGGATTAGAGGCGACCATTGTGGAGAACGAAGAAGAATTCCTAAAAAAGTTTACAGAACTAACAAATAATCCCTCAATAGGTATGATAATTGTTGCATTACCTTTATCAAGTGGAACTATAGATTTTTTATTGGATTTTAAAGAAAATACTAGAATTCCCTTTATTTTTATTCTCCCAGACATTTTTCAACCAAAGATTGAAGATTATGATATCATATTAAATAAAATAATTGATGCAATAGGTAGTATAATTTTAATAAAGTAAGGTGAGTCGAAATTTCAGAAGATAAAGAAATAAAAAAACAGATCGGCAATTTAGGTTTTTATTTAATAGAAAAAGCTGAAAAAGAAATCAAAGATTTGAATCAAAAAACCTTATTTCAAAAAGCTGAAATTAAAAACAGATTTTTAGAAAGAAGTCGCGAAAGATCTATGAAATTAAAAAACCATCTTATTGAAAGTTTTATGTTATATTTAAATCAATCATTAACATCAACAATTTTAAAGGGAAAAGAAAAATTTTTAAAAACAAAAGATAGATTAATAAAAGAACTCAGAATAAAGCTACTTCATATTATCAAAGATAAAATTGAAAATAACTATAATATATATATTAATTTCTTGTTAGAATCGATAAAGAAAATTAAAAACGATATCGATAAACCTCAAGGAATAGAATTAATATTTAATTCTATTGATTATAAATATTTTATTAAAAATTTCGATAATATATCAGGGATTTTTAAGAATACCATTGAAATAAATCAAGATAAACATGAATTCATTGGTGGTTTTAAGATATCACTAGTAGGGGGGAATATTTTTTATGATTATACAATAGATAATTTAATAGATAAGAATTCTTCATTTGTTCAAATGGAGATATCCAAAATTATAAATGATTCGGAAATTAAAAAAATAGAAAAGGAATTTGAAAATTTTATACAAAATCAAAAAGAAAAAATACCTGAGTATTTAAGATTATATGAGCAAATTCAGTTCTGAAACCACTTCCCAATTTGGTTATATTTCGAGTATAAATGGTTCTTTAATTAACATTAAAGGGCTTGAAGATACTATTAAACTCCATGATTTAATTCAAATTACTAAACATAAGATTTTAGGAGAGGTAATTCAGATCTATGAAGATTTTATAGTTGCGCAATGCTTTGAAAATACTAATAATTTACGGATTAAAGAAACAGTTATCAGCTTAAATGAACCTCTTTCAATGGAATTAGCCCCAGGACTATTAGGAAATATTTTTGATGGAATCCAACGACCCCTTCAAAGAGCATTTGACCTTTTTAAGAATGGAGCCTTAGAAAGAGGATTAGAAATCGATTCTATATCAAGAACGAAGAAATGGCATTTTATTCCTAAGAAAAAGAAGGATGATATAGTGACTGGAGGAGATATAATTGGAACTGTTCAAGAGACTCCATCAATAGAACATAAAATAATGGTTCCCCCAAACATTGCAGGGAAATTAACTTATATAGTAGATGAGGGGGATTATATTGTTAATGATACAATTTATAAATTGAATATAAATAATCGGGAACATTCATTTTCGATGTTACAAAAATGGCCAGTAACTAAAGCTCGACCATTTAAAGAGAGAAATATTTCCAATGAACCATTAATAACAGGAATAAGAGTAATAGATTTACTTTTTCCAATCACAAAAGGAGGTACAATTGGAGTTCCAGGAGGATTTGGAACCGGTAAGACAGTAATCCAGCAATCTCTGGCGAAGTGGTGTGATGCGGATATAATTGTATTTGTGGGGTGCGGAGAACGAGGAAATGAGATTGCTGATGTTTTGAAGCAATTTTCAGAGTTAAATGATCCTAGAACTGGTCAATCTTTATTAGACCGAATAATTTTAATTGCAAATACTTCTAATATGCCAGTTTCAGCAAGAGAAGCTAGTATATTTTCAGGAGTTACTATCGCTGAATATTACAGGGATATGGGTTATGATGTTGCGGTTTTAGCGGATAGTACCTCAAGATGGGCTGAATCTTTAAGGGAAATCTCTGGACTATTGGAAGAAATGCCAGCTGAAGAGGGATATCCCGCATATTTACCGTCTAAACTATCTGGTTTTTACGAAAGAGCAGGTAACGTTAAATTAATTGGTAAAGATGAATCTGGAAAAGATAGAATTGGATCTTTAACAATAATTGGCTCAATTTCTCCTCCTGCTGGCGACTTTAGCGAGCCGGTAACAGCGACAACAAAAAATTTTGTTCAAGGGATTTGGGCTTTAGATGCAGGATTAGCATATTCAAAACATTATCCAGCTATTAATTGGTTGAATTCATATTCTAATTACCCCGATTATATATCAGAGTGGTGGTTAGAAAGAGATATTCATTGGTCAGAAATGGATATTGATTGGTTCGATTGTCGAATGCAAGTTAATGAAATTCTCTCCCAAGAAAACGAATTAAAATACATTACACAACTTATTGGTGAGGAAAATCTCCCAGAAGACCAGCAATTAACAATATTTATTGCAAGATTAATTAAAGACGGATTTTTAATCCAAAATGCATTTGATGATATAGATAATTATACAGATTTTAAAAAGCTTTTAGGAATGATTAAGATAATTCTTCTAGTGTATAAAGAAGGTAATGAATTATTGAAACAAGGATTTCTAATTGAAGATATTAAGAGCCTTAAAGCTATAAATAATATTTTAAGAATTAAACAAACTATTCCAAATAAAGATTTTGTTAAAATAGAAGAGTTAAAAAAAAAATTTCTTAAAGAAATTGCATCCTTAAAATTAACACATGAAATATTTAAAAAATCATGAGTGTGATATATAAAAAAATTCAACAAATCATTGGACCACTTTTATTTCTTAAAAACGATCATGATGCCCAGTATGGCGAGATTGTGAAAGTTAAAACAGATGATAATAAGATGCGTACTGGGCAAGTGGTGAAACTAAGTGAGGATATAATTGTTGTTGAAGTATTTGAAGATACAACTGGTATATCCTCTGAAAATGCAGAAATAACATTTACTGAAGATACTTTTAAGGTAAAGATTTCAAAAGATATGTTTGGTCAGACATTCAATTCACTAGGTGCTCCAATTGATATTAAAACAAAAGCAATTTTAGATTCAGATATTTTAATTGATGTTCAGAAAGATATAAATGGAAGCCCTATCAACCCTTTCGCAAGAGAATATCCGGTTGATGTTATACAAACAGGTGTATCTGTAATTGATGGATTGTTTACTTTGATTAGAGGTCAAAAATTACCCATTTTCAGTGCACAAGGAATGCCACATAATAAGTTAGCCGCTCAAATAACAACACAATCAAGAGTTACTTCAGAAGAACCATTTGTAATTATTTTTTGTGGTATTGGAATTATTCAAGATGAGGCAATTTATTTTATGAACCGTTTTCAAGAAAGTGGAACACTTCAAAATATTATTTCTTTCATTAATTTTGCAGATGACCCTATAATTGAAAGATTAATTATTCCCAGAGTAGCTTTAACAACAGCAGAATATTTTGCTTTTGAAAAAGATATGCATGTTCTTATCATCTTAATTGATATTACTAATTATGCAGAAGCATTAAGAGAACTTAGTTCTGCGAAGGAAGAAATCCCAAGCAGAAAAGGTTATCCTGGATACATTTATTCCGATTTTGCCTCTATTTATGAAAGAACAGGAAAAATCAAAGGAAAAAAAGGTTCGATAACTCAAATTCCAATTCTTACAATGAAGAATGATGATATTACTGATCCAGTGCCTGATACTACAGGTTATATTACTGAAGGACAATTAGTTCTAAGTCGAATGTTGCATAAAAAAGGCATTTATCCTCCGTTTGAAGTTTTAGCTTCAATATCTCGATTAATGAAGGATGCGATTGGAAAAGGTAAAACAAGAGAGGACCATGCGGATGTCAGTTCGCAGTTATTAGCTTCCTATTCAGAATATATGGAGGTTAAAGATCTTATTTCAATTGTAGGGGAAGATGGTCTGAATTTCGAACAAAAAAACATTTTAAAATTTGGGAATGATTTTGAACAAAAATTCTTAAATCAAAAAGAAGATGAAAACAGAAGTTTTCAAGATACATTAAATATTGCCTGGGATGTCTTATCTAATTTGAATCAAACTCAATTAATTAGGATTCATCAAAAATTTATTGATAAATATTTTCAAGTAAAGGTGTAAATTATAAGTTTTAGAGAAATAAAGCCTTCAAAAATAAATTTAATTTCTTTAAAAAAAAGATTAAGTTTTGCAAATAAAGGAGAAAACTTTTTGGAATTTAGAAGAGAACAATTAATCTTCGAGCTCAGAAAATTATGGAAAGAATATGCTTCTTATCGGAAAGAATTTCTCTCTTTATTTAAAGAATCAATGAATCTTCTTTATTTAACTTATGAAGAGATGGGTAAGAATGAACTTATTTTAGTTAGTAAATTAAGTAGAATTCAATATAAACCTACAATTGAAATACTTCACTTGAAGAAGGCAGGAATTCTATTTCCTCAAATTAAATATAAATTAATTCATGAAGAGAAACTCCCAGCATATACATTTGAAAACACAAGTCATTATCTGGATGATTTAATTTATACTTTAAAGGATTTCTTTAGTTCATTAATACAATTTTCTGAAATAGAAGATTTAATATTAAAATATGCCATAAATTTTAAAAAAATTAATCGTAGGATAAATGGTTTAAAAAATTTAATAATTCCGAAATTAAAATCGAATATAAAACAAATTAAAGAAATATTGGAAGAAATTGAGAGAGAGAATTATATTAGATTAAAAAAAACTAAAGATATAATTATTAAAAAATAAACGCAGTAGAGTCTGGAGACATGGTCAAAAAAGACGAGTTTTGTTTGATGAGAGCAGAAATAAACCAGAATTATAAAGATCAATTTATAATGGAATTATCTAATATGAACGCTGTTCATATAAAATCAAAGAAAAAATCCAAATATGAGAAAGGGTCAGAAGAAAAAGATCCGTTTCGAGAAAAAATTAAAGATTTGAGAAAAAATTTAAATAATTTATTTAAAAAACTTGAAATTAGTGAATATGACCTCCAAAATTTAAAAACTAAAAAAAATGAAAAAGTAGAATTTGTTACTCAAGATTTTCATGAACTAATAAATAGTCTTTTGGAGGAAATAGATTTTTATACAAATAGGGCTATAGAGTTAAATACTTATATATCGAAAGGTAAAATAGAAGTTGATAATCTTAATTCTATAAAAGTTAGTTATAAATTTTTAAAGAAAATAAATTTAAACACTGAAAATTTACAAAAACTAAGACATTTTTATTTACGAGTTTTTACAACATTTTCTAAGAATTTAACTAATTTGCAAAATCTTTTTGATTTTTCTGAATTCCCTAATGTTTATGAAACTTTTCAAATATCAGATGATCGAATCTGTTTTTATATAATCTACCCAAAAGATAAACAAGATGAATTTAATGGAAGAATTCGTTTAATCCATTCCGAAGAAGTTCCAATTTTAAAAAAATATCTAACAAGTGAGGGAATTAACTTTTTAAGAATAGATAAGGAAATTAATTTTATTGAAAATTTAATATCAAGATATAAAAAAGAACAAAATCGAATTACTAAAGAAAATCTCTTAAAATTTGCTGGTATTAACGAAATTGTTCAAAACATTGAGGAATATAATTGGGTTGAGCAACAATTTGAAAAATTACCTTCAAATCGATTATTTCTAAAATTTTTCATCCCATTATCAAAAAAAGAAGAAGTTAAACAAAAGTTATTTGATATATTTAAAGAAAATATATCAATTGAAGCACAAGATGTATCAAAAGGTCGCCCAAGTTATGAATCTTTACCGGAAAAAGAAAAATTAATAAAAAAGATTGGGAAACCAATAATAAAAGAAAGCATTGAAGAAACTGAATCAAACAAAAAAGATGAAGGAAAAGAAGATTTAAGAGAAAATACTCCTACAATCATGAAAAATTTCTTTCTTGTAAGACCTTTTGAAACAATCACAAAAATGTATGGAATTCCTACTTATTCTGAAATAGATCCTACTCCTATTATTGCTATCACTTTTCCATTGCTTTTTGGTTTAATGTTTGGAGATATTGGGCATGGTTTGATCTTAATTATAGCAGGATTCATTGGTACCAGAGTACTTAAAAACAAAAGTAAAAATGCTATAAATATAAGCTGGATTATCTTTCTTTGTGGATGGGCATCTGTACTTATAGGATTTTTATACGGAGAATTTTTTGGGAAACATGAAATCGAGATATTTGGAACAGTTTACTTCCACTTGGAACCAGTAACAATCCCTTTCCTCAATATTACATTATATAATCCATTAGGTAATATTCTCTCAGTATTTTATTTTGCCATATATATTGGAGTATTTCATATAACTTTAGGATGGATCATACAATTTTTAAATTATTGGAAACAACATAGAAAATACTTAGCGTTCAGTGATTCATTCATAAAAATCCTATTATTAATAGGAGGAACTATTTTAATTTTTGGATTTGGATTTGATATATATGGTTGGTTGAAATTTCCCTATCCAATTTTATTAGTTCTAATCCCTGCTCTTCTCTTATGGTTTTTGAAACCTGTCGGAAAAATACTCAAAATTTCATATTTAAAAAGTGAATCTTATACCGGATTATTAGGTGAAGGATCAATTGAAACATTTGATACATTCTTATCTGTTATGAGTAATGTTGCATCTTATATCCGAATATTAGCTTTAGCATTAGCTCATATTGCTTTGTTATATGCCATAAATGCAATGTCTACATTGATCCAAGGGGAGAATATTGGAGTACAGATAATAAATATTATTGGTTCAGTATTTGGGAATATAGTTATAATCCTCTTAGAAGGTTTGTTAGCATTTATCAATGCCATAAGACTTCATTTCTATGAATTCTTTTTCAAGTTCTATCGAGGAGGTGGTATCGAATATTTTCCCTTCTATTTAGATAATAATTATTCTAATATCAAATTTAAAAGAGTAGCTGAAAAAGATATTATTTCTGAAGAAATTGAAAAAGAGTTTGAAATGAAAACAATAAAGGAAGAGATAGATAAAGCTAAGAATTATCTAACTCAAAGATTTGAATAATTTAAGAGAAAATAAAATATTATTAGAATTAGATTTGTTTATGTCGAATGAAATAATTGAAAGGAGGAGAATTAAGAAAAAGCTTATTATCTGGTTAGTGGTATTCGCAATTTATTTAGGTATAATGATTTATCTCTATTTTTTTTTAATTCACCTAGGAATTCATCCTTTCATAACTACATTATTATTCATTTTTATTTTATTAGTTACAATTAGTCCTTTTCTAAGAAAAAATAAAAGATCTCTCTATGCAAGAATGTTTCCAAATAGAAAAAGAAAATCTACATCAGAGTATCAAAAAAAAAGCATAACCACTCAATATGAAGAAGAAATGCGACAATTTCAGCCCAAAATTCCAAGATCAGTTAATCTTGACTTCAGATATCGCAAGCCAATAATCAACAAATGTGAAAATTGTGGAAATATCATACCAAATTTCGTTAAAAAATGTCCTTTTTGTAATGCGCAAGTAAAATATTAAGATCTGAGGGTTAGAAGAAATTAAATGAATTCAATAGAGCCTAATATTGATATAAACTCTGGTTATATTTCAGCAATTATAGGTTCCTTGATAGAAATTAAAGGGTTAGAAAAATACATTCGTCTTCATGATTTGATAAAAATATCAGAACATGAGATTTTAGGAGAGGTAATCCAAATATATCCTGATCATATCGTTGCACAGTGTTTTGAAAATACAACAAATGTAAAATTGAATGAAAAAGTTATAAGTTTAAACGAACCTCTTTCAATGGAATTGGCTCCCGGTTTAATCTCCCATGTTTTTGATGGAATACAGCGACCATTAGAAAAGGTTTTTGAAAACACCACTTCTGGGAGATTAACCCGAGGTTTTAAAATTCCACCTTTATCTAGAACTAAAAAATGGTATTTTACACCATTAAAAAAGCTAAATGAAAAAGTAAGTTGTGGAGATGTTATTGGTTTTGTTCAAGAAACCCCATTTTTAGAACATAAGATTATGATTCCTCCATATAAATCAGGAATTCTTTCATTTATCACAAAAGAAGGAGAATATACAATTTTAGATGAGATCTATAGGTTGAGAATAAATTCAACAGAAGAATCATTTTCAATGTTACAAAAATGGCCAGTGACAGTAAATCGCCCTTATAATAAAAAAGAAGATGCTACAATACCATTAATTACTGGAATTCGCGTTATAGATCTACTATTTCCAATAGCAAAAGGGGGAACAGTTGCTATACCAGGAGGATTTGGAACTGGAAAAACTGTTATACAACAATCTTTAGCTAAGTGGAGTAATGTAGATGTTTGTGTGTATATAGGGTGTGGAGAACCAGGGAATGAAATAGCTAATATTCTGAAGCAATTTTCTGAAATAATAAATCCTCAAACAGGACGACCTTTATTAGAACATATCATTTTAATAGCTAATACTTCTAATATGCCTGTTTCTGCTAGAGAAGCTAGTTTATTTTCTGGAGTTACTATAGCAGAATATTATCGAGATATGGGTTATGATGTTGCTGTTTTAGCCGATAGTACATCAAGATGGGCTGAATCTTTAAGAGAAATTTCAGGATTATTAGAGGAAATGCCCGCAGAAGAAGGGTATCCTGCTTATTTATCTTCAAAACTATCAAGTTTTTATGAAAGAGCTGGTATTGTAAAAACAAATGGCGTAGATTATAAAGGAAAAGAAAAAAGAGGATCTTTAACAATTGTTGGGACAATTTCACCACCTGGGGGGGATTTTAGCGAACCAGTAACAGCAACAACAAAGAGATTGGTACAAGTGTTTTGGGCTTTGGACTCCAGTTTAGCCTATTTAAAACATTATCCTGCAATAAATTGGATGAATTCTTATTCAACATATCCTTCATCAATAAAAAATTGGTGGTACGATAACGATATTAATTGGCCAGAAATAGATATCGACTGGAGTGAATGTCGAGAACAATTAAACGAGATTTTATCCAAAGAGCAAGACCTAAAATACATTATTCAGTTGATTGGAGAAAAAAATTTGCCAGAAAATCAACAATTAATACTCTTTATTGCGAAATTAATTAAAAATGGTTTTTTAAATCAAAATGCATTTGATAAAATAGATAGTTTCACTAGTGTTAAAAAAATGTTAGGTTTGATTAAAATTATTCTTTTAATTTATAATGAAGGGAAAGTACTTATAGATCAAGGAATTTTAATTGAAGATTTACTAGATCAAGATATTTATAATGAAATTTTAAATTTAAGGCACTCTATTGAGAATAATGACTTTCAACATCTTGAACTAATTAAGAACAATTTAATTCAAAAATTAAGATTTTTAAAACTGAAATAAATAAATTCTTTGAAAATATACTTGTTTTTTATGGTTTGAACCACTCAAAGAAATAATAGCTACAGGTAAGAGGATTGGCGATTACAAATTTCTTTCTCACAGATGTTGCTAATCGCCCAGCCCTTACCATGTCTACAGCTGAGATCTCTGAGTCATGAGGTAGAACATGGACCATAAAAAGAGAATGTTCAAGTCCCGGACCAAGACGATACACAACAAAGTCTGCCCCAAATTTTAATCCTGGTCTTGGAATGTATCCTCTATCCCTTAAATCTTTGTATATAACATATTTTTCTTCAAATTTATGATGATTTTTTTTAGCGATCTCATAAAATTCCTTAGGTGTTAAATTTTTCTTGTCATTTACATCAAAAATTGTTAATTCGTCCTTTTCTAGTAAATAATAAGCTTCGATTAATGATAGCTCGCTTGGTTTAGAAAAGTATTCTAATCTGGGTTTATTAATTCCTAAAGGTGAGCCAAAGAACCCTTTCTTCACATATAAATATGAAGCATACAATGGGTTGAAAACAATAACTCGATTGTTTATAAATTTTGCAGGGATTTTATCTGGTACTTCAATATCTTCAAGAGAGAGTTGTTTATTGTTTTCTTGGTTCATCACTAAAGAGATATTAAAAATAATTTAATAAATCTTTCAATTTTACAATGATTAGATGATATTATATAATTTTCAATATTAATAATTTTAATAACATAACAAAAAATTACTCGTGTTAAAAAAATGGTTATTCGTAAAGCTGCTGTAGCTGGTAGTTTTTATCCGCGTTATAAACCGGATTTAATAAATATATTAAAAGAATCGTTTATTAATAAGGAATTTGGACCCGGAGAGGAATTAAAAACTCTGAATCAAGAACAAAGATCCATCATTGGTGGTGTTTCTCCTCATGCAGGATACATCTATTCTGGATGTTGTGCAGCTTTTACTTATTTAAATTTGTTTAAAGAAAGAATTCCGGATACAATTATAGTTTTAGGTACAGATCATATTGGTTATGGAAAAATAGGTTTAATGGATGAGGGAGAATGGGAAACACCTCTAGGAAATATTAGTATTGATGAAAAATTATCTGAAAAAATACTAAAAAATAGTGAAATTATAAAAAAAGATGAATCAGCATTTATTGGTTTTCCTTTTGGAAGAGAGCATAATATCGAAGTACAATTACCATTTATTAAATATTGTGCTCAGGAGAAAGATGTTAAATTTATTCCAATAACAATATCAAATAAAGATTTTAATGTCTTAAATAGATTAGCAAGTGATATTGCGAAAGCAATTCAATCATATGATAAAGATGTAGTAATTGTTGCCTCTTCTGACATGACCCATAAAGAAGTATATGATTCTAAACAATTAGATAAATTTAAAGAACGCGATCAACAAGTAATTGATGCTTTTATTAAGGGTGACCCAAAAAATACACTTGAAGCTGCTTCAAAAACAACAGTTTGTGGACCTCAAACTATAACTTCTTTAATGATGATATGTAAGAATTTAAATGCAACCAAAGGAAAATTATTGAAATATTATACAAGTTCCGAAAGAACTGGAAATATTAGTGGATATTGTGTTGGGTACTTATCTTGCGTATTAATGAAATAATTCATATTTATCCATCAATAATTAGGAAATGAAAAGGTTTTGAAATAAAATGCCGGAAGATAATGAAAAAGTTGAGGATTTCATCAGTCTATGGAGAAAGAAAATGGAAGTAGAAAAAGATAGGTCTAGTGCTATTGGAGAAACTTTAGAAAGAATTAAAGAAGTGGAAAAAGAGAACGAAGAATTACGTAATAAAATTAAAATGAACATAGATTTATTTAGTAAAACTGAAGAAATTGTCCGAAATACTCTTGAAGAGAATGAAAGACTAAAAAGAGAGTTAAAACAAGCTGGAATGAAAGGTGGAATTAAAGTAAGCGAAGTTCAGCAAAAAACTATCGACCTTACCAATAAAGTAAAAAGTTTAGAGCAAAATCTAGCAGAGAAAGAAAAAGAATTAGGATTAAGGATCAATGAAATAAATAAATTGAAAATGAAAATACAAACTATTTCTACACCAGCTAAACCACTGGATAAACCTATTTCTGAAACTGAATCTATAGTCACAAAAGAATTAATTGATAATTTACAATCTGAATTATCTAAAAAGAAAAAACAAATTGATGATTTAGAATCAAAAATTAAAGACTTAACTGAGGAAAATAAGGCTTTGAATGAACAATTGTTAGAAAAAATGAAAAAGCTACCAATAGATTACGTAGTTCCTGTAGAAACGCCAAAATCATCAGTTATAAAACCCCAATCAGTAAAACCCTCATCATCTACTTTAGAAATATTGTGTCAAGATCTTCAAATTGATCTAAATAAATACAAAAAAATAGTGGATAAATTGAATAAAGAGAAATCTGAACTTGAACAGGCAATTCAAAATGGGGGATTCAAATTAGAACCTGAGGATATAAAGGAACTTAAAAAGGAAAATGAACAACTTAAAATAGAAATTTCACAGATACAAGCATCTTTACAAAAAAAATCACTAGAAGCTGCAGAGACTATTAAAATTACCGAAGCTCAAAAAAAAATGAATATTCTCCAAGAACAGTTAAAAGAGAAAGATCTAATGATTGCAGAATTAAAATCAAAAGAAGAAATTCAGCCTATCGCTCTTGAAGGTCCAATGTCAGGATTAATTGAAGATTTACAGGATAAAATAAATAAGTTAAAAATAACACTAGAAGAAAAGAATAAAATTATTGAAGAATTACAATCATCCTAAATGAATATACAAAACAAAAATCACCCCTCCATAATTTTTGTTGGACATTTTGCCGTCGATCATATAATACGGTTTAAGATAATAAATAAGCCTAGCCTTGGAGGAAGTGTGACATATTGCTCCTTAGCTTTAAGAACATACACCCAAGACGTTGATATAAGTATTATTTCACATATCGGTAAACTTAATCTTAATCATTCTTTATTGTCCAAAATAAATAATAGAAATATTGATTTAGAAGGAATTACATATTCTCAAGTAAAGAATACCAATTTTGTATTAGAATATTTTGATCATGCAAGGATACTAACTCTAAAATCAAAAAGCCCTAATCTTGATTTTAAGGATATTCCAACAAAATATCTTGAAAATCCTCCAGATATTATTGTACTTGTTCCCTTATGTAATGAAATTTCAAATGATTATGTATCTCAAATTTTAAAAAAATTTCCTAATGCTTATATCGGTATTGATTTACAAGGTTTTATTAGAAAAATCACAAAAGATGGCAAAATTTCATACATTTATGATGAAAATATCATTTCTAACATGAAAAAGGTTATTGATTTAATAGGAAATAGATTGATACTGAAAGGTTCAGAGGAAGAAATGAAATTACTTGCAAGAGAGAGTTTTAATTTTGAAAAAGTAATGAATCATTTTAATATCTATGATAATAACGGAATTTATATTATGACGTTAGGTGAAAAAGGTTCTATGCTTATTAAAAAAGGAGAAAGAATATTGAAAATCCCTGCTTTTAAACCTAGACGGGTTTTAGATGAAACTGGTGCTGGAGATGTCTACTTTTCAATATTCTTATACGAATTTATTCATTCTAATAAATCTTGGGAATCAATTGAAAATGCCGCATATCTTGCATCAGCAGCCGCATCATTTCTAGTTGAAAAAAAGGGACCTGCTGGTTTTGAAACTAAAAAATCAGTTGTAAAAAGGGTTAAGAGAGAGAAATATATTAATTAATTCTTTCCATTATTAATTATGCATATTAATACTCATATAGCAATTGGACTTACTTTAACATCTCTTTTACATTATATATTTAAACTAACAATGCTAGAATTCATTTTAATTGCTTTTTTATCATTTATTTGTGATTTTGATGTATTTTTTTCAAAATATGCTAAAGATCACAATCATAGACTATTAATTAGTCATTCAATTATTCCCAGTTTAATCATTATTATTATTGGATTAGGATTAAATTGGACAGCATTATTTTTTGGAGGTATTAATTATTCTATTCACATTTTTATTGATACACTCGATTGGGGGACAAATTTTTTTTATTTTCAAAATAAACAAATAGGTTTTAAATTTCTAATTTCAAAGGACGAGTTTGAAAATTTATCAAAATATTTAGCCAAATATAAAATACCTGCTTCCTTTTTTGACGAGAAATATTATAATAATAAATTTTGCGTAGCCACAGAAATTTTTTTTTTTCTATTAATGATTTTATTTCTACTATTGTTTGCTATCCATTATTCATATATGATTCTTCTGTACTTCATTGGTTTATACTTTCATCTACATCGTCACTTTGCTTTAAAAAAGATTGAAGAAAACTATAAAAATTCTAACTTTTAATTAATAGATATAATCTTTTTGAAAGAAGCTGAATTAGTTATTCTATATTAAATATTTTTTGAGTTTAATCTATATGGAAGAAGAAAGAATATTTAGTTGTGATTTAAACGATACCAATTTATTTAATTGCATTCTCAAAGAAGTTGGTGAAGAAGATCTTAACTCGTTATCGAATTCTGCTCCAAATGTACACGATAAAACGTATATCAATTGTATAAATGCTAGTTTAGTAATCTGTTTGAGAAATAATAGAGAGGAATTAGACTTTCCTGACGTACAATTACAAATCAAAAAGAAGGAAGGTGGAGATTGGGTAATTAAGCAAATTAATATAATAGTTGACAAACTATTTGATGATAACCTAATTTACGAAAGAATTAATCAATGTTTAAAATTTCTCAAAAAAAGCTGCGATATTGATGATTCTATTCAGTTATCTGTGATTCATTCAGAAATTAAGGAGGATCTAAAATATTATAAAGTTGAATTACGTAAAATAAATCAATTACTTGAAGAACTTAGAGATGATAAATTAAAAAAAGAAAAATTATTCACAATTTTTACAAATGTAGCTTCTAATAAATAATATTTTTATTATCTATAATTTAATCTTAAACTGGTGGTTCTTATTTCGAATGAAATGAAAACAAGTGTTGGAATATCCCTTGATAAATCCGAATCTCAAATGATTTTCAAATGTGATTTAGGCATTATGAAAGTTAAAGATTGTTATATTGATGAAGAACATCATGAAGAAGTTGATATGTTGGGACCAAATCCATCAAGATTGCTCGCATTGGGTGTTTTAGGATGTTTAAGTGCAAGCTTTATTTTTTGTTTAAAAAAAAGAAATTTCACTTTAAATGACTTAAAAGCGAATGCAGAGGTTACCATTGCTAGAAATGAGAAAGGATTTTGGAGAGTTAAAAAGATTGACGTTGATATTGTACCTAAAATAGAAGATCTTGAATCTCTTAAAAGAGCACGGCAATGTTTAAAACAAGTAAAAGAGAATATTAGCTTTTTCGAACAATATTGTATAGTAACAGAAAGTGTCAGAGCGGGAATCGAGGTAAATGTTAATCTTAATCTCTAAACTTTTTTTAAATTAAAGTATAAAATAGTAATGAATTCATATGTCTCAGGAATTAAAAACTAAGGTTAGCTTAAAACAGGAAGAAGAGATGATATATAAGTGTAATCTTGGAGGAATCAATATGCACCATTTATATATTGACGAAAGTCAAAAAAAAGCAAGAGAAAAAATAGGACCTTCTCCAGCAAAATTATTAGCTTTATCGATTCTAGGTTGCTTAAGCGCAAGTCTTGAATTTTGTTTACAAAAAAAAAATCTTTCTTTATTAGATTTAGAAGGAAAAGCTGAAGTCACAATTGCTAGAAATGATAAGATGTTATGGAGAATCAAAAAAATAGACATTGATATAATTCCAAGAGTTAATAATCCTAAAATGCGAAAAAGAATAGATCAATGTAGAAAGTTTTTTGAGCAATATTGTATCATCTCAGAATCAATCAGAGAAGGTATTGAATTAAATGTTAATCTCGAGTATTAATCTCTTTTTTATCAATTAATTTAAGAGCAACCAAATTCGCAACATATTAATCTATTATTCCATCCTCTGTAATAGAAAATATTGCATCACTTTCAGGAATATGTGGGGCATCCACAATTTTAGCGATTCGTTGTTCGCCTTTCCCTTTTCTTAAGAATATTCTGATGGTTGCACCATGAGCTACTACATGTCCTCCAGTGTGCGTTAAAGGATTACCATAAAACACATCTGGCTTTGCTGATACTTGATTTGTAAAAACAACAGCTAATTCATCATAAGTTTCGGATAATCGTAATAAATCATGGATGTGTGTATTTATCATTTGTTGGCGTTCAGCCAAAGTTCCTCTCCCTATATATTCACTACGAAAATGACCTATTAGGGAATCTAAAATTACTAATTTTATATTTTTTTCACTTATGATTTTTGGAGCTTCTTTTACTAATAACATCTGATGATCACTGTTATAAGCTCTTCCAACTGTTATATTTTTCAAAACCACATTTTGATCCAAATCCTTAGCAATTGCCATTTGTATTAATCGTTCTGGCCTAAAAGTTCCTTCTGTATCAATGTATAATGCATTCCCCTCAAGACCACCTTCTTCATATGATAATTGTACATTAACACATAATTGATGAACTATCTGTGTTTTTCCAGTTCGATATTCACCAAAAAGCTCTGTTAAAGCTCCAGGTTCGATACCACCGAATAATAAGTCATCTAAATTCTGACTACCTGTGGTTAATTTATTCAAAATCTTTCTTTTTTCCCAAATTTTATCCGCTGATTTAAAACCCATTTTTTCAATATCTTGGGCAACTTTAATTATTTTTTCAGCCGTTTTTTCACCGATACCTGCTTCATCAATCAATTTATTTAATGGATACATTGCAAGAGTTCTTATAGAAAAAATTCCTGCTTCCATCAATTTTTTTACGGTCGCTTCTCCTACACCGGGTAAATCTTTCAAGGTATAAGCTGATTCGGATTTAGAAATTTTTTTACCGTTTGTTTCATCAGAATCAACTTTTTTTTTTGCCATGATATAATATTACACGTCAATTATTGTATTTGAATTCATCATAAATTTGATATTCAAAAATTAAATATAAAAATAATAATAAAAAGCTTCTAGAAAAATAAAGCGTTTTAATTTATTTTACTTTGCTCCCTCCCGACTTTTTATGTATTATTTTATTTTTATTAAGTCTAAATATTTCACAAATATTTAAAAATACATTTAGGTATAAACAAATAATAGAAATTCGTGTTAGTATCTACTCTCTCAATAATCCCAAATATTTCTTATAAAAATCATTCAAAAAAATATTCATACTAAAACTGTAATTATCGCCACAATAAATTTCTACTTATCAAGAATAAATCTCTAAAACTTTCTCTTTAAACCAATTATATCCTCACTTAGTTTTCTAAATCTTCTATAATTCATCTTATTGTTCTAATGATACTAGAATATATTAACATATAATATTGACATTTAGAATTTTAATAATTCTTTTAAGTGATTTAGATTAAGTTTAAAATTCTCTTTAATAGATATTCTAATATCATAAGTATTATCTTTATTTATAAATCCGAATATAACTCTCGTGTCAATCTATCTTGTCACAAAACGAAAACATAACATATTTGGATTTCAAATAGTAATAAAAAAGATTAAATAACCCTTATAAGGTATTTTAATAAAAACTACACTTAACCACAAAATTTTAATAAAAACAAAATTGAAAACAAGAAAAAAATGAAATTATCTAAGTGATATAATATGGAAAGAAAAACTTTAGCTATAGGAATAATCGTAATAGTAGCAATTGCGGCTGGTGCTACTGGCGCCGTAATATATTTCATGACAGCACCACCAGGCGAAGGTGAACAAATTATTTCTGTTGGACAGATGTATCTTCCCTTTACCATTGATCCACAGGATGCTTGGGATCAAGCGTCTAATAATGTAATAGTTCAGGTTGTAGAAGGATTATTAACTTATGATTGGACCGACCCAGCTCTACCGAAAATACCTAGACTTGCCACAGCGCTGGGTACATGGGACTCAACTTTTATTAACTATACAGTTAATCTCAAAACTGGTGTCACATTCCATGATGGCTCTGCATTTGACGCAGATGATGTTGTCTTTACTTGGAAGAGACAACAATGGTTGTATAATTTCACGGGGCTTAATAATGGATACGTACCTGATGTGTATGAGTTATACTCATGGCCAGATCATACTCCAATCATAAAAGAAGTTCATGCAGTCTCTCAATATCAAGTAATTTATGAATTAAATAGGGTTTATGGACCCTTCGAAGATTTATTATGTTATGCAGCTTCATCAATATTGACCGACACGTATTATAATGAAACAGGCGGTATTGTTGAACTTGATGGCGATATTGTCGGAACCGGTCCTTTTATGTATGAATCATATGAGGAGGATGTTGAGGTTATCATGTTAGCCTATGACAACTATCATAGGGGAAAACCTAAACTTGATAAAGTAATCTACGTTGGAATTATTTCTGCACAAGCTAGAACCGCAGCCTTATTTGCTGGTGATATTCAATACTTATATCAACCTATGGATGAGATGTGGAGCTCCATTGAGGGAGCTTCAGGTCTTACCCTGTGGGCACCTGAAGATAGAGTATCATCAGGTCTTAATTACTTGGCAATGAATAATATACAGATAAATAGGACTTGGAGAGAAGCAATTTCTTATGCTTATAACTATGAATATCAAATCGACACTATCAGATATGGTCATGGTACAAGATTGAAATCTCCCATTGGTGTGGGTATTAAATACCACAACGGGTCATTACCTGCTCCCATATTTAACCTTACATATGCAAGAGAGGTAGTACAATCTATGGGATTTGGAACAACTTTTAATGTGAGTGAAGACGATGAATGGACTGCACAAACAGCAAGTGTTCCGTTCTTGACCCTTAACTATTCATACAACATAGGTAATGATGTTCGAGAAAAGACTTTTATAATGTTAATTGCCAATTTAGCAAAAATTGGAATTAGAGTAACCGATGCTGGGAGCACTTGGAGTATTGTGCTCCAAAAAATCTATGAGTTGGGTGGTCATGATAGGAATGAGGTGCAATTATTATTTATCGGCTGGGGTGCTGACTTTAACGATCCTTGCAATTTTATCAATCCATTGTTCACCAATAGATCAGTAGCCTCTAATAGTGCTCAATATAATGGTTATACAGAGGCAGCTAAAGCCGGTAGAGACGAATTTGATACATGGGATAACGTTCAGCTTTTGATGGAAGCAGCCCTAGGGATGCCCGACGGAGCTGTAAGAGAATCATACTATAACAGAATGCAAGAATTGTTACTTAAGGATATGCCATGGGTTTTTGCTTTTAGTAGTCAGGGACCAGCCTGGGCTCACCCTAATAACGTGAAAGGGATTTCCTATAATGCTCAAGGTACTTATGACTTTTTCCCTGTATATTTTGAGTAAGCAACTTCATTGAAAAAATAAATAACTAAATCCTATTTTTTTCTTTTTTATTAGTTTTCATGCTTTTTTTTCTATTATGATTTCTTTATTTCTTAAATATTTTTGAAAAAAATATGAAATTTATTGGGAAATTGAAAAAGATTTTATTAAAAAAGAAATAGGGATTTTAAGATTTTATTAAATTCTAATTATTTTGCCTCTTTCCCACTCCTGGTTATTAATAAGAGTATAACAAAAAGTACTACTGAAAATAGAAATGTCAATACACCCATTACATCCGGAACCCAGACGTAACTGAGATACAAGAAAGGGATAATAAATAAAACGACAAATATTATTATGACAGGCAGGGGAGCTTCTTCGTCTTTAACATCAAGAATTAATGGAATAATAACTAAAAATACCAATCCTGTAGCGGTAATTTTGAAACCTGTGGCTAGTGATTGTTCAAAAATTGCAGAATGAACATTTGGTAACCAAAAATACAATATCTTTTCTGTTCTAAGTTGTAAATCTGAATTAACTTCTGGCATGATGGCGCTAATAATTAATTGGATGATAATTGCCAAAAAGAGATACAAAAGAATTTCATTTATTTCTTTACCTTTTTTGCGATATACTCCTAATGTATCCCGTAATATTGTAATAATCCATAAGATGAATAGAATAGTATATGCAATTAGTGGATCTCCACCTACACCCCAAAAATAATTAATTGGAATTACAGCAACAATATAGGCAAGATAACCATATTTCTCATTCCGACCGAATAAATCAAATACTAAAAATATCGCAAAGATAATAAATAAAGTTACTAAAATGATTATTGCACTTATGTCTACAGCCATAATTTAATCAACACTTTTTTTTCTGATTCTAAAGTTAAAATTATATTATTATATAATTAGTCCTTTTTTTTTAAATTTTTAATTCATTATATAAAAAAATATTTAATTTTTCAATAATTAAATTAGGAATCATAAGATAATGATTCACATTCATTTCATAGTTTTGCTATTATTTTTTCTAATTCCCCAATCATTTCTTGAGCTTTATCCTTATCTTCTGATTCCGTAGATAAAAGTATTGCATTTCTATATAATGCTACTTTAATAACTGTATATGCATCATCACTAATTATTTTTAATTCATTTATGATGTCTTGGTATTTATAACTATTTTCTTCTACCATTTCTCTTAATCGATTATGTATATTATCAATTAATTCTTGTGAAACTGATATAGTTTTATTAATTTTTGTTCCTTTAGGAAAACCTCTTGTTAATGAACTAAGTAAATCATTTTGTGAAGTCATTATATCAAGAATCTTAAGTAAAATGAAATTCCCATCGCTGAATGGTGCATATTCACTGAAATAAAACTTTAGTGTGTCTGCTGCTGCAAAACATGCACGTTCCTCTCTTATTTGCCTTGAAATTTCCCCAGGATAATTCTCCACGTTCTTAGTAGGAAAACCGGCATCCCCAATGAAATTTCTAACGATAGGAGAAACTGACGGTGTTGTAATAATAGTATTACCTTTAGATTTTTGAATTCTTTTATCAAAAGTTACAAAAAGCATTAATAAATCTTCAAAATTTATTTCTAATCCGTTTTCATCTATTACAAGAATCCTTGACCCATCTACGTCAAAACATACTCCAAGATGACTATTAGATGCTTTAACAATATCTGCTGTATTTCGTATTGTATTAATACTAGGAACGGGACTCGCAGATCTTTCACGATAATGCGTATTTAAAGCTATAACTTCAACTCCTATATCATTAATTAACAGTGGAGTTATTTTTCCAGTAGGTCCATAAGAGCAATCTACAACAATCTTTAAGTCTGCTTGCTTTATCTTTTTTTTATCTACAAACTGTTGTAGCGATTTAACATAAATATCTGCAGTTTGAGGTATAGCAGTTATTTGACCTATTTGGTTAGGATCAACTCTCCTTATTTCTCGAGGATAAGAATTGAAGGAATCAATAATTTTTTGAATTTCAAATTTAGATAATTCTATTCCTCCAGCATCTAAAAATCTTATACCAACATCCTCACTGTATAAATGACCTCCTGAAAAATAGACCCCCCCACTTGCTCCAAATCGCCTGATTGTGAATTGTAGTAGTGGAAAGGTGCAATCTGATAGATTTAGGAGATTTATTCCAGTAGACATCATACCCGAAGTATAAGCTCGTTTTAACATTCTACTATCGTTATGATAATCTCTTCCCATAACAACTGATTCATTTTGCTTAAATAGACTACCATGAATAGATCCAATAGAGCTTGAGATCTCTGGGGTGAAGATATAGTTAGCTCTACCAATGATTCTTCCATTTTTATTTAAATCATTAAGATTTTTTATTGGAACGTAAGCCATCTAATCTTACTTTTTTGAATTTACAATTAATTTTTGATTGGAAAATATATATGATAAAAAGCTAAATAAAGATATATAACTTTAACGATTTTCAAATATTTTAGGATTCTCTTGAATATTTAAGATATGAATAATTATTGAATAATAACGAATTTTGTAATAAATAATATTATATTTAACTTAGGAAAAAATATGACTGATATATTAGGATCTTTTAATTTAGTATTACACTCACACTTACCATGGGTGCTTGGTCACGGAGAATAATATGAATTTATCATATTATCCGAAATTTGGCCCCATGGAATGGATTGGGTGAATGAAGCAGCTGCAGAAACATATATTCCGCTTCTTATAGAATTATATAAATTAGTTGATGACGGATATCATCCAAAACTTACTATTGGTCTCACTCCAATTTTATGTGAAATGCTTCGAAATCCTAAATTTACGGGGGGATTTTTAGGTTATTTAGAGGACAAACATAACGCGGCGCTACATGATTTTGAAGAATTTACAAGGAATAGATATGAAGAAGGGAGAATTAAATTAACGAAATGGTGGCAAGAATTCTATGAACGGGTAAGAGATAACTTTATTCATAGGTATAATAGGGATGTAGTGGGAGCGTTTAAAAATCTTCAGGATATGGACCTTGTTGATATTATTACATGTGGAGCAACTCATGGATATGCACCCTTACTTTCCAAGGATACTTCAATTGATGCTCAATTTAAAACGGCAGTTGATAATTATAAAAGACATTTCGGTAGAACTCCTACAGGTGCTTGGCTTCCTGAATGTGCATATAGACCAGGGTATCGATGGAAAAACCCTATAACTGATGAAGAATATCATCGTCCTGGTATTGAATACTTTCTTGCTAAAAATGGGTTAAAATACTTCTTTATTGACACTGCTTTACTTTTAGGAGGAAAATCTCAAGGTGTCTATGCTGCCCGATTTCCTTTACTTGCTGAACTATGGAAGCAATTTGAATCTCAATATGAAGAAATCCCAACTTCATTCGAAAAGTCTCAATATGAATCATATTTAGTGTCTACTGATCCCTCTACTCCTGGACCTGTTGGATTTTTTACTCGCGATGAGAAAACAGGGATTGTAGTATGGAGCGGAGAACATGGATATCCAGGATGTGCTGAATACTTGGACTTTCATAAAAAACATTATCCTGGGGGCTTGAGATATTGGAAAGTCACAGAAGCAAAACTCGACCTCGGTAAAAAGATGTTATATTGGCCAGATGATATACCTGGTAAACTAGATGAAAATGCAAGTCATTATGTAAATCTCATTAAAGATATTCTAAGAGATTTTCAAAATAGAAATGGGAGAAACGGCATTGTTGTAGCTCCTTATGATGCAGAATTATTTGGACATTGGTGGTTTGAGGGAAATTGGTGGTTAGCAAGGGTACTTCGATGGCTTGAAGATGATCCAGAGGTAGAATTAACGAATTCAAGGCTATATGTTGAATCTAATCCTCCGAATAAAGTAGTAAGTGTAATAGAAGGCTCATGGGGTCAAGCAAGTTCTCACTGGGTGTGGTTTAATGAGTGGACAACGTGGGTTTGGGAGCGAATTTACGAATGCGAAGCGAAGAGCGAAGAGATTATTGCAAAATACAAGGGCTCGCACGATCCAAACATTATTAAGATTTTAAAGCAGATGGCACGAGAACTTTTACTGTTAGAAAGTTCCGATTGGCCATTCTTAATGACAACATGGTCCGCACGAGATTACGCTGAAAACCGAGTCGCCTTACATTATGAGAACTTTAATAGATTATACAATATGGCTTCGAGATACGCGTCAGGTCAGAATGTTGAAGAAGGGGAATGGCACTTTTTAGGAACTATTGAAGGGGTAGATGACATATTTGAAGCCATAGACCTTGAACCATTTGCAAAGAAATAAAAACTTCTAATCAAACCCTTCTTTCTGAGCAATTTCTCTATCATAAGTGAAAAATTCTGCGTAATCATCCATAATGCCTGGATTTTGTTCAAGTTTTATGCCTAACTACTTCCATCGCCTAAGGGTATCTAATGCTTGCTCATAAGCTTCGATAAAATCCTCAATTATCTTAGCTTCTGACGTCAACCATTTATTTCTCCATATATAATGATATATTTCACTCATAATTATCTTAACGACTACTATAAAATTAAAATTACATTAATTTTCTTTCAATACTATCTTCCAAGCTATTTACCAAAGATTCTTCACCATTCAGACACCAAGCTTCCAATCTGAGACTACCTGCCATGGTGACTCTTTGAGAGATTGACTCAATTGGAAATCGCTTCCTTGAATGAAAAGGGTACAAAAGATACGTTCCATCTTCAGTCTTAAGAGCAGATGGGTCTTTAAATAACATTTTAAAAGATTTTCGCTGTATTAACGACTTCCATTTTTCAGGAATAGTATAGGAATCAATATATTCACCAGTTAATATTATAATTTTCTCTTTCCCGCTTAAAATGACTCCCTTTGTATTTAACAACTCATCAATAAGTTCCACTGAATAGTATTCTTCTGATAAGAATATTTCATTATGAATCCCCATCTGTAATTCTAAATAAGGAGATCTCATAAAAGATAATAACATTTCAATTCGATGATCAATATACTTTTGAAGGTTAAAATAGACATCCTCAATAATAACCCTTTTACCACAACGAAGCTGACCAACTATCCAGTAGTAATCAGAACCATATCTATCCTTCTTAACAATGATATCTGAGATAAAAATCCTCATATCCAAACCACAATATAAATTATGGAAATCGTGCTTTTACTTTAATTTATTCAAATTTTTCATTTATAGCAATTTTTAGATAATTGAAATATTTAAATTATTTCAAGAAAACTTCAAAAGATTTTTATTTGAATTTACTATATAATGTTTAAATATTTTCAGATAACTATTTATTAAATATTATGGCAACTCTAAGAATTCAATCTTGGCAGTGGCCTTGGTGTTGGCAATAGAGCCAACTGCATTGGTTTTTTTAGATTTATTTTTTCTTTTTAATATTTTCCTTTAAAATATTAAATCCTCTTTCTAAATGGGCATTAATCATATTGATTTCCAATTTTTTAATGATACACGTCTTAAGATGTGAAAAAGTAAATATAGAAGGTAAAAAAAATGGTAGATCATTTTACTGGAAGAATTTTACTGGAACCAAATGAGATTCCAAAAAATTGGGTAAATATTTTGCCAGATTTACCCTCCCCTATGACGCCCTTAATAAATCCAATTGATGGAAAACCGGCTCCACCGGAAATGGCATTTGCTATTTTTCCTAGAGAATGTGTAATGCAAGAAGTCTCATTGGAACCTCTTATTCCTATTCCAAAGGAATTAAGGGAAATTTTTGCAAAAACTTATCGACCGAGTCCACTTCATCGAGCATTGGGATTAGAGAAAGAGTTAGATATAGAAGGAGATAAAATTAAAATTTTTTATAAAAATGAATCATGTTCTCCTACGGGGTCACATAAACCTAATACTGCTATAACCCAAGCATATTATGCAAAAAAAGAAGGAACAGAAGAATTAGTCACAGAAACAGGGGCTGGGCAATGGGGTTCTGCCTTAGCATATGGATGTAGTCTCTATGATCTAAAATGTACTGTATATATGGTAAGAGCAAGCTATTTTCAAAAACCAGGGAGAAAAATCTTAATGAGGGCTTTTAATGCTGAAGTGTATCCAAGTCCTTCCAATCTAACTGATTCTGGAAAAAAATTTTTGGAGAAAGATCAAGAACATCCAGGGAGTTTAGGAATTGCAATATCTGAAGCATTAGAACATAGTATGAGGAGTGATAGAATAAAATATTCTCTTGGAAGTGTAGTTAATTTCGTGCTTTTACATCAAACTATTGTAGGACAAGAGGCAAAAATTCAACTAGCTAAAGCTGGTATTGAAAAAGCAGATGTAGTAATTGGCTGTATTGGAGGCGGTTCGAACTTTGCTGGTTTGATGATTCCATTTGTCAAAGATAAATTAGACGGAACAAATCCAGATATGGAATTAATTGGTGTGGAACCTCGAGCATGTCCAAGTGTAACAAAAGGAGAGTATAGATGGGATTACGGTGACTCTGCAATGAAAGGACCTATTGTGAAGATGCATACTTTAGGACATACTTTTATCCCCAGCCCAATCCATGCAGGAGGATTAAGATATCATGGAATGGCTCCCATTATTTCAATTTTAAATAATAATGGAATTGTTAAAACTACTATGCATCATCAAACAGAAGTAATTAGTGCTGGACTCCAATTTGCAAAAGCTGAAGGAATACTTCCTGCTCCAGAAACTGCACATGCAATAAAAGAAACGATTGAACAAGCATTGAAAGCTAAAGAAAACAATGAAAAGAAAGTCATCTTATTTAACTTTAGTGGTCATGGTTTTTTTGATTTGTTAGCTTACGAAGAATTTATGAACGGAAATTTAAAAGAATACGAATTGCCTAATAGTGAAATTCAAAAAAACTTAGCTTCAGAAGAAATGCCTGTAATTGATGAATCTCAACTTTAACTAATTTTTTTCTTTTTTTTTAGATTTTTAATTGTTATACATCAATAAAATATGAAATCAATAATTTTTAATAACTATTTATTCTGTATGAGTTTTTAGTAAAAAAAAATTATAGATTGCTTAGAATGAATGGATATATCTTTTCTCCACTAAATCTATGACCTTTATTTTGTATATGGATTAATAAGTTCTCTGAATGACCAGCCTCCTGATAAGCTTTTTCGATTATTGGGATAGATATTTTAGTACCTTCATAGGGAAAAATCTTATCTTTTTTCCCTATTGTAATCGCTAAAGGACATGGAGCTAGAGATGAATATATATCATATAATTCAAGATATTTTCTTAAATCCGCAATATAATTACAACCACAATGATACATAGCAAGAATAGAATGATCCCATGTACTAAAGTATCCTGAAGTAACACATACTTTAATTCTCTCATCAAAAAATGTGGCAAATAAAGAAAGGGTTCCTCCTCCTGAATGACCAATTATTCCTATTCTTTTAGGATCTACTTCATCTTGATTTTCTAAATAATTAATCAATGCTTTTACTTCAGTTATACGTAAACCTAACATATCCAATCCTATGAAACGCAACCAATTAGTTCTTTGCCCCTCATCCTTAAGAAAAAAAAGGAACTTATTTTTAAAAGATTCTCGAACCCCACTTCCAATCCAATCAAAAGAAAGAGTTATTAATCCTAACTTAGCTAGCTCATATCCAAAATATTCTTCATTTTTGGACTTTTTAATTCCAACAGAATTATAAATACTTTGGTTATGTCCATGTATGCAAATACAAGCAGGTATTTTATGATCAATATGGTCGGGAATACACATTATTGCCGGTACTCTTAATCCTGGAATTGCCATTAAGGAAAATTGTATAAATTTAATTCCATTTGAATTTGTTTCCCCATGTATTATTAACTGTTGTTCCTCAAGAGGTAACGGTTTTAAAGTTGGTATCTTTTTAATGATTAATTCTCTAACTTGTTGACTCCATGATTCAAAACTCATTTCCTGTGGCTTTAATGAATAGGTTAATCTAGGTGGGTGCCCCTTTAACCATTTCTTAACAAAGGGCTGTAAAGAATAATTCAAGTTGTTGTTTTTTCGATTAATTTTTCCTAACCCTTTCTTCACTTTAGAAGATAATTTGAATGGACTCATAATATTCAACATTTTAATTTTTTATATGAATAATCTTCTCTTCTTTAAAGGAACGATCTGCTGCAAAAGACATGAGATGACTTTGTAGAGATTCACGAGCAGATGTTAAAGGTTTTTCTTCACCACGTACTGCTGCTAGAAACCTTCTTATTAAAGGATAATCCTCATATTCGTGTGGATTTTTTGTAAGTTTTATTTTATAATGAATTGATTTCCCAGTTAGATGGTTATATAAAGTAATTGGCATTCCCATTAATGTAAATTCTCCAATTAAACTTGCCTTTGTTCCATCAATTCGAATAAATCGACCCTCTTTATATGAGTGTCCATGCATTGTTAATGTAGCAACTATTTGATTTGAAAACTCAATATTAGTTATTTGAGCTGAAGGTTGATCGTTATCACAGTCATATACGCATCGTCCATAAGGTCCCTCTTTTAGTGCTTTCATTATACCCTCATCTGATAGATCTTCTGAGATTGTATTAATTGGCCAGCCACGATATGGAGTATTTTTTCTGAATTGAGGTATCAATAAATTAGCAATTTTAGGATGATTTTTCCACAGTTTAATAAACCACCGAATCATTTTTTTTTCAGTTTGAATAAGGTCGTTATGAAATTGAACTGTCTTAAGATAAGAATCTATAGCATTATAATGACATCTATTTGAATAGGGACATCCATCAGTACATCTTTCAGTAGCACCCTCAGGACGATTCTCACTTGTTAAATAACTTGTTCTGGCAAAAGAAGAAATTTTGAGGGGATCAGCACCTGCAAACCAATAAAGAATATCAAAATCATGACAAGCTTTAGCTAATATCATAGGAGAAGTCTCTAATTGATTTCTCCAGCTCCCTCGAACAAAGCTATGAGCATAAATCCAATGGCTAAGGTTAATAGAGTAATTTATATTAATAATTTCTCCCAATTTTCCAGAATCAATAATCTCTTTTAGAGTACTGAATAATTTTGTATACCTAAGAACATGGCATATTTGTAAAATAACACCTGCTTCTTCAGAAGTTTTTGCTAAATTACGGCATTCTGCCTCTGTAGTAGCCATTGGTTTTTCTAAAAGTACATGATAACCTTGTTTCATAGCCTTAATTGCTGGTTCATAATGCATTTTATCTTGTGTAGTGATTATTGCAATGTCAGCAAATTTCGGTTGTTCTAAAATCTCTTTCCAATCATTATATTCATAATTTTTTGGGATTTTATGACTGACTGCTAAATTTTCACGTCTGATTGGATTTGGTTCTGCAACACTCACAATCTTTAGTTCCTTAGGAAAAGCTAAAGCATATGATGCGTAGGCATCTGCTCCCCGGTTACCAGCGCCTATTACTATACCTGATAATTTTTTCATTAGTCTAATACCTTTATAGATTTTAAATACATAATTAACCCTATTTATTCTAATCTAAAATTTTACTAGCAAGATTTTTAAGATATATGATAGAATTATTAATTTCTTGGTCTAAATCATATTCAGAAGGTAACATCCCAATATCTACAGCAATAAAACCTCTAAATTTATGTTTTTTTAGCGCTCTTAGAGTGCCTTCCCAATCGATATTACCTCGACCAATACCCAAATGCAGGTTAACACGACCATCATTATCAGAAGCATGAACACAAAATATTTTATTTCCTAATTTTTCAACAGAAAGTGGAATGCTTTCCTTTTGAGCATGTAAATGGCCACAATCTAAAACCGCTCCAAAATTATCTGAATTAACCCAATCGAATAATCGTAATATTGCATCGGTATTAGGTATTGATTCATGAACTCTTGGTTCCAAACATAGCTTTAAACCCCTATTATAGGCAATAGAATCACACTTTTTAATAGAATTCACGATATTGTTCCAATGATTATTCCAATTAAAAGACTTTGATCCTTCTTCCACTTTTATTTTAATATCTACATCAAACTTTATTGTTTCGTCATAAGGGCGTTCAGTAATATATTCTAATGGTGGCATATGAGAATCTACTTGAATTGTATCACATCCAAAATATGCTGCTAATTCAGCAGATTTCTCGAATAAATCAATATAATTTTCCCATTCTTTTGTCATTAATTCTGGAAAAACAGCGCATAAGTTGTTTACTTTTAAATTTAATTTTTCCAAGTTCTCTAATACTTTTTTCTTGTTTTCATATATTTCTTCGAAATTTCTTTTCCGCATTACTTCTAATTCAGTTGTATCAAATCCTAATTTTTTAATCTGTTTTATAGCAATCAACACATCTTTAAGTTTAAAATTCTCAGCATATTTATTATATTTTGAAATGGCATAAAGCCAAGCACAACTAAATTTTAATTTCAAGAAGAATCTCTCTCAAACATTTTTCATTAACAATATACTTCAATAACCTATAGAATATATCTAAATTATAAAATTTCTCTAATACTTAATTGATAAAGGGCCATGATTTTATTTTTAGACTTTTATCTACGTGAAATTTTTCTTTTCTTGCAATGTCTCTTTTACTTAATTCACTCTTTTCAATATAGTATTTCATCTTTTTTAAATCGCTATAATTTAGGATTGATTCAGAGAAGTTAGGCAACCAGTCCTTCTGATAATATAACATATTCCTCATTAAAGCTTCTATTTTTTCTACGTCTTCTATAAAAATACACATGGGATCAGCTAGTAATGCTTTAATTAAATCATCAGGATTCCCAGATAATGCAGCATCTACAACTAATTGCTGATTTTTTGCATGAGGAATAATCCATTTTTTAATTGGATCAGTAAGATTTCCTATCTTTGCTTTTTGAATCTCTCCATTTTTGAAATAACAAGGAGTTTCAATTACACAATTATTTGGCAAAAATGAGATAGATCCATTATTTATTATATTACATACATGAATTCTTGAAATATTCCTCTCTCTGTATTTAGCCATTAATAGTGCTTTTTCTATACCCTCAGTGGGGCGTAAAAATAATTTAATAATCCAACTAAATCGTTTTCTTTTTAGAGCTTTAATCAATGAGTACATGAATTTTCTTTCTAATTGAACTCTAAATACGCTTCTCAAAGCAGTAATATTAAAAGGTTTATCCCAATGATTAAAATAATTGTAATATTGTGGTAAAAATTCAGCTACATGTCTATCCTCTACATATGTTAAATACCCTGTCTTTTTTAGGAGGTAAAAATTAAAAGGTCTACCAAACTTTCCGGATTTATACATAAAATCAGCCTTTTCTCGCAATATTGGATATAAATCTTCTTCACCATATTCAAATTTAGTTATCCAAGAAAAATGATTTAGTCCACCATATAGAATTTGAAATTTATTTTTAGTGGATGTATCTATTCCACAATAATTGAGAACTTTTCTAAATTTTTTTGACTCTAAATAAAACAATTCATGACAAAGTCCTATCGATTGAACATGAGGAGCTGTTTGATAAATACTGAGCATTGTTGTGCTCTGGGGGTTTGTAAAATTTAGAACTAATGCATTAGGGCATAAATTTTTAATATCTTTTAAAATTTCAACTATAACAGGTATCGTTCTAAGACCACGAAATATCCCACCTGGACCAACCGTATCTCCTGTATTTTGTGGTATTCCAAACTTCAATGGAACATGAATATCCATCCATTCAGATCGTTGGATACCCACAGATATTGAAATTAATACATAATCTGCAGAAGGAAGTGCTTTTTTTCTATCAATTGTGGAATGGATCGCAATCTTTTTTTTATGGAGCTGAACCATACGCAAAACTACATCTTTTATCAATGATAGTGAATAAACATCAATATCTACTAACCATAACTCAATGGGATTAAAATTTTTCGCGAAATCTAATATATTCATTGTGCAGGGAATTACAAAACGATATGAACCTGCTCCAATGTAAACAATCTTATACTTTCTATTGCTCACTTTTATCATTTTCCTTTTTGATAGTTTCAGGAACGCGTAAGAAAAATGGAATACCTATCCATAAAATAATACCTGTTATAAAAAATACCCATAAAATTCCAAACATATCTGCTAAATACCCTGCAAGAAGGACACCTGGTGCTTTAGCAATGGCATTTCCTATATTTATTATTCCCAAAAATCTTCCTCGTGATTCTTCAGGAAGTAAATCCAAGGTCCATGCATCTGTTGCTAACCATAATCCTATATTAAAAGGCATCATTATCCCAAAACCTATTAATAATAATTGGTAACTGAATCCCAAAAATGCTATAATAAAACAACCAATTGGAGAAATAATTAAACTAATTAAAGCAACTTTTTTTCGACCTATTGTATCGACGTATTTTCCTAGAAGAAATATCCCTAATCCAATAGCACTTCCAATAATCGGTAAAAAAATTAAAATTTCTATAAGGCTTAACGAAATTTCTTGAAGTAATATCAGTAAAAATGGAGTAAAAGCATATTGACTCATGATTAAAAACAGCATAGCAACAAATAAACGGAGAAAATCTTCATGTTGCATCATTTCTTTACGATTTAGCAATTTCTTAAGATCATGAAGCCAGTTGTTAGCAGGTGTATTTATCTTAGGTTCTTTAACTAATAGAGTTACAAGAATTCCAATAATAACTAATAATAAAGCTCCTCCTCCAATAAAGATGGAATGGATTTCTCTAGAATAGGTTTCTGTCCCTTCAGGCAAAAAAATTATAGCAGGTATCCAAACTGTCATGGAACCCATATTTGTTGCTATAAACAAGATAGAATTAGTTCTTCCCCTTTTTTCCATTGGAATTAAATCACCAATTAAAGATTTGTTTGTAACATGAAACATATTTGAAGTAATTGCTAAAAGAAAACCTCCAATCACCAATATAAATAATAAATAAGTTGTTGAAATAAAGAATATCATTAATCCCGCCGTTGATAGCATACCAATCAAAATTATTGGAATTCTTCTTCCAAGATTTGTCCGCAAATTATCAGAAATTGCTCCCCATACTAAATAGAAAATCGTTCCAAAGATTCCTGCTAATGCTACCATAGTAGAAACGCCAAAATAACTCATATTTGCAATAACACGTGCAAATGAAGAATTCCATTGCCCTTCTATTTCTGAATAAAGAGTTGTACCAAAAGCTAAAAGACATAAAGCTATAATCCAAGATTTATGAATTTTTGACTTTTTTTTTTGAGAATTATATTCTAAATTATTTTCCATAAGTCTAATTACAATTCTAAAAATTAAAAAGATTTATCAATGGGATCCTTAGATCTTGAGCTTTTTTAAACAATAAAGTTAATTCTTAATAATTTATAATGAATTCTCTAAATTTTTCTTAATTATCTCTTCTAATTTATGGGCTAATTCTTTATTAGCATCCCCACAAGACTTCAAAATTATTTTTGCTTGGTTAGTATATGATAATTGTTTTTTTTTTGTCCAATCGTCCACCATTTCAAGTAGATTATCTATCCTGTCAGCCATTTTAATAATTTTTGCTTCCTTTGAATTATTAATAAAATCCTCAAACCATTGGTCTTTTTTACGACCTTTTGTACCTTTAGGTTTAGTTAGTTCACTAACAATTGAAGCAACTCTTTTTCCAAACTTTTTATCAATCTCTTCTAAAGATGTATTGGTATCTTCACAGAGATCATGAAATAATGATGCAATCATTAGATCTTCATGTTCAAATTCATTGTATCCCACTGCTCGTAAAATTGAAGTAATACGAATTGGATGAATAATATACGGAATATTATTCACTTTCCGTTTTATGTTGCAATATTTTGTAAAAGCAAATGATATGGCATTCCAATAATTTAAAAAATTTTTCATACAAAATCATTAAAATCTTTAAAGGATAAAAATGATTCTGACTTAGAAATTCTTAAAACCTTTATTTATTATTTTTTTAAGGATTTTTCTCCAAATTGCGATTTGAAAAGATATATATTCATTCACTTTATTATCTATTAAATTATTGAAACATATTATATGAGCAGTAAATTTTGGAGCTGCAAGAGGAGAACAATTCGAATATTCAGAAATTAGTTTTTGTAGGTTTGGATAATGCAGGGAAGTCTTCTATAATTCTAACACTTCTACGAGAAATTTCTAAATTTGTAGTGATAAAACCAACTAGAAATGCTAAGATAAGGACATTTGAATTTCTCGGTATGAATGTAGCGGAATGGGATCTTGGAGGTCATGAAAGCTATCGGAAACTATATCTCGAAAAAACTCAGCAGATTTTTCAGGGGACGGATATTTTACTTCACGTTGTTGTTGTGCAAGATTATGATAGAATCGGAGAGTCCTATACTTATTTAAAGGATGTAATTAATAAATTGGCAGAAGTGAAATTATTTCCCCCAATCCATATCTTTTTCCACAAAAATGATTCAGATATAACTGAAGCTATACAAATTAAAATAAATGATTCAATTTCGTTTTTAAAGAATAAAATCAAGTAAATTAAGGATTATAGAAGATTCAATTTTTATAAAACCACTATTTTTGATTTATCGACGATTATAAATGCCATGTCTGAAATTCTTTTAAGTTTATTTCCGAGATCTGAAGTAATAGAAACAGCCATCCAAGAATTTGTTAATACTTGTAGAGTTGAGGGTGCTGAATTAATAGATATAATTCGTTGATCATTGGTTCATACTATAAGAATAATAAAATCAAAGAATTACTGAACGCATTATCACCTTATTTCTTAAGATTAAATGATGAATTTGAAAGAATAGAGACTATAGATGATGAAGCCGAAAATCATATTATAGTAGAACGATTTGGCAAATATTTTATTTTCAAACAATTTACACTCATTAAAGAGATAACGCGTTATTATATACTAATTTGTACAGAGGTGCCATTTTTAAATAAATATGAATTTAATACGTTAATCAACTTAATGAGAGATATAATTTCACATGAGTTTTAAATTTCAAAACAATTTTTGAAGAGATACAAGTTCTTAAGTAACTATAATACAAATTCATGAATAGGAAGATTATAATTTTGCCCCATTATAATTTTAACAGTTTTTTTCTGCATGTTATAAATTGCTGACCATTGAGTGCTGCTTTGAGATACAATATCTAAAAGATTTAAAGCTTCCGCTTCCGTAATATTACCTTCATTTTCACTCAAAAAAGTTTCACACGTATAATATCTGCTACAACTTTGTTGTTCAATTTCACTACTATTATAAATCACAAAATTAGTTGACACTTGCCATAAATTTTCATTTTTGAGAGTTTTCATTTCTCCTTCAATCCACTCAATTATGGCAGAACTCCCGTAAGCGTCTGCGATTAAAAAATGTAAATCTGGTCCCGGAGGAAATACAATATTAAATTGATTCCATAAATCGAAAACTTCCTCTATACTTTTAGCATAATCTAGAGCTATTCTTATAAACTCTAAACTTCCTAAAGTAGGTTTTTCTGGATCATTTACATCTCCAGCATCAGGGATAGCCATACAAGCAATAGTCAAACCATATTCATTCATTCCATCTAAAGGAAAAAACGGAGTTCTAAGAAGAAGTTGAGGATTTTGTGACATTTCTAATTCATTATCCAGATTAAGTAATCCTAAATCTACCATAGATATACTCTTATAACCATTAGGAGGATCTGTGTATAAAAGAAGTGCAGGATTATGAGACCAATCAAAATTTCTTCCAAATAGCATATTACTTTTATTATCTAACGTTGCAAAACAAGTACAAGCCCAATTAAAATCTAAAATATCTTCTGTAAGATAATTTTGATTTGAATATAAAAAATTTTCAAGACTATAATTTGTATTATATTTCATGACAAACAAAGGATGATTGTCGACTTTTTCTAAGTCAAATAAATCACTCCCTTGATTATCTTGTGTATTAAGGGGTTTAATTAAAAAATGTATTACTAATAAGGGAGTAATTATGCCAAAAAGAATTATTCCAATTAAAATGATTTCCTTTTTTGTGTTTGAAAGTTCTTTCAATTTAAGTTCCAATATAAATAAAGATGCTTGGAAAAGATATATCTTGAAAAGTAAGGTTATTATTTATAAGTTATTGATCTTTAAAGCTTTAAACAAAATTTCTTGTCAAATCTTTTTAAAGAAATAATTTCTTAATATGCCTTTTATAAAGATTTTCAATTACTTTTGGATTTATAAATTCTTCACACTTTTTTACAGCATTTATATATCGAGAGCCCATTTCTGCTGCGATTTTATAACTAACATGGAGCAATTGTCTAAAATTTGGATTATAATCCTTACATGATATATCATGATTTAAAACTCTAACGAATTGTTTTGTATTCCAATTATCTACGATTTTAGGATTAGGTAATTTTGTTTTATCTATGTTAATCACTGATATATATGGTCTGCAAACTTCATCAAACCGATTATACGCCTTATTATAGATTTCTTTACTAATTGTTAATCCCTCATCGCCAGACATTGTTAAGCCAATTAATTCCTCTAACCAAGTAGTTCCAGATGTCTTTAAATGGACACCTGTGTTATACTTTTTCATAATTTTATTAATAATCTTATAGAGAGAGAATTTATCACTTCCAGAATGAATACTTAATTTTAGACTATCTCCTAAAGAGAATTGCTGTTTGGCAAATTGAATAATAACCTGAAGAATCTCAAATTCTTTTGTAAACTGCTTAATATTTCCTTCAAAATCAACACCTTTATAAAAATTCCCGCAAAATTTAGGAGCAAAGGTGTTGATAGGGATTTTCTCGTCAGCTATAGCAGCAAGTATAAAAAATATTTCAGTTGGAGTTTGAGGTTCCTTTGATTCATCCATAGAGATTTCAATCAAGAAATTCTCATTACTTTTTTTCTTTTTAATCTTGCGATAAATCTTACCAGCTTCTTTTATTGCTAAAAGATAGTTCTCTGCAATGATTTTTAATTGATCCTTACTAATCTTAAAGAATTTTTTATAACTTGGAAAAAATGTTTTCTCTGTATATTTTTTATGTTTTTCGATAAAACTATTGATATCCACATCGGAACCTTTTTTTCCTATAAATTCCGCAAGATCTAATGTGAAAAAATTACACGAATCAATATAAGAATCGACATTAGAAAGACTGATATGATCAGCATCAATATAGTAATTACCGTTCCATTTTAACTCATCAACTGCATTTTGAGCTTCATACAATACATCTGATGGGGTTGTTTTAGTGATTAAATGTTCTCTGTGGGATTTATTCCATACAATTGCTATATCTAAACCTTCTTTTTGTGCTTCTATTACTGCTTTTAATTGAGCTTTTCCTTGACATCCAAATCTATCTCCCGTACCTATAGAGTATTTTTGTAATTTCATTGCATCATTCAATTGAACTTATAATTCTGTTCCGAGTTCTATGGTTTTATCCCTAATTTGAGAATTACTGCTAATTTTACAGCTTGGTGCTATTATTGTTCTTTCTAAAACAACGTTATCTCCAATTTCACAGTTGTTACATATTATACTCTCTGTAATAATACACCCAGCACCAATCTTGATCTCATCCCATATGACACTCTTTTCAATTATCGTATCTTCTCCAATAGTTACATGATTCCCGATTGATGTTAATTCTTTAATCTTGACTCTATTTTCTAATTGAACAAATTCTCCAAAACAAGTTGGTTTTTCAATTGTAATATTTTGACCCGAATTTATAATTCCCATTACAAAAATTTCATCATATTCAACACCATTAGGTAAAATTGGCCATGCATATTTACGCAATAAATCCCAATTCACCCATAAATAGGTAGTTGAATTTCCTGCATCCATCCAATAATAGTTTTCAACAAATCCATATAGATCATATTTGTTTTCAAGGAGATATGGAAATACTTCTCCTCCAAAATCCATTAAACCAGATTCATGGAGTATATTTCCAATTTTATTATTAAAACAATAAATCCCTGTGTTAATGATATTAGTATGTAGGAATAAATCTTCTCTTTGAGCCATACTACTCAAATATAATTCCATAGGGGCAGGTTTTTCTAAAAAAAGGTAAATTTTTCGATTTTTATCCAATAAAACTACTCCATATTGAGAAGTATGGCTTTCAACGGTTTTCATTGAGATTGTTGCAAGTCCTTCTTTATTAGAGTGGAATTCCATAAATCGCTTCATAGGTAGATTAGTTACGATATCTGCCATTGAAACAACAACATTATTTGAATCTATACGTTCAGTTAGAAGCCTATAAGCATCAGCAGTACCCTTACTCTCTTGAATATAACATTCTAACTCTACATCACCCAATTTGTCAGAAGTCCAAGTCTTTTTGATGTAATCTTCCAATTCCTTTCCCATATATGCTAAAGCAAGGATTATATGTTTTATATTTGCGAATACTAAATGTGCTATTGTATAATCAATCATAGGGACATTAGTGACTTTTACAAGTGGTTTTGGGAGTATTGAAGTCAAGGGCATTAACCTTTCTCCCTTACCACCAGCTAAGATTATCGCAGACCATTCTCTCAATATATTATCCTCTAGAGAATTTTCATTTATATAACATATTTAATAGATATAAATCTAATTCAATTTGAATTATAAAGGTTATCCCTTTAGAAAGAAAAAATCTTTATTCAAGATATTTCTCTAATGAATTTCTTATCTCTTTAGCAGCGATATGAGGCAATTTTCTTGCTACTCGCATATCATCAGCCATTTCAGCACCACCTATTACCTCATGTGGAATAATATCTGCAAACATATGAAAATCAGCATCATAACCATATGGGCAACCGTTAAATAGGATATTACGATTTTTATCAATTCCTAAGTCATCTAATGCTTGAAAAATCATTTTTAATGACTTTGCGAGATCTTCAATTTGATTAGCTTTTAATTGTGCAAATCTTCGTAGATGTTCATTTGGATGAAATCTTATATGATAATTTCTTACAGGGCTTCCGGTATTATAGAAGGTCCAAAACTCAGTTTCCAATATAATACGGTCAGTTCCACCATGAGTGGTTTGACATAAGTGACAGTTATCCCCCATTTCTTTGAAAGCTTCAAGATATCCTTCTAATCGGCTTCCATGGCCATCCATATTTAAATCAATATAAACTTGACTATGTATTCTAGGTTGGGAACCCCCAACTTTTGTGCCTATATTGAAAAATGGCATAACAGGTATATCATAATAATCTCGATTAATAGATTCTTCTATACAATAGAGGATTGCTGCTCGCATTGAAAGAAAGATTCCTGCTAATACTTCCTCCGGAATTAAATTAAAGCATAAAGATGGATAGAAATTACGAGAGACAGTGACTAAATTAATTCCTTTTGATAATTTAAGGTGTGCAGGAAGATTTTTTCTAATATGATCTTCAATATCTTTATCTACAATCCTTGCCATTGAAGGATATCTATTTATCAAAGTTACTGCTTTACATGTATCAGGAATTCTATCTATTCGATGTATGGTTTCGGAGAATGGATTATCTCGCCTTATCTCATCTTGAGCAATGATGATAGTATGTCCATCTCCTATTGGCATTCCCCAATCATCATGAACTACCTTTCCTTCAATAACCGATGAAAAAACATCATGATATTTTGCTATAACTTTCCTTGAACAATCATAGAATTGTTTTTCATCTACGTCGCTTTTAAATCCTTTGGGTCTAGTTCCTCTAATAGGAGATATATACGAATAATGACCATAAAATCTCCTACGTTCTTTACGAAGACCAAAAGATTCTGATTTTATCTTAACTGTGGATAAAGGATCCCATCTTTTTAACGGAATTTCGTAAATATCTTTGAAATTTTCTTTATGGATAATACCAAATTCCATAAATTTTGGTTTGTAATTATTGGTATTTTCAATTTTCTTAGAAATAAAGATTACCCTTAATCTTTTTTACTTTAGATTTTATAAATATTATTTTATTGGTATTTATTTTTTACTCATTTGAGTGATTCTAAAAAAAAAAGAAAAAGAGTATAAAATAATTTTTGGCTAACATTAATAAAAATATATAAGAACTTAATTTTTACAAATTTCAATACTCGATAGAAATAAAGAGCTTGGTAGAAATAAAGAGCTTGGTTTTGCTCCAAAGTCTAAGACACTTAGAGATATTATCTTCGAGGCCAAGTAAATTATCCTTGCAGAGTTTATCAGGCAATTTGAAAGCATAACTCCTATCGCTGTTAATATCTTGTTTGATTCCCTCTATGCATTATCAGAGAAACGAGGGTTCCTCGATTTTAAAGAGTTTAGTAAACTTACTACCTATAACTCTTATAAGTTATACTTGACAAAAGAAGTAAAATATATCATATTATTCCTTTTCTGATAACTTTTTAATTTTTAATTCAATTTCTATTATTCCTTTATTATCATTAACTTTTCTAGCTACGTCTAGCATAATACTGAAATAATTTAAAGCAGCTTTTATGTTTATCTCTCTTACTATTTCATCACCACGTCTAAAAAGAAGAACTTTTAAGGCCTCAATTCGACTGACATTTTTAGCTGTTAAGTAAGCTTTCATAAAATAATCTCTAGCGTTATCTATGTCTTTCTTAAGAAAATAAACAAAAGCTTCAGCAAAATATGCAAATTGTAAATTAAAAATGAATCCAATCTCCTCCCGTAATTGTGTTGATCTTTTAAAATAATATAAACCATTATCTAGATCCTCTTTAATATAGGCATAGATTCCTGCAATATGACGAAAAAAATAGGATTGTTCAAGTTTAAAGTCTTCTTCTTCAGCTATTTTTAATCCTTTTTCATAGTAATCTAAAGCGATTTTATGATCATTTTCATCAGCATCCTTTTTATTCTCATGGTAAAGTCCTAAATGAAAATAAGATTTAGATAAACCCAACTTGTCATTTATTTTAACTCTTATAGATAGGGCTGTATTAAAATAAGTTAATGCTTCCTCAAAATCTCCTTTGAGAATTCCTGTCTGATAAATGCAATTTCCCGAAAGATCAATAGCATCTGCTTGGATATTTTCAGCATTTGAATTCTCTGCTAATATTTGGGCTTCTTTAAGCATACTTATTTCTTGATCGTAGTTAAAATCTTTTAGAAATTTATTACCCATTCTAATATTAGCAAATAGTATCAATATTCTAGCTTTATCTTCGTCTTTAAATTCATGTGTATTGAATAATGGTTTGATTGAATCAAATAATTCCATTGCTTTATCAAACTTGCCCTCATAACGATACACTTCGGAAATTTTACATATAATATCTGTAAATTCAGTAAAATAATTGTCAAGTAAATTTTCTATCAAAAAAAGAAACCGTTTAGGGGAATTTTAATGAAGTAAGGAAGTAATTTTATATATAGGTTTATTTATTGAAGTTTAGTAATAGTTTATACTATATTTGAACTATTTCCAAATTTTTTAAAAAAAATTTGAAATTTTTCCATTATAATTTTAAGTAGGAAAAAAAAGTGCGATGATAGTGTGGGTGAACAAGGCACAAAAGAGCTTGAAATTCATTTCATATGGTTAATCTGGAAACTTAAGTATCGTTTAGAATTATGAAAACGAATAAAAAAAGCTGGAAATTTTTTCCATAGTAATTCACCCATTTAAATCTTTATAAATTGATTATTCGGTAATCCCACCCTTTATTTTATAGTGAATTAGTTGTACTATTCATAGCATAATATGGTGAGATTTTGAGAATAAGTATGAATACTTTGCTTGCCTCAAGAAAGGTGGAGAGAATCAAGAAGTAGATAATGCAGCCGAGCGAAAATACCGGGAGAGTACATTTCTTAATATGTGGAAGGCGTTCAAATCTGGGAATTATGAGGCTATCGAGGACGCTCTAGCGCATTGGAAGAACGAGAAGTGGGTGAAAGAATGTTTGGTTATACTTCGATCGAGTCGTTATTTAGACAAGTGGTTAGGAATGATGTAGAGAGTCTATATTTAAATATATTTTTTTTTTGTTAATATTGAAATTGAAACTATTTTTAAGAGTAGTGACTAAATTGAAAAAGCTAGAGGATGATCCATCGACTTTTACAGATCAAGCTTATGATGTCTATATCAAAGCATATAATCAAAGCGGAGAGGATAAAGCTATTGATTGGTTACCAAGTTCCAAGACTTCTAATCTAGGGTATAAATCATTATTTGCGTTTTTTGATTTAATAAGGTCTACCTCTTTGGATGACAATTATGTTCCGAATTTAGGCGACCATTTTGGCAATGTAGTAGATACTTAATTTAAGAATTTCAATTTAGATAATCTTGATGATAAGGGAAGTCTTGAAGATTCAATAAAGAAATATATTCAAGAAATGAAAGAATATTGTTTCTATTTGCCAAAAAGACTAACAAATCTAGTAGAAAATAAAGAGAATCTTGTCCCTTATGGTACTATAGGTTATAAACGTAGTCTTGATACTGTTCTTGAGTGCTTCCGAGAAGCTTTAAAAGCTTTAAGAAATGAAAAAATAAAGTTCTGAGAAAGAATATTTGAGAGCTATAAGGAAGATAAGGATGGGTATGATTTGGAATTCAGAACAAATGCGACACGACATAGGAGAGATCTTGATCGGTTCTCAAAAATAGACATAAAAGAATATATAGATAAATTAGGTTCGATAGGAGACAGGAAAGAGAATAGTGAAGATTAATATTATTATAACAGCTTAGTTATTGTAAGTTTAATAAGACGTACAATAACACGAAAAAGAAATGAAAGAAAAAAAAAAGGAAAAGAGACTTACCTCTTCGCTATTTACTCTTATGGCTTACTTCTCTAATATTCTAAGCGCTTGATAATCTTGTAGGTCTTAAATTCTCGGACTGGCTCATCCTTCTCATTTAATCGTTCAATAGGAACTCTAACAAAGTGGTCGTCATCAAAATCCTCCGTTTCACTTTCTTTATATTTGGCTATATTGTCAGCCATTTTTAATTCTCGAAGTAAGAAATCTCTTACAGCTACTCTGATTAATTCAGATCGAGATGGATAAAGCCCATTTTCCCCTACCAATTTTTCTATACTGTCAAGATAAGATTCAGGAATGTTAACAGTTACAATTTTCATATTATCACTTCTTTGTATTACTTAGATATGCCGAATTAAAAAAACGGCAAATGATCTAACCCATTTTTTAAAATGGTCGCCTTAAACCACAATTTTTATTATAAGATATTTTATTACACATTAATATATAAATGTTTATTTTTATCGGATTAACATATTTAAAGTAATACTGTTTTGTCATCTCTTTCCACTTCCAAAATGAATATTAATACATTAATTTTTAAAATATTGCTGAATTCCTCAAATTTAATGATATTTTAAAACTTTTAATTAGTATTAAAAGTGGTTAAAATATTTCTATCTTAATTCAAATTTAGGTTAAAATAATCTAACAATATTAGGAAATTATATAAAATTTTTTTATTTATTTATATATTCTTAAACAAATTTTCAATTCAAATAATCAATTGTTTAAGTAAAAATTAAATTAAATAAAATTCTCTTCTTTCAATTTATTATGAAAAAAAAAGGTACATTAATTATAACAATAATTATTGTAGTTATTGGTGTATCGGGATTTTTCCTGATCCCTCAATTTTTAGATTATTCCCCCTGGGCGGATGATTTTTTTGATCCAGGAGATAGATATAAATGGAATCGTTTAAATTACATGGACGTTATTTTTGAGAATGAATCAGATATTTACACAGTTAATGGAGCATGGTCTTCTACAAAAAGTTGCCCTTTTGTTATGGCTCATTTGGGTTTTGATTTTGCTTTAAATAATGATTCAAAAGTTCTTGCTGCGGCTCCAGGGCAAGTTAGTGATATAAGATTGATGGATTGGGGTAATGAGACAGATAATAGATACATGGTTGGAGTAAGTATAAGATTTAATCACACTGTCTATGTAAATTACGGATTTGAACCATGGACCACTGATATTAATGATCATGAACATCAACAAAGGTTAATTAACATTAGTATAGGAGATTGGGTTGAAATCGGTCAGGAAATTGCAAGATTTTTACAAAGAGGCCCTGGAGCTCATATTCATTTTGATGTTATTGAGAATAATATACGAACCCGGCTTGATAGATATTATTCTCCAGTTGCTTCTGATAGAATGATGGGATTAATACATATATGGCATCCTGAATGGCCGTATCTATGCTACGACGAAAATACACCATTGGATTATGTGAATACAACATTTAGCTCAAAACTTGATATTAATGATGTACAAAAAGCTTACTCTAATACAACTAACTGTCCATGGGGATCAGTACATTTGGGATTTGACCTTTATTTTAAAAATAACAAAAGGATATATTCTGCTACTCCAGGCTTAATAAAATCAATAACTATTGTAGATCGTGGAATTGGTCCAAATCAGTACGCTATCAATATAACATTAAAATTTAACGAGAAAATTCAATGTGAATATATATTCGAGCTATGGTCAAGTGATTTTAATGATGTTAATATACAAATATCTAAGATTTTAATAAGCGAAGGGGAATGGATAATGTTAGGATGGAATCTTGCTGATTTCCACTATGTAAATACAAATTCTCATGTACATTTTGCGATTAGAGAAAATGGTGATTATCCTTTACTTACAAACTATTTCTCTGCAATGGCATCTAATATTATGTTGGATTTAGTGCAGATTCATAATTCGTCTTGGAATTATTGGTGTTATTATGGTCAACCTTGGCCATAAAATCATTATCTATTTTTTCAATATCCTTCATCTAAGTTTACAACATTAAGAAAATCTTGTCGTCCTTGAGACATTCGAGTTATATTTTCAATTATTTCATCCCATCTTAGTAAATCATTGAAAGGGGAATATCCCCTATGAGGTGAAAGTACAATATTATCTAAAGTATGGAAAGGAAAATTAAAAGGGAATTTTTTACCCTCCTCATTCTCTTCTGGAGAATAATTATACCAGACATCAATAGCAGCACCTTGTATGATATTATCCCTCAATGTTATGAATAAACTTTCTTCATCAATGATTTCTCCTCTACTAACATTTACTACTAATCCTTTAGACCCTAAAAGATCTAACTCCTCTTTACCAATCAATTTCCTAGTTAATGAAGTTTCAGGTACTGCAATTATGAGTATATCTATATTTTTAAGAAATTGATGTAAATGAGAAAATTCATACTTCTTTACTTTTGTTGGTAATGGATCTTTTTGTTTTTCCCAATGCTTTCTTAAAATACAAAATTCGATATCAAATCCACTTAAAAATCGGTGAACTTTTTGATTTATCGCCCCGTATCCTAGTAATCCAATTTTTTTATATCTTAATGGAATTGAAACAGCATCTTCATCCCCTGTTCGCCATTTTCCTTCACGCATCCACTCATGATGAGGTATAATTTTATTCATGACGGCTAGTAAAAGTGCTATGGTATGTTGAGCCACGAAATAAGAATTTCCATGACCATTGCTTAATAAAACTTTCCTATTTTCATTGATTTCTCTAAAAATATCTAATAAATGGTGAATCCCAGCTCCCGGATTGATAAATAGTTTTAGTTTTGTAGCTTTGAATAATAAATTCTTTGTTGGACGCCATCCTATCAAAATATCTGCCTGAGGAATAATCTTGTAAAGATCTTTTTCTTTTCTTTCTCCTCGAAAAATAAGCTTGATATTATCGAAACGCCTTAATTTTTCAATAATATACTCCTTTGCATTCTCAGGAATATTAGAAATAAAACATACTCTAACATTTTTAACTGAATTGCTTACTAACTCATTTGAATCGTTCATAGATTAAAATTCTTATAATTTTTTTAATAAAAATGTTTATGCGTTTATCCTTATTTCTTATAAATTATATTTAATTCAAATAAATTTTTATATCCATTCTATTTGTATAATTATAAATATCTTTTATTCAAAATAATTTAGGATATAAAGGTAAAGGAATTGTCAGAAAAGAAGCTTTTTGATGTTTTTATTAATAAGATTGAATTTAATCCCTCTGATTTTTTAGTCTCTAGTGAAGAACAAGAACTTACCGAGTTTCAGAAAAAAACTATTGAAAGTGCAACTTCTATTATGAAAGATAATATTGTTGGAGATATAAAATCATTTGGAGGGAATCTTAAAATAAATGAAGAAAAATTCAAAGAACTTGAAAATAAGATAACTGAAGAATTAAAAAATGAACAATATGATGATATTAAAAAAGAATTAAAAAATTATAATAAAAAACTACGCGAATATATAGAAAAATTATGTGTTGCAATAATTCCTGTAAAAGAAATGCCCTGGGTCGATGTTATATTTCGATCCGTTCCACGTACAATTTTTGACAAGAAAGTAGAGTTATTAGATAATTCAATAGCTTATTACGGAGAAGTTAAGTGTCTTATTTCAAGACCTACTCTTTTTGGAAAAATGAAAAATGAAAAACCATTATTTGCTCCGGTTATGGGAGTTGTTGATTTAGGAGGTTATAAACTGGATGAGTCGCAAGCAGGTCCAAAGTCTCAAATCTTTTCTTATATAGAAGCAATAATTAATTCACTGGATTCTACAATTACAAAAAATCATTTAGCAAAATATCATGAGGCATATCAGAGACATGGTGATCCTATTTGTGATTTTTTAATGAAAGATAATGAACTAATGAACTCAATGGAAAGAATTACTTCAGGTTTAGAATCAACTCGAATTTCATCTGATATTGCTGTATATAGCATAGCGATACCACAAACTACTGATCAAACTACTTTAATTCTAGTCACAGACGAAGGGAAAGATCCAAATAAATACTCTAGGTGTTTTGAAGCACTACTAAGATTTTCAGCTGAATGCTGTAATATCCCAACGCAACAACCTCCAACTAGTGCACAACCACAAACTCAAGTATCAAGCTCAGTAAGAACTCCTGGTGGACAAGAACTCAAAACATGGACAGCTGAAGAATTGGCAGAAGAAGCACAGAAACGAATGACTTCTCAGTCAGATATACCCTCTTGGAGTGAAGAAGAACTCTTAAAGTTTTCCGCAGAAAGAGGAACAGGCTTACCCGAAGGAATGGAAGTTTGGACTGAAGAGGAATTAGAAGAATTAGCAAGAAAGAGACAAGGGGGGTTAGATATTCCGGAATGGAAAGAAGATGATAGTTTGAAAGAGTGTGCAAAATGTGGGTATAGCTTACGACCTGGATGGAATAGATGCCCCATTTGTGAAACTCCCGTCGGAGCTGAGCCTGAATCAAAACCTTCTGAAGAAATTATCTCTGAATCTAGTGAAAAGAAGGAAGAAGAACCAACTGATGAAGTAAAAGAAGAAATTCCAGATAAAATTGAAGAAGAAAAAGAAGAAGAATAAATATTAATTTAATTTTAGAATTTATTTATTGAGTTCTTTTATAAATAACTATCGGTTAATAGCTTTTATAAGTTAAACCAAAAACTTTAAAAGTAATATCAGCAAGATTCCAAACTTTTTTTAAGTTAATTTTATTTTCAAACATATAAGAATTAAGACTTTTGGAATTGTATTTGTTACAAAACATCTTTTTATTCAAAGGAAATAAAATTCAGGATTTAGAGGATCTTAATGTATTTTACTATCCCAATGAAATAATAAGTCTTAAAGATAAATTACTTATCAAAAAAATTATTGATGAACATGATAAGAAAGATATTATACAACAAATAACTTCTAATCATTACCAGATTGATGAGCCTATTGCTCAATATATCAATGATTTAAACTTATACACTTCTTGTATCAATGGAAATATTATCATTGGGCTAATTTTTGATGATGAAGATAACCCATATGACTATAAGGAAATTTTTAAAGAATTGTTAAATGAACTTTTGAATAATGGTAATGGATATTCATTTGATGATGAAATAGAAGTTGATAACTTATTAATATCTATGTTTATAGACATTCGACGATTTGGTGACGAAGTAATTGAAAAACCTACTGAATTTGATTATTATTTTCAAAAGGAAGCGTTTTTTAAAATTTTCCTCTTCGGAATTGATGAAGTCGGAAAATCCAGTTTAGTAAGACGATTAAAAACTGGTGAATTCAATGATAATTACTTCACTCCAACTCGTAAATTTAATATTGAATACCTTCCGGTAGATGAAAAAGGATTATTAGCAATCTGGGATATGCCTGGACAGAGAAATTTTAGACCAAAATGGTTGATTGGGATTCAAGAATCTAATATTATTATTTATATGATTGATATTGCGAATCAAAGAAGATTCGAGGAGTCAAGAAGTGAGTTTTGGAATGTACTAAATAAAGATGAATTTAATGGAATTCCATTACTCATTTTGGGAAATAAAAGCGATTTAGTTAAGTTCTCCCGAGAAAATTTTGATGAACAACTTTTAAAATTAAAAGAAGAAATATCAGATTTTTATAATTTTAATAAATTAAAAAATCGAAAATGGAATTTCTTATTCACATCAGTAAAAACTAATTTTAATATTGACAATGTAATTCCAGCGATATTTGATTTGCTCTCTTCTTAATATGTTGATCTAAATACATCACATAATAATAAAACTCTCAATCTTGGAAAATTATTAAGCTTTCATGCATTAAACATTAAATTTAAATATCTAGCCATTTAAATTTCTATTATATGAAATAAAAACTAATTATTTCTCTTTTTATAATTAATTTGGGATAAATAATGTCTAAGAGACTTAAAAAAGAATTACAAGTAATGATCGATGAGAAATTAGGACAATTGTTTTTTGGTGATAAAAAGAAGGATTTACGTTTACTAATGTTAAGACCCATAGATTTGATTGAATTCTCCGAATTTGCAGGTACAAACGCTGATGACATATTAATCTGGGTAGGAAAAACGCTCGGGAGGAGTTATATGGATAAATTTTTCCATAATAAAGACTGGCTTCCAGAAACTATGGCTACAAAAAAAGAAGTCGTCTTTGGCCATCTTGAAGCTCTAGAACTCATGGGTTATGGAGAATTAAGATGCGTCTTTAAAAAAGATCATATCTTAATTGCGGTATCAGATCCCCTCGCAGCTGAAGAAAAAGATAATATTATGGCAAAAAACTTATGCTTACTTTATCAAGGCATTTTTAGTGGCATGTTCGAAATGCTTCAAATTGATGTTGCGGCAGAAGAAATTGAATGTGTTTTATTAGGCAACGAAAGATGTGTTTATAAATATGAATTTATAGGAGAAGAACTCGAAGATGCCTTAGTGGATGAAGATTCAAGCGAAAATGTCGCAGCATTTTTGTCAACTCTTTAAATTTGAATTTTTCTAACACTTTTTTAAATCACTTTTTTACAAAGTGTGAAGTTTCACACTTTTTTTGTTTAATCTCTATTCCATTTTGAGTTTTTGAATATAAACATTAACTTTTAAATTTTCCAAAATCTCTTATTTGTAGAAATAAATCTCTAAAATAAATTTAAAATATATTCAAAGATAAAATTATTTATATTTCTATCTTAATTAAAAAAATAAAATATGTATTGATGTGATAAACCTTTGGAACCAAAAGGGGCAAAAATAAAAATTGAAGAATATAAAGGACCTCTCGGTACAATTAAAGGATTCGAATTGACTACAGGAAAAGTTTCTTTTGGAGATGAAACAGAATGGGAACCTATGGGCCCGCATCCTATGCCACATATTCCTACATTGAGAAACTGGTTTTTTAAGCTCATGGATCGATACAAGCCTTTCTATATGCCTATCTGTGATATGTGCTGTCTTTGTACATATGGTAAATGTAATCTTTCCAAGGGGCGAACAGGGGCTTGCGGTATTAATATGGAGACTCAACAGAGTCGTATCGTAGAAATTGCTTGCTGTATAGGTGCAGCCTGCCATTCAGCACATGGTGATCATCTACTACATTGGCTTAAAGAGAAATATGGCAACGTTCCGATTAATTTTGGCAATAACATTGCTGTAGAGATGCCTCATACGCGATTAGTAGTTGGTATGAAACCTGAAACTTTAGAAGATTTGGAAACAGCGATGGAGTGGGTACATTTCACAATTACACACCTTTTAGCAGCGGGTCATACTGGTCAAGAATCAAATTATTTAGATTACGAATCTAAAAGTTTTTTAGCAGGTTTAGCAGATTCCGTTGGTATGGAGATATCTGATGCTGTTCAAATTGCAGCATATGGATTTCCAATGGGAGATCCAAATGTTCCTATTGTAGAACTTGGTATGGGAACACTTGACACAAATAAAGCAGTAATTTTGATGATTGGTCATAATGTTGCACCTGGAGTAGAGTTAGTTGATTATATAAGAGAAAAAGGGGTTGAAGATAAAGTTGATGTGGGTGCGATTTGTTGTACTGCTCATGATTTAACCAGATATTATGATGGTGCTAAGATTGTAGGATCAATGTCAAGACAACTTCACGTGATTCGATCAGGAATACCTGATGTAGTAATGGTTGACGAACAATGTGTTAATCTAAGAACATTTGAGCAAGCCAAATTAATTGGTGCTCCTTATATTGCTACAAACGAAAAAATTATGGCAGGGCTTCCAGATCGAACAAATGATCCTGTGAATGAAATTGTCAATGATTTAGTTAGTGGTAAAGAGCTAGGAGTTCTTATTTTAGATCCGATTAAGGCTGGAGAAGTTGCTGCTGAAACAGCAATTAAAGTAAAGCCGATTAGGAAGGCAAGAAGCGGAATTCCTGATGAGCAAGGGTGCATTGATATGGCGATGAATTGTAATGGATGTGGAAACTGTCAACGAAATTGTCCAAATGATTTACCGTTAGTAGAAGGGGTAAAACTAGTTAAAGATGGAGATTTTTCGGTATTAGCCGAAGTTTTCCATGATTGTCTAGGATGTGGGCGATGTGAAGGAGATTGTATGAAAAATGTATCTCCATTAACCTTACTTCAATATGCAGGCAGAGAATACATTCGGAATGAAAAATATAATTGCCGGGCAGGACGTGGACCTATAATGGACACTGAGATAAGGAATGTAGGTGCTCCAATAGTGTTAGGTGAAATTCCAGGTATAGTAGCAATTATCGGATGTGCGAGTTATGCTCATGAAATTCAAGAACTATACAAAATGGCTGAAGAATTTTTAACAAGAAATTACATTGTTGTGGTTTCTGGTTGCGGAGCAATGGATATTGGGCTAGTAAAAGATGAAGAGGGAAAGACCTTATATGATAGATTTCCTGGTGATTTTGATCGAGGCGGTTTAGTAAACGTTGGAAGTTGTGTAAGTAACCCCCATATTACTGGAGCTGCAATTAAAGTTGCTAATATCTTCGCTCGAAGGCCTTTGCGTGGTAATTTCGAGGAAATCGCAGATTATATCTTAAATCGTGTAGGTGCTGTAGGGGTTGCATGGGGTGCTATGTCCCAGAAAGCTGCAAGTATCGCAAGTATGGCAAATGGATTAGGAGTTCCAGCAGTATGTGGACCACACTCTGCAGAATATAGAAGAATGTATATTGGTAGATCTGATGATGAAAATGTTTGGAAAGTATTTAACGCCAGGGATGGTTCTGCTGATCATTTAGTTGGTCCCGGTCCTGAACACTTATTAACAACTGCGGAAAGTATTGAACAGGCTATTTGTTTAGTAGCTAAGTTAGCAATAAGACCTGCTGATAACTCAAAAGGGAGAATGATAAAATTATCTCATTGGATTGACTTAGAACGAAAGTATAAAGGAGTTCAATTTCCGAATGATTTAGTGAAATTTATACGTGTTGAAGCAGACATTCCAATTAATATGAAAGATGAGATCCAAGAGTATCTCAAAGAAAAAGGCTGGGAACCAAAAGAAATTGTAGATCCAACACTATTGAAAAGACTATGCCGAACATAGTATAATTTATTTTTTTATTTTCTTTTGTAATATCTTTTTATTTAATAGTCATAAATCGAAAATTTGTGAAGATTTTTAAACTTTTAATTTATCAACCATTCTTTTGCTTTTTCTAAAGAAGAAACTTTAATTTAATGAGTACTTTAATTATTATCTATTATAATATTAAAAATATGAAATAATATGGATAAACAAGATAAAGATCTATTAAAATTATCAAAATTATGCATACACTGGGCCGATCATAATGATTCACATAAAGAAAATTTTTTAAAATGGCGAAACATCGCAAAAGAAAAAGGATTGGAATCGGTTGTTATGAATCTAGATAATGCAATTGAAATGTTAGATAAATGTAATGAATTTTTATTAGTGGCGAATAAAGAACTGGAATTGATATAAATATTGAAATATTAATTGATTTTTAAAAGTGAAGTTCAAATTTTCTGATACTACATTTAAATCAATAAATTAAAGGAAAAGATTAATTAACGGGAGTAGTTGTTCTTTAAAGTAATCCAGTCTTCCTTCTATTAAATTTGGGTTCTCAGAAAGCATCCATAAATATACTGGTATTTGTAATTCAGAGTATTCAAATAATTTTTCACCTCGAATTGTGAATCCATTCAGTGGTAAATCTAATCTTATTGATTTTTCACGTATTAAACCAATAGAATTATAAAAATTCGAAAGAGTTTGTAGTAATAAAGCCGTATTATTGACCAACATTTCATCCGTATCTGTTCCTGTAAAACTTCCAAAAATTAGTCCATCCATTGATACTAAGCTTGAAGCTTTAGCTTCTACTTGGTGCGTAAATTCTTCAAGAATATGTTCGATGATTTCAGATGTATCAGATACTTTTTTTAATGCAACACTAAACATTTGCATGATTGTTTCTCTCTGAAAAATCGTTGTATCTGTATAATCGACTGGGAACTCTTCAAATTCATCTGCAATACTATTAAATTTATTTTTTATATTCGTCACATTTTGTTGCCATTGCAGTGTTTTACGGACATCCTGATCACTTTTACTTAATACGACTAGAACTGAGGGTTTTTCATGTAAATCTACTAAAACTTTTAAAACCTCTCTAAAATAGTTTGCAGCTTCGGGAATTCTATCGGGATCTTGACTATCAACTACATATAACATAATATCCGCTTCAGTAAAGAAAAGCTCAGGTCTATTAAAATATAATTTCTCTCTATATTGAACTTGCCCACCAAGATCCCAGCTAATTATTGGATATCCAAAGAAATCTAATTTTTCTCTTTTTACACCCCTTGTAGGTAAAAGAGATTTAATAATTGAGAATTTATCTTGAACTACTGCGAGGATAGATGTTTTACCGCCATTATCTAAACCAATCATTAGCAATTTTTTATGTTTCTTTAGTTGCTCTTGTACATTCTTTTTTATTACTTGAGCGATTTTCACCCATTTTTGTAATATCGTTGGGAGTATCTCTTTTATCTCAGGTAAATTTGATAGTGATAATGCAGCTAGATCGCCTAAAGTTTTTATTCCATTATTAATTAAGTGGTCAGAACTAACTTTATCAATTCCTATTAAAGTTTCTGGTTTGAATCTCAAAACTTCGTCAAGCTCATTTATTAGAACGTTACTTTTAAAAAAATCTTTAATTGCTACACTCTTACCACTGTTTTCTGACATTATGGATCAAATTAATTATTTTTTTTCTTATAACTTATATTCTTATGTTTAATAGTAAAAAAAGGTATTATTAAATATATATTGCTTTGTAAAAAAAAACTTTATCTTATTGAAGCAGTATTAATTAATTAGTAATTAATAAACATTTAAAAATCGATTGAACCAAATAAGGGCTCATACTGTTTATTGAGGAGTATAGCTAATAAGAAGTTAAAATAAGATGTCAGAGAATAGAATACCTGAAAATCTCGTTATTTGCATAGATGCATCAAGATCAATGTTTAAAAAAGATTTTACGCCTAATCGATTAACTTGTTGTGTTGCTTCGGCGAAAAGGTTAATTGAAGAGAGATTTAATTTAGATAATTTAAGTTCATTTGCATTAATAAAATTTTCTAATAAGGCAAAAAAGATTATATCTTTTACAGGTTCAAGTTTTAAAGATAATCTGATTGATACCTTAAATTCTTTAACGTGTGGAGGATATTCTGCTATAGGTGATGGATTAGCATTATCAATTAAGACATTAGTTGGAGAGTTGCGTAAAGCTGGTGCTAAAACACCACGAATCATTTTAATCTCTGATGGGAATTCTATGAGAACTGCTGCGGATCCTCTAAAAATGGCACGTTTAGCTCAAGGATTAAATATTAGAATTGATACATTTGGTATTGGGAATACAAGGCAAGAAAATATTCTTAAACGAATAAGTGATATTACCGGTGGTCGATATTTTTATAATAATGATCTAGAATCTCTCATTAGATCAGCGAGAGAAATTGCTGACGACAATTATAAAACTTATGGATCGAAAAAAGAGAATTTAATCGAAAATCCTGCATTTCTTAGAAAAATTGCCGCAGATTTATTGAGAGTTCAAGATTTAACGAAAGATCAAGAACAACGTGCTAAACAAATACGAGGAGAAGTAGATTTTAAAAAATGTTCAATCTGCTTTTCTGATCAAAATCCTTATACTAAAGGATCCTTCTACGTTACTGGTAGATATTGTCCCAATTGTACTACTCCATTTCATATACATTGTTTAGCAGCATGGGCAGATTCCCAAAAAGATCATCAAGTACGCAGATCTAGTACTGCTAGGTGTCCACATTGTTTTTACCTGCTAAAAATTCCAATAGAAGTTACTCAAATTCAAAAATTACAAATTCTTACTAAATCTCCGAAAGAAGAGGTCGTTCAAAAACCAGAAATAATACCAGCTAAATATATTCAAGATGTTAATATACTTGGAGAAGAAGCTCTTTTTAAAGCATGTCCTATATGCCATCTTATTTTTGAGAAGGGACAACCAGCAGTTCAATGTGGTAATCTCCAGTGCAATATCCTCTACCATGAAGACTGTTTTAAGAATTTGACAGACGGCCATTGTAAAAATTGCGATTTTAAATTACACTTATATTAAAAATTTCAATAATAATAATCACAATAAAAAAATTTTGAATTAATGATGAATGATATCAGTAATGATTTACAGCACCAAATAAGTGTAGCGGCTTATTTTCTTTCAGAACGGAATTTAACATATGATAAATTATGTTGGATGTTAGCTAAAAGACAACTTTTAGCACAAGGAGATATGCGATACAAGGAAGAACAAAGAGTAAAAGAAAAAGCAGCAGAAATCTATTTTTCAGGTCCAAACTATGAGGTTTTATGCTGGTTGATTGCTGAGCTTGATATTACGATGAAATTAGGTAAAAAAGTAGAAAAATAGTTTATATACTTATTTTATACTGATAGAATTATAGTTATATTTTTTATTAATTAAAATCAATCAATGAAGCTTCTTTAAAATCACAATTTGTAACCCATTATTATAATATAATGACTTGAAAATCGAGTAAAAGAAAAAATGACTGAACCTGACTATTATTTATATGGTAATATTAAGTTAGGAAGAGGAGATTTTAAATTACCCCCTATATTAATTGGCACTATTTTTTATCAGAATGAAACTATTGTTGATAGGAGGAATCCTGAAATTTTTAATATAGAAAAAGCCAAGAAACGCATCAATACTCAATTATCTCTATCAAAGCAATATAAAATTCCTAATCTTATAGAAATATCTGCTATTACTCCTAAATCCATGGTTAAATATTTGGAATTTTTTTTAGATCATTTTAATCCTCCGTTCGTATTGGGAGGAAATCTTGAATCGAGAATAGCTGGAATTGAATATCTCCAAGATAGGGGTATTAAATCAGATTTCTATATCTATAATACAATTTCTAATCTGAAGAATAAAAAGGAAGTAGAGGTGATTCAGAAATATAGAATAAAATCTGTAGTAATCTTAATTCTTGGTTCAGAAAATATGACCTCTACTCAAAGATATGCTTATATTACTGAAAAGAATCAACCTAATAATGTGAGTACAATAGAGGGATTAAAAAGAATTGGTGTGGAAAAAATTTGGGTTGATGGTGGAGTTGTTAATCTAGAAAGTTTAGCTCATATACTAGAGACTCAACAATTAATTAGTGAATCTTTAAAGTATCCGGTTGGTACAGCTCCAAATCTCTTTCTTTTTCAATATTCCTCTCCGCGATTGAATCTTAAGTTTCATACAAGATATAGAAGAGCAAGTATAATGTTTATCGTAACTTGGTTTTCTAACTTCATATTTTATGGACCAATTGAAGATGCCAAAGAATCATTTGCTTCCGCGTATCAATCAATCGAGTTCAAGAATATTCTTAAAAATACAAATCTAAAACTCTTTAATCAATTTCAACCGAATGAAATTTAAAGATTTAACAATTTCAGTAGATTTTATGTGTATAAAAATTGATAAAAAGCTATTAATACTAAAGTTTTAATATCTTAATTAAGTCTATGTAAATTGTATAGAAAATTTAAAAGAATCTGTAAATATTCAATCCCTTGATTTGATAAGTTGAAGAGTATGATTAATAGCCGTTATGATGATGAAAAAGAACTCGAAGCAATAAAATTAATAGATCAAGCGGAAAATCTTGCTGATCGAGGAAAAGGAAAAGAAGCTATCAAATTTTATGAAAAAGCAGCTTCAATCTATCTTGAATTAGGAAGTTATATTAAGTTAGATGAATTATTTGCGAGAATTGCTCAAATTATCTCAAGATATCAAAATAATATACAAGCAATTTATAGATTGAAGTCTATAATTAGAAAAACTGAAGAATTGAAGATATACGAAGTTTCTGCTAAACTTCTAATTCAATTGGGGAATATTGCTTTTAGAATGCATGATTGGGAAACTGCCGGAGAATCATGGGAACAAGCTGCTGATTATTTATTTGAAACTGATCCTGAAGAATATAATAATCTTTCATCAGTATTTCTTTTAAAAGCAGGTCAATCATTTGAACGATCTAGCATTAAAAAAGACCTAGGGAAACGTTTAATCTTAAAAGCAGTTATGAAGATACACAAATTTGATGAACTTTATGAGATAGAGGAAAAACAAGCATTAAACTTGTTATCTCAAGGAGAATTTGAAGCTTCTGCAAAAAAGTTTTATGATATTGCAACATATTTTAGGAAAGCTTTAGATGATTTAGATAATATAATTGATGAAAAAGAATCAAGGGAAACATTTCTAAATGCTAAAGCACGATTCATTCATTTTGTAGCAGAATATCAAACAGTTTCAGCATTGTGTTTGAGAGCTTCTGAAGATCGTTCTTATAATGAGAGGATCAAAGAATTGGGGATCCAATCTTCTAAACTATTTAAAGAATCAATCTCTATGCTAAAGTCATATCTTTTCCCAATTAAATCAGATTTTGATCATGAAGTTGTTTTAAGAATTACTTTTGATACAATGTTAATGGCTATCATTCAAGCAATGTTAAATACTCATGAAATTAGTCCTATTAATTATCTCTTAGATGGTATTGCTGAAAATAAGGAACTTGTAAAAAATTTATCCGAATCTCCTTATTATAAAATTACTGAAAGAATAGAAAAAGTAGGAATAAAAGAATCATTTGATGATCTTTTAAAGATACATTTAGGTCATTTTGAAATGATCAAAAACACCCTGATATCATATTTTAAATGATATATTAATATACTAAACTTATTTTTTAATATAATATCTTTCTGTTATAATTCAAATTGCCTCTTTTCCAACTACTTTAATTAATTTTTTAATGTCATCATCAGTTTTAGCAAAAACTCCTATGTTTCCGAGTTGAATTTCTTTTAAACCAATATCCTTAACAGCTCTAAAAGTTTCTATAATCTCATCTAAATGTGGTGATCGATACGACTGTAATTTATATTGAGGAAAAAAAGCTAATATATGAAAAGGAATATTTTCGTCTATTTCTACAATTAATTGTGCAATCTTGATAAATTGATCGATTTCTATAAAATTTGGAATGTAAACAGTAAGAATTTCTAAAACAAAGTTCCTTTTAATTATTTCTTTTGGTGAATTTAAAACGGTTTTATTTGAAGTACCACATAATCTTCTATATTTATCCTCATCAAATGCCTTAATATCAAGCCAATATGAATCTAATCCTGCTTTTTGAAAGAGATCCAAATTCTTAGGAGTAAGCCCAAATCCGTTGGTTTCTAATAGGACATGAAGATTATCACATCTATCTTTTATCTTTTTCGTTGCTTCAGCATAGAAATTTGCCTGACATGCAATATCTCCTCCTGTAAATGCAGCAATATTTCTTGCAGGTCCAAAACCTTGAGGTCCAAATACAATTTTATCTCGAGAAACTTTATTTGGACACAATGGGCTCCTTTTATTAAAAATAATACAAGAACCACAATGTTTACATAAATCCTTAGCATAATACATTAGAGCACGCTCTCGTGGTTCAAAAATTGTAATATTTTCCGTATATCTTTTGCAATTTTCAGCAATTTCATCTGTAGAATACCATTTACCATTAAGATGTTTTGAGAATTCCCACGAATGACATTTAAGACAGTTATGATTACAACCAGATTGATAGATTGAGAAATAATCCTCCGGTCTTGATAAATGCATGGCAGATATTACTCTATAATATTGATTATTTATAAATCTCAGCGTTGCTTGGCATGCTGGCTTTTTTAAATTATCTTTTAAGCTAGTTTCACAAGCTCCCTTCTGGTACCCTTGTTTTATCATATTACATAAAGAATTTCCATCTTTCATGAAAAAATCTTTCTGATTTGCGAATTATATATTTTATTATTTTATACACAAATTTAGTTGAATAATATGGAAAAATTAATTTAATTGTGATCCATTTTTCAATTTGTGATCTTTTTTTATAAATTTTGAAGACAAAATCATCTATGTAGAAACAACAAAGTTTATTAAGATTTAACAATACTAAGTAATTAAATGTTTTAATAAGGAGAGAATTGATAAAATAGTTTTCAGGACTTCTTCTAAGTATCTACAATGTTCAAGAATCAATAGATAGAAAACAGTAAGCACTTTCCTTAAAAAAACTTCAAATATAAAAGAAATATATTGGTAAGAGAAATATTGAAAATATTATATGTTAATCCTGCACGTCTTAGTTCTGGGCTTGATGCCATCATTAAGGGACCACCTTTAAACCTTATATCAATTGCAGCTATGGTTCCAGAGCATGATGCTCAATTATTCGATTTTAAGATCCATAAGTATAATGAAAAGAGATTCCGTTCATTGATGAATCAATGTGATATCGTAGCTCTCACTAGTATGACACCACAGATCTCTCACGCATTTGAAGTCGCTGAAATGGCAAAAGAGCATGGTTGTACCACCATAATTGGGGGTTATCAGCCAACTTTAGCTCCTGAATATGTAGTGAAACATCCTGCGATAGACTATGCTGTCCGGGGTGAAGGTGAACACACGTTCCGAGAATTAGTAAATTATCTCGATGGAAACAAAACCAATACCTTATTAAAGGATATTAATGGGATTTCATATAAAGATCTAAAAGGGAAAGTAGTCCATAATAAAGAGAGAAAATTGGAATCAAATTTAGATAACTTGCCTATGCCACGTAGAGATTTATTAGATGATAGAAAATATATTTATTTAGGCGCAAGAGTAGCTCAACTTGAATCTTCACGAGGTTGCCCACATAATTGTAAATTCTGTTGTATAATAAAAATGTGGAGAAATCTAGATCGCACATTAACTTATCGAACCAAATCAACTAAAAGAATTATGCAAGAAATTTACGATATTGATTGGAAAAATGATTTCATATTTTTCTGTGAAGATAATTTTACTATCAAAATAAAACGAACAAAAGAAATTCTTGAAACAATTATTCGTTCAGGAGTTCCAAATAAAATGTATTTTTCTTGTCAATCTCGAGTTGATACATTATATCGAAATCCTTGGTTAATTGATTTAATGCATAAAGCTGGTATGAGACAAGTGTTCCTTGGGATTGAATCAGTTCATCAGCAAAGCCTCGACGCTATGAACAAACAAAATACTACTCCAGATATGGTGAGAAAAGTTGTCTCATTGCTTCAAGATCGTGGAATCTCGATTTTTGGAGGCGTTATTATTGGATTTCCAGGAGAAACTAAAACAATGGTGAGACAAAATATACAATTTGCAAGATCGCTAAATTTAACTTGTATTCAATTTACACCAATAACAGCTTTTCCAGGAACTGAATTTTATAATGAAATGAAAGAAAAAAAAATGATTACCAGTTATAATTACAAACATTACAATTTA
>JBHLOG010000032.1:0-31006 GCA_048940765.1 Promethearchaeota archaeon | reverse complement strand
ATTTGGTTAATTTATATAAATGAAGAGGTTGAATCAAATAAACGTGCATTCTATTCCAATATTTTGTTAATGGTTGGTTTAGTTGGAGCAATATCCATGGTAATCTGTCGTCTAATTTTCATTAAGGAAGTTAATCCATTTTGGCGAGGAATGACTTTATTTCCAATGATTATTGGATTTCCGTTATCTTTAATCATTTTATCAACTCTAAAAGAGACTTCAAGATATCAATTGATGAAAGAAAGTGGTATAAGAGAACAAAGATCCTTTAAGGAAGATTTATCTTCCATTTTTAAAACAGAAAATCGGAAACCTTATTTATTTTTACTAGTTATAGTTTTTTTCAGAGGTGGATCATCGATATATTTGAGTTTATTTGAGAAGTACATAAATGATGTAGGGACTTTAACTCAAAATCAAGTCACTATGATTTTCCTTTTAACGGTGTTTACCGTTTTAATTGCTTATGCCCTAAATGGTTTTCTTGCTGATCGAATCGGAAGAAAACCATTATTATATCTTTGGTGTGCGTTAGCACCAATCTCTGTATTACTATGGGTATTTGGAGCATATAATACTGAAAATGCATTTCCTATCGTTATGGTTGGATATGCAATGAGTCATATAGCTTATTGGGGTTCTATAGGGATTATAAGGCTTATTACGATTGAATCCCTCCCAACTGATAGAAGAGGGACTGGAATTGGATTTAGAAGCTTTGTTGGTGCATTAGGAGGTACAATTGGGCTGGTATTGAGCAGTTTGGTTATTTTATCATTAGGTTTAGGTTTTACGTTCATTATATTTGTAATGGGAAATTTGGTTGTTATACCATTGGCAGCTCTATTTCTTAAAGAGACAAAGGGTATTGAACTTTCTGAAATTAAATAACCTATAACTTAAAATTTTATTCTTTTATTTTTTTTAATTTCAATTTTATGTTATTTTGAGGATTTTTTCATAACTTTATTTTAAAATCATAATTTAAAATAGTTATATTATGGTTTATAACAGTCTTACATTACCAGTTACATTTTTTTATATAGCAAACGGATTTGCTCATCTTTATTATGCTTTTAGGTTAAAAAAAAAATTTCCACAAGATCATAATTTTATTAATTCCCTTCTAATAGTGCTATTATGGATTATTGCTGGAGTTTTATATCCCTTATTCTTTATAAGAGATACGAGTCAAGCGAGATGGTTTCAGGGACTAGCTCTTCAGATTATTTGTATATATGCGCCACTGCTAATTTTTGTTATTTTATATTATCAATATCAATTTGTGCTGAAGAAAAACCCAAATCTGAAAGGCCAAAGGACTATAAAGAAGTTTGTAGATCAATTTCCTTTAATGGATATAAAAAATATCAACAATAGAAAAAATGCTTTAAAGACTGATTTTCATAGAAAAGCTTTTCATTTATTACCCGCAGTAGTCATTATTTTTCTATGGATTTTTGCTGTCTATATCTGGGATAATCTCTGGAATGCTGATATATTTTGGGGAATCTCGGGGAAAGAGTACGGTATATTTTTAATTTTAACGGTTGGTTACACAGGTATAATCATATTTGCTGCTTTAGATTACGTTCGTTTATCATATATATTTAATAAAAATAGTATTTATCATTTACTTCCAACTTGTATTTCTAATACTCTAGGAAAAACCTTAAAGAAAAATGAGATCTACGAATTTACAAGACCAGTTGCCTTAGTTTTATCACTCATACCAACTTTATTTCTTCCATTTGGTTTATTTACAGCAACAGCCCTAATAGCCACATTAGGTGATGGCGCAGCCTCGATATTTGGACTCAAATTTGGTAAGATTCATATACCAAAATATTCAAATAAGACTTTAATAGGATATATTTCAGGATTTTTAGTATCTTTAGGAATTAGTTGTTTAGTTTTATGGTTATTTGAACATCAATCTTTTGCATTTCCTCAAATTTTTATTATTGGATTAATTGGAGCATTAATATTTTTAATTATTGATATTCTCAATCTTAAAATCGACGATAATATTTTAAATCCAATTTTTTGTGGTTACTTAATGCTCCTAATAACAATAATATTGTAATTTAATAAATTCTATCAAAGATCTCAATAATATTTTATACTTTTTTAGGTCTAAATCCAAGAAATCTAAAAACTTTTTAAAAATAAATCAAATTTCAAGCCAATAGAATTAATTTATAAAGATAAATATATGAAATATAGATATTAGTAATAAATTACTATATATTCTATTTAAGCGGAATTTGATTATTATCATCATCACTTTAATTTAAATGGTGATTTGAAATAGCCGATGTAATGATTTGGGATCCTGTAGAAAGAACATTATGGGGAATAGCGATAAGTCTTTCGCTAATTGCCAGTTTATTGTATGCATTTAGAACAAAACAAAGAGGCGATAATAAAGAAAAGCTTATACTAATTGGTTTTACTTGTTATCTATTTTTCAATGGTACCTTAATCTATTTTTTCCGATATATGACAGATTACCAAATTTATGGATTTTTTCAAAATGGTGTTTACTTTGGCGATTTTAATAATCATAATTTATTATTTGAATTATTTTATAGAAGTTGTGCCATCTCTGGCGGGATTGGAACATGTCTATGGTTTTATACGATTGAAAAATCAATACTTAAAACTAGATATTTATTAACTATATTATCGCTCCTAGCAACCATTTTTGCCGTTATTATTCCTTTTAATACATTTTTAATAATCTCCCCTCTTGTCTTCTTTGTAATTCAAGTCATTAACACATTTATACTATTAAAGTCAGCCTATATAGCACAAGTCCAGTTTAAAATTATCGCTTTATTTTTTTATGTTTGGGGTTTGTTAAATGTTTGGGGTATAGGTTTTCACCATTTAAGTTTGAAAATATTGAACTTAATACCATTATTCATTGCTCCTTTATGCATAATTGGTAGTATGATTGTAATTTCAATTCCGTTACTAGTTGATCCTTTACATTTTCCACAAAAAACTATCTATTTTTATATATTAATTCTGGGAACCATTATAGGCTCATGTATTTTAATCTTATTAAACTTAATCTTTAAATTGTATAATCTTCTTTTTTCAGGAACGCTTTCTATCATTCTTTTCATAATTGTCCAGTATTATTTAATAAAAAATATTAGAGCTTACTATTCAGGGCAATTATCGTCTGAAAATGGAAACGGGACACTATTTAGTTTAGGGATATTTACAAGACCTCAAAAACTAACAGAAGAGGAAGTTTCTATAGCTAAAGAAAAACAAATCTGTTTAGTTTGTAAGAATAGACTAGGGGGAAATATTTACTTATGTTCTGCTTGTGGTGCATACTACTGTTTCAAATGCTCCGATACTTTAACCAAGCTAGAAAACGCATGCTGGGTTTGTGAAGAACCTTTTGATAAATCAAAACCAATTAAGCCAATTTTGGTGGAAGGAATAGAAGATGTAAAAGTAGAATTTGAATTAAAAAAGGAGGAGAAAAAATGACTGATGTGATGATTTGGGATCCTCTAGAGAAAATGCTACTAGGGATTGCTATAGCTCAAGCTTTCCTATATTTTTTATTATATCTAAACAAGGGAAGGAATAGAGATGATTCAAAGGAAAAGATAGTTTTTTATGGGTTCACTAGTCTGGGCGTAGGGTTAGCATCATCATTAATTATTGGATTCTATATTCATCTTAGATTACCCGGATACTTTATTAATCTTACGTTTTATGGAGACATGTTTTACACAAATTGGGAGCTGGAAATACTCAGGAGATTATGGCTAATTTGTTATATGAGTGGATTTATTCTATTTTTTTATGCTTATGAGATAAATCAGAAGCGCACCAAGTTTATCATTACGATAATTCAAGTGACTTTAATTATTCTCATTTTTATTTCGCCCTATAATGTATTAGATCCTAGAGATCCCGTTTCATTTATTGGTTTTAATTATGCTTCCTTGTTATCATATATAATCTTACTTCAATATACAAAATGGTCTAGTAATGAGTATAAAATAATTGCTTTATTTATGTTTCTTTCATTTGTTTTAGTTGGGAAAGGGATCTCTTATTCTCTTCCAGAAATAAACTCTCTTAATGTAATACCTTTATTTATATCCCCCTTATTTTTAATCCTTGGTTTTATAATGGGAATTATTCCCCTCTTATTTACACCCTCCAATTATTCACATACTTATTTTTATTGGAGATTGTTTGTATATATTTATATTTTTTTTGGATTAATTGAATTCGTTGCTTTTTTGTTTATGGGGATTCCTATAAATACTGTAATAGCATTAGTTTTTAGTATTTTTATTTCTATATATATGCTCTTTTATACAAACAAAAAACTTAAACCTCAATTTTTAGGCATAATCGCATCAGTTGATGAGAAAGAAGGGCCAGATATATTAAGCATGCTTGCTAGACCTCAAAGAATTACAGAAGAAGAAGTTTCAGTATCAAAAGAAAAGAAGATTTGCATAGTATGTAAAGGTAAAATAGGGAGAAATAATATATATCTTTGTCCAGATTGTGATACTTTTTATTGTCTAAAATGTTCTAACACGCTAACAACTTTAGAGAATGCATGTTGGGTATGCTATGCCCCAATAGATCCATTAAAACCTGTGAAATTGTATAAGAAAGAAGAAAACGATTTTATTAAAGATATATCATTTGAGAAAAGTAAAGAATAGCTGGTTGTAAATGCCATTACATAAAATATTAGATATTCTTGCCAAACTTTCACGATGTAAATTCTTGTATCAAAATCAAAAATTAAAAGAAAGCATCCATCTTTTTAATACCCTTAATTTCTTCATATGTAATACCCAATGCATCTAAAACTTGTTCCAAGGCGGATATTAGAAGTTCTTTATATTTTTTTGTATCTATATCTTGAAGTTTAGCAAGTTCAAGCGCTTTTGCACCAGTAGTACTCTTACTTTTAATAAAACTTATTGTTTCACCTTTTTGAAATTCCTTACCTGTAATTTCTTTTAGTTCTAATGCTGCTCTAACATGTTGAGGAACAACTTTCTTATAACTCTTAAGATCCTTCTGTAAAGCAATATTAATAGCGTAGTCCTCTAGAGTAAAAGTATTAGGCTTTCCTATTTTCTTTAAGTTTTCTCTCACAATTTCGATGATTTTATCCTTAGCTTTGGAAAATTCATTTATATTTTTAATATTTTTTAGGATTTCAATCATCTCACTGAAAGCCTTTTTAATAAATTCAGGCGTATTTTTCTTTTTCGCAACAAGCCCTTTTATATCGATGTATTTTGTATCTTTATAAATACCAATATAATTTTTCTTTCTTTCTGAGAGAGCAAGAAATTGATATGTCTTTTCCTCCTCTAAATCAAGATCTAATTCTTTTTTACTCCAATCTGAAATTTGTTTCATATGGTCCTTTGTAGGGTTTAAAAGAAAAACAGAATCTGTATCTCCATATAATACTTCTACTCCAATTTCTTCCGACTTTTTGATTGTCTGTTTTATTGAATATTGCCCTATTGCTGTTGTACTTTCAGCTACGGGAAGACAAAAAAGAGGAAAATTCTGGGATCCAAAGACACCATAGGAACCATTGATGAAAACTTTAAGTGCTTGTTGAATTGTCTCATAATAACTTCTCTGTTTCTGAGAAGAACTTTTATCACTTGATTTGGGTTTAAAATATTTTACTCTGATATCACGAAAAAACCCAACTACATAAGCAAAAATTCCCATCTTATGAGTACATGTATGATATGGACTGCCTTTTAGAAGATTATCTTTACAATCATTATGAGGACATACAACTGTTTCATAAGAGAGATTATATTCTTTAATAATAGAGGGATATAGACTTGCGAAATCCATAACAACAACATCAAAATGAATACCAGGAACAGGGGGAACAACATAAGCACCTGCAAAACTTTTTCCTTCTACAACTGATTTAGAATACCCCCCAGATTTTAATTCAGCAATTTCAGATCGCCGAGGAATAAGGTAATTATTTCGTCTATGCTCAAAATAAAAAATATTTTGAATCCAAGTCGAAATTTGACGCCTTACCGTTTCATGTATAGGCATTTTGGTAATGCGACATAATAATATGATTAAATTCCAGACTAATGAATTGTTAAACTGAGTCAATTCTAAAGTCAAAATAGAGTCTTTAAGATTATACCATGAGAGAATATCATATTCCATTTCATGGATTTCTTCTACATGTTCATATTTCTTTCTCCCTAATAAAGCATCACTAACAGCATTTAATGAACTGCTTTCATATGCTCCACCAAAGGCATAACCCGAAATACTTCGATTAAAAAAGAAATTAAATAGATCAACATGAATTCCTTTTCTCAAATCGCAATCGGATGCTGATAAGAACCCAAATCCTCTTTTAATATGGATAGGATTTAAATCTTTAGGTATTTTTAATTTATCTGCTCTATGAAACATGTAATTTAAGTCAAAATTATCTCCATTGAAAGTAATAATTACAGGATATTCCCATAGAAGGCGAAATGTTTCGATTAATAATTCTTTCTCACTTTTAAAGAAAATTATTTTAGCGTCTGAAGGAAATTTCTTATGGAGTCCTCGATAGGTAAATCCCTCTCGTTCTAGTACATAAACTAATTTCAATCCATCTGAAGACACAAAAGATACACTAATAATTTCTTGATTGGCTAGACGAGGATCAGGAATAATGAAATCTTCCGACCCTAAACTTACTTCGATATCCATAGCTAGTCTTTTTATGTCTGGAATTGGAGTTAAAAAAATGTCTAAAAACTTTTCCGAAAATTCTTGAATTTCTGGAGATTCTCCCTTGAATAAAATACGTAATTCCATTGCCATTCTCTTAGTTGCTTCTGATTCCTCTTCAAAACTTAATTTTTTAATTTGGCCTCCTTTTATAGTATAAATTAAACCAGGAATTAATTGCCTATCGAAAATATAGTTTAAATGATAACGAATATCCGCTTCCCAAGCTTTTATATTTTGTTTTCCTAAAATATTTCTAATGTTTGTACCAGATCCTCCAATATCAGAAGGAGTTTTACCATAGATTTTTGTCATTGTTATTTTTTTATCTGCTAACAAATCATTTTTCTCTATTTTTTCAAATCTAGTAAAACCTTCATAATCTGTTAATTCTAATATCTTTTGCAAATTACTTATAGATTCTTTGCTAAGACAGTAAGGTTCATGATCAGTTGTATCAATCCAAATCTTTATATCATCAGTTTCTAAATCATAAAATTTACAATAAGCTTTATTTTGTCCACCATCATAATCAACATCAAGTAATAGCCCTCGCTCCATATCTTCAACAATTTCATTTTTTTCGATGAGATATCGAATATATTTTGATGAAACATTTTCTCTTAAAACCTTAGGTAATTTGATATTTCCTTCTTTTAACCCAAAAGGTACGTCATTACCTTTGAAAAACAAGTTTGAAGGTATTTCTTTAGTTATTTTTTCTACTTTTGGGGTTGGTACTTTCTTTTTCTCTTCCTTTATAGCTTTGGGTTCAATTTTAGGTTTTTCTTCTTCTTCTTTCTTCGATTTCTCTACTTTTGGTGATTCTTTGGACTCTTTTTTTTTCTCCTCTTTCTCATTAACAAAGGAAAAAAGTGAAGTTTGTTCCTTATCACTTAATTTTTTCTTTTTTGGAGGTGGCATAGATGTCAGTAAAAAAATAATATTTTAATGTCTAATATTAGTAATTATTATAATATTTATTATTATACTCTCCCTTTAATAACTCCAAAATTAAATAATATGATAAAATGAACTATTACCTTGATTCATGAATATAAAAAAATCGGAGATTATTAGCTATTATTTCTAATAAGACGGGTTATTTCTTTTAATAGAAGCTCTTTTTCAGCAATGTACCAATCTAGCTGGCTTTTACTAGGATTTTCATGATAGATAATTTCAGCAACCTCTTTAACTTCATCTCCATTAGGAGTAATCAATTGACCATTAACATCTTCTCTTATTAAAAGAATTAAATTATCTGTTTCAAGAGGTTTGATATCATATCCATCTTTGATGTTTTTATTAATAGTAACACATAATTCAGCAAGTCTCCAAACTGCCTTCTCAAGGGGTTGATTTTCTTTGTAAATCTTAAATGCAAGGGATGTAACATCTTCCTTCGTAAATGGAGACAATTCTTTCAGTTCACCTCGGTTTTTTTTATATACATGTAAGAGTTGTGGACGTTTTATTAATATTGATTAACAAAAAGATAAGTAAACTTATAATAATTTGCATTGATTTTTAAAAGCCACAAAATTAAAAATTTATAACATTTTCATTTAAAGTATAGTGTTTAATTTTTTTATAAATACAAATGTGCCTCTATAGCTTAGCGGTATAGCATTCGACTTGTAATCGAAAGGTCGGGGGTTCAAATCCCCCTAGAGGCTAAAAATTTTTGATATGTAAGCTTCCTTTCTTAATCGCGATTTCTTAAGTATTGAATTTAGCAAATCTTTAACTTTTTCTTATAAATAGAATCAAGAGGTATAATTCATTATATTTAGCATTTTATAACATCATTTATTAATTTCGAAGAATATGTAGATATCAATGGAAACTTGAATGGTGACATTAAATAAATAAGATCAATAGAATAATTTTTTGCATTATTGATGATTTACGAGCTGTGCATCTTTTTAATTTTATAAAAAAAGGCTTACTCCCTAATTTAAAGATGTTAATGGAAAATGGGACTTATTCAGAGAATTGTATTACTGATTTTCCGCCTATCACATATCCTACGCAGGTTTCTTTAATAACGGGCACATATACAGGAAATTTTAAGAAAGAACTATGTCATGGAGTACCGCTCTTAAATTGGATGGATCGCGATAAAGTACCACCTCTATTAAGAGAATATGGTTCCAAGGATTTACAAATCTATAAAATTAATAATGATATGGGGGGTAATTGTCAGACAATTCTTGAAATGGTGGGAGATGGTAATAAAGCAAGTATAGCTCAATTTATTAATAGGGGGTCTAATTATGTTTTTCCCGAGCGAAAGACAAAACTTGCTATGTTTTATCTTCTTTTGAAATATTTCCCCGGTGTAAAAAGGAGAATGATTAGATCCAATTCAGTAATTGCGCAAAAATTAATTGAAGTTTTTAAAAAACCTAAGAAATTTTTTGATAATCCAGAACCGCCCATTGCTTCTTTACTATGGTTTATAAGTTCTGATTTGTTGATGCATAAATTTGGCTTTGATTCAAATATATATAAGTTGAATTTATTGCATATTGATAAAGTAATTGGAGTTCTTATTAATAATTTAAAGAGAATGGGTTATTTAGAAGACACTGCTATAGCAATTACTTCAGATCATGGTAATTATAAAGTCAATCAAGTTGGTAATTTGAATAATTTTTTAAGACGAAATAGATTGACAAATTATCATCCTCTCAAAAATTTAAAAGGAAATATGGATCTTGCTTATTATTCGGGGGTAGGGTTTTTTAATTTTAAAGGTGTTAAAAATTCAGATGTTGGGAATGCCTGGTCTCGTCCTACTATTAAAGAACTTGAGAATTATGGTCCAAGGAGAATAAATTTATTAGAAAAATTGTTTAAAATTAATGGAAGCTATTTAATGTATTACAGAGATGATGAGAATACACATCATAAAGGTATAATTTATCTTAAAAGAAAAGTTAAAGAGACAGGGAAACTAATAAGAGGGAGGATTGAGTATGAGGGCAATGGTATAGATTATAGAACACGTTACGTATCAGACGACAATGATAATGATATTTTTAATTTTGTTAATGATGATATTGCTCATCGATTATTGGATAATAAGCTTCACACAACTCAAGAATGGTTAGCTGGAACATATCATCTTGATTATTCTTTGCATCCAGATTTAATCCCTCGTCAATTAAAAAATCCCAGAAGTGCTGATATAATTCTAAGTAATGATGAAACTATAAAATTTGGTATTCATCATGGAAAGCAAAAAAGTAAAAATCTCTATGATCATGATATAGGTTTGCAAAAATGCATGAACGTTCCGTTAATAATAGGTGGATCTCTAGAAATTCCACATAAAGAAATTCCTTATTGTAAAATCACAGATATAGTTCCAACATTAATGCATCTATTAGGAAAAAGTTCACATAAAAGTGTTATAGGCGAAAATCTAATTTAATTAATTTTTCTATGCTATATATCTCTATATAGGATATATAGGATATATAGTAAAACTATTCAAATAACTTAAAATTATTTAATTTCAAAAATTAATTTGATTTTGAATTAAAGAAAAAATATATAGTGGTATTTGTAGGTAAGTCATTTGAAAAGACGAGCCTTATTTCTTTTAGTCTTAATATTGGGGATATTGTGTGGAATATTATTCACTTTTATAGATGATTATATTAAATCTTTCATATAAATTAAATTCCAATGATTTTTTGAAAATTATGGATGAGTCACGTAAAATTAGGAAATCCAATAAAATCAATATAGTTATTTTATTTATAGTTGGATTCATAATTGGAGGATTTTTTACAGATCTTATACTTCAAGGTGAAGCTAAAGAAACCCACATCACAATCATTTACAGTTCTGAAAAAGCAAGTTGGATGACGGTAGCTTATTCCAATTTTATGGATGATTGGCAATCTAAACATCCAAATGAGCCAATAAGTATTGATATGCATCCTTATGGTTCTTCAGATTCAATAATTAGTATTTTCAATAACGAAATACTTCCAACGATTTGGAGTCCCGCAAGTTCTATTTGGATACCTATTTTAAATAAAAAGTGGGCAGAATTAACAAATAATATTGCTCCAATAGTAAATATCAGCGATGTTGTAAAGATTATTTATTCACCTATAGTAATTGCTACCTGGGAGACTTTTAATTTAACTCATAACATTAAAGGTTTTAAAGATGTTCATGATTTAAGCTTAGATCCAAATGTAAATGTAAGGATGGCTCATACTGATCCAAGGTTGTCTAATTCTGGTTTTATGAGTGTCATAATGGCATTATCAGCAATAGCTGGAACTCCTTCAAAAAATCTATCATTATCAGATCTAACAAATATAAATAATCAACAGTGGCTTAAGGAGTTTGAATCACATGCCATCATCTATGGTAAATCTACAGGATTTTTAGCTCGATATATGAAAAGTGAAGGTCCCAGTGCTTTGAATATAGTTTTTTTATATGAGAATCTTATAAGAGATATTTCAAGCACAGCTACTGGAGGAAAGATTATTGCTATTTATCCAGAGGAAGGAACATTGTACAGTGATCATCCATTTTGTATACTAAACGCAGATTGGGTAAATCCTAAGCAGAAAGTTGTAGCAGATGCTTTTCTTGATTTTCTCAACAAAAATGAGACCGTTTTATCTGCATTGGAATATGGATTTAGACCGATTGATTCTTCAATTTCATTAGATCCCGAGGTATTTAATTATCAAAATAATGGTATTATCTATAAACTAAATGTACCTGAATTAATGCCTCCTACTGATGGAGAAGTATTATTTAAAATTCCTGATTTGTGGTTGCTTTGTAAAGCCACAGCCTAAGGTATATTAAAAATGAGATCATACAAATTATTTGGCAAAAAAGCCCAAAATTTAGAAGAAAAGGAAATTACAAAGGATTTACAATTACCTCTTAGTTTAAAAATAGATAAATTTTTTTCAAAGCCAAAATATAGAAAAAGTTTGGATAGTATTGTTATCATTTTTTTTATTTTAGTAGTGATAGGTCCAATAATTAACATTTTCTCTACAATTTTTTTAAATATTCCCGCAATAAACCGAGCTATATTTAATGATGAATTATTGGGTAATTTACAATGGATTAACATCTTAAGATCACTTGGATATTCATTTACAATCGCATCAATTGCAGTTGGTATTGATATCATAATTGCTTTTCCAATATCGATCATATTAACCCGGTATAACTTTAGAGGAAAGAAAATTGTTGATGCTTTAGTAGATTTACCAATGGCGGTACCAACAAGTGCTTTAGGATTTTCTATATTATTGTTTTGGGCAACTTTTGGAATTGAACCTGGATTTTTATTAATATTATTAGGTCATATTGTATTCACTTTTCCCTATATCGTAAGAAACATGAAAATTGTATTAGAAAAGACAGCTACGCTATATGAGGATGCTGCTCGAACTCTTGGAGCTTCGGGTTTAACTGTATTTCGAACAATAACTCTACCATTAATGAAAGAAGGTATAATAGCTGGAGCAATTCTTGCATTCACACGCTCTTTGGGTGAAACTGGAGCTACAATTATTCTCTCAGGTTTAGTGGAAACCGCACCAATAATGATTGTAGGATTCAGAAGGCAATTACAATTACCATCCGCATCACTCCTCGCTGGTATATTAATTACAATCTCTCTATTGCTTTTATTTTCCATAAAATTTTTAACTAGAAAAACAGGTTTACCAATAAAATCAGTATGGCCTAAAATTGAAAGACATTTGAGTCATAAATATTTGCGATATTTAAGAGACATTTTAGCTTTGGTAATTCTTGTATGTTTGATTCTTATTCCTGCTTTTTATATAATAATTGAAATATTTGGAGAAGATTTGATAGGTGAAATGTTTTTAGGACAAGATTATAAATGGGCATATCTATATACAAGTTTCATTTACTCAATACAAATTGGAGCATTAGCTGTTATTATTAATCTGATTTTCGGGATTCCATTTGCATTTATAATTACAAAACGTAATTGGGGTAAAATTATTAACATTTTAGATACAATTTTAGATATTCCAGTTGCTATCCCTTCAGCAGCTTTGGGATTTGCAACATTCCTTTTTTGGGGTCCAGCGGGTTTAGGATTATTTCAATCTGGTTTTTTTATGATCTTATTTGTCCATATTGCATTTACTTTTCCATATATGGTTCGTCCAATTATTGGAGTATTGGAAAGTTCTAACAAAGGTGTTGAAGAAGCTGCTCGTACTTTAGGTGCTTCAAATCTTACAGTATTTAGGAAAATAACTCTTCCTAATATAAAGCAAGGCATTATTGCGGGATGTATCATGACATTCACACGCTCTTTAGGGGAGACAGGTGCTACAATTGTAGTTATGGGAAATATAAGAACTGTCCCTGTTTTAATTGTAGATTGGGTCGAAGCAAATGCCTATGCTTCTGCAATCTTCGCTAGCGTCATTGTTATAATCTTTAGTGCATTCCTAATTTTTATTTTAAGAACAGTAAGAAAAAAGAGGACAGTATAAAAATGCCAATTATAGAATTGATTAATGTTACAAAAACATTTAATGAAGGAAGAGTCTTAGCTGTAGATAATATATCATTAAAAATTGACGATGGAGAATATGTATTTCTAATTGGACCAACTGGATGCGGTAAAACTACTACATTGCGAATGATTGCTGGTCTTGAAAATCCCACAAGAGGAAAAATTTTGATAGATGAGAAAAATGTTGAAGGTATACCTCCCGAAGATAGAGATATGGGATTTATTTTTCAGCATTTTGAAATATTCGACCATCTTACTGTATGGGAAAATGTAACTTTTGGCCTAGAAATGCGAGGATATAACGATGATTATATTATTAAACAAGCTGAAAAAGCTCTCAAAACAGTGGATCTTCTAAAATACGCTGATGAATATCCTGAAATTTTCGGCAACCCGGGTTTGCAGAAATTAGGAATTGCTCGAGCTATTGCAACAGGAGCAAAAATATTGATTATGGATGAACCTTTAGGATCGTTAGATCCAAAGGTATCTAATGTCTTTCGTCATGAATTAAGAAATTTAATAAAAGACTTAGGTTTAACTGCTATACATGTTACCCATAATCAAGAAGAAGCAATGGCTATAGCAGATAAAATCATAATTATGAGAGCTGGGAAAATTTTACAAATGGGGAGCCCATATGAATTATATGAAAATCCTAATAGTATATTTGTCGCAAATTTTCTAGGTGAAACTAATTTTCTTGAGGCTTTTGTACTTAAGTTAATAAATGATGAATTTATTGAAGTTTGGGTGCGTTTAGGTGGTCCAAGAATAATATGCAAAAATAATCGTAATATATTTAATTTAGATAATAATGTTACAATTGCTTTTCGCTATGAAGATGTATATTTATTTCCAGAAGATTATGATTTCAAGGGTAGCTCATATGATTGGTCTAAGATGAACTTTTTTAAAGCTATACTTGAAACTTCAAGGTTTATTGGATCAACTAAAAGATTTTATTTAATATTAGATAATGGAGATAGATTTTCATCAGTTAAACCAGGAAATTTTGAAGAAAATTTTGCTGTTGGGAAAGAATTAATTATTGGAATACATCAAGATGACCTTCATATTTTTAGAACTCCTGAAGATCTTCTTAATGAATTATCATTAACATAAAAAAAAGTGAAATATAATGGTAAATATAAAATTAGAAAATGTTTCAAAGTCTTTTAGAAATTTCAAAACATTAAAAAATATTTCTGTAAATATTAAAGATAAAGAATATTTTATGATACTTGGTCCTACAGGAGCAGGTAAAACTACTTTACTTAAAATTATTGCTGGACTTCTTAAACCAGATTCAGGAGAAATATTCTTTGATGACAAGAATGTTACAAATCTAACATCTGGAGAAAGGAATTTAGGATTTATGTTTGAAAATTATGCGCTTTTTCCTCATATGAATATTGTTGAGAATATATCTTATAGTGGACGTGTTCATGCCAGAGATCCTAATCTTACTCAAATACTTGTAAATCAAGTTTTAATGATGACGTTACTTACAGGAAGGGACGATGCTTACCCAGAAGAATTAAGTGGTGGAATGAAACAACGAGTAGCATTATGTCGGGCTCTTTTAAATTTAGAACAGACAAAATTGCTAATTTTGGATGAACCACTGAAAGCTCTTGATGCTGGACTTAGAATGAATTTGAGGCGAGAATTATTACTAATGGCAAAATCTAATCAATTAGAATTAACTGTGATACATGTAACAAATGAAGAGCAAGAAGCAATGATGCTTGCTGATCGAATAGCAATTATCAAGGAAGGAGAAATTATTCAAATTGGATCTCCACATGAAATTTATTATCATCCACAAAATCTCTTCGTTGCAAATTTTCTGAGTGAAATTAATTATTTTGAAGGAATTTGTACAAAAGATGAAAAACCAACTTGGGATATCCAAAAAAAATCAATCCAAAATGACAAATTTTTTGCTGAAATACATGAAGATTCAGTTCCAATTCCAATTGATATAAATGCAGGAAAAATGTTTGCTGCTTATATCCATAAACAAAAATATGAAGAGATTAATCATGGAGATAGAATATTATTAGTTGTAAGAACTAACCATATAAAAATTAGATTAGGAAATCGCGTGAATGAAAAAAATAATGCTATTTTAGGTAAAATACAAAGACGTAAATTTATGGGTATATTTTATCGCTTCGAAATTTTAACAACTATTGGCAATCAAAATAAAATGATTATCGTTACAATTCCAGCTACTACTGAGATTCATCAAAGGTTTAAAGAAAATTTGGAAGTTACAGTATATTTCCCAAAAGAGTTAGGAATTGTATTTAAACACCCTGGTGATGAAGTTATAAAAGAAGTATTAAAATTAGAGTAATATAATTAAAAGAATAAATAAAAATGAAGGTTTAGGTAATGAGTTCATTATATGATTGGTTTAAGTCAAGAAATGAAGAAAATGCAATTAACAAGACTTTAATCCATATGCAGAAAGTTCTTGAGTGTGTCGTGGAATTTGAGAAAGGAATTACATTTTTACTCGGAGAGAGAAACATCGATCTTGCTTTGAAGGTGTTTTTCCGTGTAAATGAATTAGAAGATCAAGCTGATGAAATAAGAAGGAATTTACTAAATATGTTATCAAAAGCAGAGCTTACATCAACAATCAGAGAAAATCTAATTCACTTGACTCAAAGAATTGATGATATTGCAAATGCGACTAATGCTGGAGCGAGAATTATGATTTATATGAACCATATAGATTTTTTAAAATTAGATGAGGAAGTTCATAAAAAATGTATAGAAATGGTGAAAATTTCCGTAGATGCTGTAAAAAAAGTAAATCTTATGGTAAATAAATTAATGACTGCAGAAGAAAAACAGATTAAGATATTAGGTGTAGATGTTAACGTTCTAGAGCATAAATGTGATGAGTTACGTTTTGCAATAAATCGAATACTTGTTGGAAACACCTTGGATATTAATCCTTTTAGTGCGATAGAAATTCATAATTTTATATCAATCCTTGAAACTATCAGTGATAACGCAGAAGATGTTGCAGATTATATAATAATGTTAACAGTAGCTAAGAGAACTTTAATTAAGAAATAAACTTTTTATTTTCTCTTTTCAATGTATTAAAAAAGTTTTTCCATTAATCTTCATCTAAGAATTTCTTAATTGAAATAGAAACAATTTTAAGTTAACTAAAAATATGAATTACTTTTTGAATGAATTATTAGACTTTTTTGTCTTTTTATATTTTCTTTTAATAGAATAATTGATTCTTCTCTTGCTTTTAAGAGGGATCTCTCCTTAATCCCTTCCATTTCCTTGGATGGCAAGATAAATTCCTTTATCACTTTTTTAAGAAATAGATATTCATCCCTTTGGCTAATAAAAGGATCTACTTTTTCCTCATGAATAAATTCCTCTATATTTTTACTTTTTCCATTACAATTACCTTCTGTTAGATCAAATCGGAAATCTTTATATACTAAAAAGCAATGTACCATTGGTATATAGGGAATATCATATTTTTTCAGAATTTCATTAGCTCCATCGGAAATTTCTTCAGTAAATTTATAAACTCCAACATGCTTATAAAGTGGTATTCCTAGTTCTTCAGCTAAACCTGCAATGACAGCATGCTTAGTAGTACAAGTTCCCATACTTTCTTTAAAGAGAATCATCCTATCTTTATAATCACTATTATATCCATATTCAAAATTATGTATATACTCACACGCTTTTCTAAATGATTTAATTCCAAGATCTAAAAATTTTCTTGATATTTCTCCTAAAGGTTTAATTTCACTTTCAGGAATTTTATTATAAGAATCCGTAATAAACTCCTCTAAGTTTATTTAAAAATTGTAACTTTTCATTTTATCCTAAAATTTTTTACAAATAATAAAAGTAATTATTATAGTAAATAAATTATTGAGTACTGAAAAGGAAATACTTTTTTAATTGCCTAATTTCATCTTTTTAATTAAAAACTCTTATAAATTTAAACATTTTTATGGCAAAAACAATTTACATTAAGTAAATTATAAGTATTCAACTTTGAATTCATAAAGAGAAATATCTCTTGGTTAATAATGAAATTATAAAATTATTTAGAAGAAAGTAAATTTAATGAATTAAATAATTCTAAACAATATTGATCATTAAATAAATATAAATAAATAAAGATTTAGATAAATGATGGAAAATTTCGATCTAAACGAAGTTAACAATAAAAAACTTGCTAAGTTAAGTATTGATGAATTAACAATTTTATTTTCAGAAAATATTAATACCCAGACTTTAAAATTAATTGATGGAATTGAATTTCTTGTAGATGAGAATTACGAAAAATTCGTTGAAAATATGAAATATGTAATTAAAACCTATACAGAAGTTCATATTAAGAAAACTTTTGAATCAAAGATTTTTAAGTCAAAATTAATGTTTTCTAAAGCAGATAGGTTAAAATTATTTAATAAAATAAATGATATGAAAAACATAGGGGAATTTTTAGCTAATAAAATGCTTCTTTATAGAATAGTATTCCCTGATGATACATTTAAACTTCAAACTTTAGATATACTTAAATCTTTAAGAATTATCTCTAATAAGATTTCTGAAGCAGTGAAATTAATTGGATCTGATCTAAGTAAAGCTCATGACGTCTGTGAAAATATAAAGGAAGAACGAAGAACGATGAGAAAAAAAGAATGGAAATTAATTAATCGTTTATACAATTATGATATGGATTATTTATCAAGAACCTTCTTGTATCTTAAAGAATTAATTGAAACTATAATGATGTTTGCAGATCACATTAAAAACTTCTCTGAATATATACAATTTCTTGCCACAAAATATCTAATTTTTGAATAAAAATTTATCAGTAAGATTTACTATGACTACTGAGTTATCTTCAATTTTAATTATAGTTCTAATAGTAATGGCAATTTCTCTTGCTTTTTCTATTGGTGCGAATGATGAAACACTTTCTGCATTAGTAGGAGCAAATATACTTAAATTTAAAATTGCTTTAATTGTCGGTAGTATTGCTATTGGTACGGGTATGATTTTTTTTAGTGGAGGTTTTGTAGCAAAAACCGTAGGGGCAGATATTCTAGGAGAGGGAATAAAATATACCACTTATATGCTATTAACTGTTTTAATAAGCAGTATAATATGGTTAGTTATTGGAAGTTTTGCGGGTATACCTCTAAGTAGTACACATTCATTGATAGGGAGTGTATTTGGAGTTTTAATTGCGTATGCAATATTTCAAGGCGATGTGAATCCTGAAACTGCATTGAACTGGGCTAAGTTAGGAAATGTTGTCTTGAGTTGGTTCTTATCTCCTTTATTTGGGTTTTTAGTTACTTTTATTTTATTCAAGGTAATTGCTAGATTCTATTTATCACGTTTAAAAGGTTTAAATCAAATTGAGAAATCTGAAAGACAATTTAAATGGATTTTACTAATAGCAGTCATTTTTGCTGAGATTTGGGTTGGTGCTAATTCTGGAGAAGCATTAGGTATTTTATATGGATTATTTGATAATGGTTCATTAAATTTAACAGAATATTTCTTTTATGCTGTAATTTGTGGAATTTTTGCAGGTATTGGAATTTATGTAGCTGCTCGTTATGTTATTAAAAATTTAGCATCTCAAATGATTGATACTCGCCCTAGTGAAGGTATTATTTTACAATCAAGCTCAGCTATAATTTTAATGATTGCTACTATTTTTGGTTTACCTATATCTCATAGTCATGTTATTGTTTTTTGTATAATAGGATTAAGTGTTGCACAGAAGAAAGAAGTTGATTACAAAGGATTAGGTAAGATGGCAATATTTTGGATTCTTACATTTCCTTTTGCTGCTTTATTAGCAGGATTTATTTATTCTGGATTTATTTATTTTGGATTACCCTAAAATATTTATTATAGATTCATCTATATAGTCATATCATTATATATTAGATTTTATTATTATCAAAAAAACTTATCGTGATCATTTTGGGCTCTTTGATTGAATTTATGAAACGGAAAACTGCTGAGAATGTATTAGAGAAATCTGTCAAGCATGCACAACAGGTCCAAAAATGTGTAAAGAAATTAAATGAGGGAGTACAACTTCTTCTAAAAAGTAAAATAGTTGAGAATTCTCATGCAATATTTCTTAATGTTGATGTTTTTGAAAGAGAAGCAGATAGTATGAGAAGAGACATTATGAAAGACGTTTCAAGAGGAGAATTGAATCCTAGCGTTCGCACTGATTTATCACATTTAGTAAAGAGAATGGATGATGTGGCTAATTGTGCAACTGGAGTAGCTCGAAGAATTGACACTATACCAAATAAATTTTGGGAACAAAGTAGTGAAGAAACCGTTAATTTAATAAGTGAAATGATGAACAAATCAGTAGAATGTGTAGAATTTTTAGATAAACTTTTAATTGATTTACTAGGAAATCGATCTCAAGTAAAAGAAATCGCAACAAAAATTAATAATCTTGAACATCAAGTAGATGTACTTAATATAAAATTGAGAAGAAGTCTCCAACAAACTGATTATAAAGTTAACACATTTACCATTTTTACAGTAGGAATGACAATGAATATAATTGAAGCTATTTCTGATGCAATTGAAGCAGTTGCAGATTATATATTAGTATTATTAACTAGTTCAGAAACACCTTAAATTAAAATATGTAAAACTATTAATGTGCTACATTAATTTTATAGATATTTTAAATATTTATATATAGTTTATATAGATCAAAGTTAAAATAAATCAGATATTTGCTCTATATAAATAATTACTCTTATCAATTAAAAATAAATTTCTATATAGATTGAAATTATGGTTTTCCATATAGAGACCAGGAAGATCCAGAAAACTGGAGGAAGCAGTTACATTATTTCTTTGCCCAAACAATGGATTGAATCACATAAAATTGAACCTAAGGATACTTTGGGTATATTAAGTCAACCTGATGGGAATCTACTAATCACTCCAAAAATTAATTCTGAAGAATATATAAAAAGTAAGGTTCTTGATGTAGATGGAATAACAAATTCTAATTATTTATTTCGCCTTTTAATAGGAATGTATGTTATGGGATATACTGTTATTACAATCAAATCTAGTAAAAAATTTAAACCTTCTATTAGAGACACTGTTATAAATTTTACTCAAATTGCAATTGGACCTGAAATAGTAGAGGAATCTAATAATATAATAAGAATGAAAGATTTACTAAATCCTAAAGAGATGCCTTTTGAAAAAACTATTCGAAGGATGTATGTACTAGCTCAAGATATGCATGAAAATGCAATTAAAGCCATGAATTTTGGTGATAAGATAATAGCTGAAGAAGTTATTAAGAGAGATGACGAAGTTGACCGATTACACTGGTTAATTGGGCGTCAATCAAATATAGTTTTAAGAGACATTATTCTATGTCAAAAGATGGGTATTACTCTGGAAGATATTAGTCACTTTCAATCAATGAGTAGATTCTTAGAAAGGATTTCAGACCACGCAGTTAAAATTGCGAAAAATGTTTTGCTGATTGAATCGCAAACAATAGATAAAAAGATTATAAGTGATCTCTTAAATGCAAGTAAAATTTGTTTAAGAATGCTTGATCTTAGTTTAGATGCATGGTTAAATAAAAACATAAATTTAGCAAATGAAAATATTGAGTCAGTTAAAATTCTAATCCAAGCCTGTGAGAATATATTTCTTAAATTAAACAAGGGTTCTGAATTTTCAGTTCCGATTGGGTACATAATTGAAAGTATAAGACGAACAGGTGAATATTCTGTTGATATTTCAGAAGTTATTATTAATAAATTGATTTAGGAACTTCTAAATCAATAAAAGATTTAACACTAACTTAATTCTTTGTATTTTTTAAAGGCCAATTTAATAAAGATAAGATTAAATTCTTTCTAGATAAATCTCCTTGAGTTAATTTACTGATGACACTTTCTTTTCTAAAAAGCAATTTTACTAATTTTTTATGAATCTGCTCTTCAGAAAGCCCCTCTTTATCGAGAACTTTATAATTATCATGAACATCTCTGTGTAGATTTTGAATTTCAGTCATCTTTTCAATTAGAAAATCTCTTCCTTGGAAGACACCATTTCCAGCAGAAAATATTAATAAATCATTCATATTCTCAGTAAATTTATATAATTTTTGAAGTGATTCATAAATTAATGATATATCTTCTTGTATATTACTATTTTTTCCAAATAACATTTTATATTTAGGTTGTACGGCATCAGCTACAAAAACCCATTGTTGTGTTTTTTCAATTAAAGCAACTAATTCTGGAGCATGTCCAAGCATAGGAAATAATTCAAATTTATATTGTTTAGATCTTGTTATAATTGGCTTATCAATAACTTCAGCATTAACAGATTTTAACTTCGGACCCCATGCTATTTGTCTATATTCAGGAAATGTATTACCTAATTTTAAAAGATCTACTGCCTTTTTACTTGTATATATAGGAATTCCAAATTCAACATTTAAAAGATGGGCACCACCCGCATGATCTTCGTGTGTATGTGTAATAAAACACTTATCAATCATTTGATCATAAGTGAGAGTTTTAACAAATTCTTTTAAATCGTTTTCTCCTCCTGGAGCACCAGAGTCAATGAGAAGTCCATCTACCAAATAACAAGATGTAAAATATGGGTATGGCATTAATGGGTTGTCTGAAGCCCATTGCCATTCCAAAATTTCCTCATTGCAATAATAATTTATGCGAACTACCAAAAATTAGCCTCTGTTTATACAAGTTTTAAATATTAATAAAGAAAATATAAATCTAATTCACTTTAATTTTTTTCAGGGGGATAAAGACATCTCTGAGTCCAGTTCTTTCAAGATGTATAGCATTTTCTGGGCATTGATGAGTACAGACACCACATCCAATGCATTTGTTTTCATCCACCATTGATATATCATCTTCTAAATCAAGTGCCTCAACTGGACATTTTTCAACACAGGTCCCGCAACCAATACAATCCTCACCATTCACTTTTGCGATGTAGGAACTAACTGTATGTAATGGTGTAATTCCACGATGATACATTTGAAAAATTCCACAGCAACATTTGCAACAATTGCAAACTGCTTCGAGACCTCTCTGAGGATCAGAATGAACGTGAAAAGCTTTATGAACTAATCCATAATCTTCTGCTTCTCTACATAATCTCAATGCTTCATCTTTCGAAATAGGTTTAGCAAAATTATGCTCTATTGCATATTGCGCAGACTTATCTAAAAGAAAGCAATTTAGTTTCGGGGCTCCCAATTTACATGGATCATTAAGGAGATCATGTTCATGACGACAATAACAGTGTGCTACAGCTATACCATTTTCTTCTTTTCCATACTCCTCGAAATAGCTTTTTAATTCTTCATAAGGCATAACACTTTCAGTACCAACTATAATTTCTTTTTCAACGGGTAAGGTTTGATCAACTGGAGGTGTTTGTTTAAATAACAATGAAATAGAGCCATAATTATTTTGAGCTTTTTCTGATAATTCATTGAACAATTTCTCGGATAACTCGGCAAATCTCTTTCTTTTATCGTCTATTTTTCCATTCATTAAAGTATATTCAAAAATGCCGGGATAAGGACCCATTAAACGATAAACCATAATTCCTGCACTTCGACTTGGGGCACCTACAATAACTCCATTATCCATTAAATCATTCAGCATTTCTTTTATTTGTTCATTGTCTAAATCTGAGTTTTGTTTGATTTGCTCAAACGTTAATGATGGCTTCTTGAAAACTAAAAGAAATTTGGCTTGTTCTTCATTTATGACTAACTGAAGAAATTGTATAAGAGTATCGGAAATAGGAAATGGAAATGCTCCTGCTTTTACAATTTTTCTTGCTATTTTATACCACAATTTATCAATCATTTTGTTAATATCCCCAATTCATTAACTCGAAATTAATTTTTAATTTATAAAAATAATCATGATTTAATTACATTATTAGAATACTTAATAAAGAAATTAAGTTAGAATATATCAATAGCAATAAATTAGAATCCATAAATTCTAAGAACTCTTAATGTTTTTTAATCAATAACTCTTCTGTTCCTATTAACCCAAAAAGAGGGTTTGAGGTAAAATAAAGATATGATGAGAGAAGTCCAAGAACGAATAAATAAGTTGGAGCTCACCATAAATCTTTTAGAAGACCATTTAAAAAAATATGAACACCTCATAAAACCACTCCCTCTTAAGTTCATTAAAAGTCAGATTAAGTTCTATAAACGTGAACTCCAAATAAGGAAAGATTATCCTCTATAAAGAAACAAAAATTTTTCTTTTTAATCTTATCTTTCTACTCTTAGGTATATAATTGTTAATCTAATTTATCTAAATCATCAATTATAAAATTAAATCTTTGAAATTTGGAACGTTAATATTATATAATATAAAAACAATAGTACCTTTTAAGATTCAAATTTAAGATATTATCAAAGAACATTCTTTTTTACATTATGGTGGAAAATAAGGATCGGTTTAAAAACAGTTATATAGCAATATTTTCCCTGAATTATTTTATTCAGGGAATGAATCAAAGTATGTTTACAGTTGTTATTCCTATTTATTTAATTTTAGAGTTGGGAACTATAGGAGGGGAAAATATTGCATTTTTAACATCTATTGTTTTGTTGCCTTTTGCCATTAAGTTCATTTATGGAATGTTAAGCGATAAAATTGCATTAAAAAAGCTAGGGAGACGAAAACCTTGGATTATTGTATTCATGATTATTTCTGGTTTCACCTGGATATTTATTCCTTTTATTATTAAAGCTGAAACAGCATTTATCATCTTTACATTAGGAGGAATATTTATCGCTCTTGGAGTTGCCATAGCAGATACTGCTATTGATGGTTTAATTTTAGATATATGTCCCAAAGAAAAACTTGGAAGAGTACAAGGAATTTGTTGGGGAAATAGATCACTAGGAATAATTATAGGAGGACCTTTAATAGTTGTCATTTATCTACTTATAGGAGGGAGTATTGATTTAATTTTTATCTTATTAGGAATAATAATGATAATATCACCCCTAACGATTCTTCTAGTAAAAGAAATAGCTATAACTACAAAAATAAAGATTGTCCCTAATTTAAAATTAATTTTTGGAAAAAAAAAAAATTGGAAAGTCTATATGTTTTCATTATTTAATTCATTTGTTGATGGTGTAATTTTTGTTTTCTTATCTCTCTATATTATTATTCAAACTTCATTACTCGAAGCTGAAGGCGCAACTATAGGAATATTAGAGACTGATGTTGATTTATATGGGCCGAATGCATTTATATCATTTATAATAGGCTTAGGAGTAATTATGGGATCATTAATAGGAGGTCATATTGCAGATTTAAAATCTCGAAGAATGAGTGTCTTTTCATCACTTTTGGTCACAACCATCTTTATACTTTTATTTTTAATACCTGCTCCTGTTCCAATTTTGATAGTTTTTGCATTTTTAATTGGATCTTCATCAGGATGGAGACAAGCTGGCTTTTCTGCTGTAATTGGTCAGATATCAACACAATACCCGGAAGTTGATGGTACTTATTTTGCTACTTGTAATTCATTTATCAATTTTGGAGCGGTTTTGGGTTTGCAGGTAACTGCATTTCTGTTTAGTAGTTTATCAGGATTAAGTACTTATGCGATTTATGCAACAGTATTTATTTTTATGGTATTTATGTCAAATATTGGACTTATACCTTTTTTAACAATTGACTCTAATGAATATGAATTAATTTCAAAAAGAAACTAAAAATACGTAAATTAATTGTTTCAAAAAAGGTATATCATTTTATTAACGATAAATTCATATAATTATAAACTCAATTTTAAAGATAAGGTGATTTAAATTAGAATAGAATATTCTGAGAGGGTAAAAAGGCTTCCAACATATATTTTTGTTGAAATAGAGCAACTATTAGAGGAGAAGAGAAAGAAAGGCGTTGATCTTATACCTTTAGGAATTGGAGATCCTGACTTAAAAACTCCTGATTTAATCGTCAATGAATTGATTGAACAGGTTAAGAATCCAAGAAACCATAACTATCCATCAAGTATGGGAGAAGAAGATTTCAGAGAAGCAGTTGCAAGATGGTATAAAGTCAGATTTAATTTAAATTTAAATCCAAAAGATGAGATCTCAAACATAATTGGAGGTAAAGAAGGAGTAGCGAATATTGCACGAGCATTTGTAAATCCTAAAGATATTGTACTTTGTCCTAATCCCGGTTATCCTGTTTATGAGAATGGAGCAACAAAATTATGTGATGCAGAGCCTTTTTTAATGCCTTTATTAAAAAAAAACCATTTCTTACCTGATTTAGATTCTATTAATGCAAAGGTTCTTAAACGAACGAAATTAATGTATTTAAATTATCCTAATAACCCTACAGGTGCGATAGCGTCGAAAGAATTCTTGAAAAAAGCAGTTGATTATGCTGAAGATTATAATTTTTTCATTGTTCATGATAATCCTTATTCAGAGTTTACATTTGGAGATTATATTGCTCCCTCTATATTACAAATTGATCAAAACCATGTTGAGATCAATAGTGCATCAAAAATGTTTAATATGACTGGGTTTCGGTGTGGTTGGGTAGCTGGTAATAAAGATATTATAAAAGGATTAAGAAATATTAAATCTCAAATTGATTCAGGATGTCCAAAGTTTATACAAAGAGCTGTAATTAAAGGTTTAAATGAATATAAATCAGAAGAGAAGCCAAAAATTGTTGATAATATAGTTAAAGTATATGAAAAACGTAGAGATATCCTGATAAAAGGTTTAAATGATATGGGGTGGACAACCAATAAGCCGCAAGCAACTTTTTATGTCTGGACTCAAGTTCCTAAGAAATATCACGAGATCAGTTGTATGGATCTTGTAAAGAAATTAATAGATGTTGGAGTTGTTATAACACCAGGAATTGGTTTTGGTCAATATGGAGAAGGTTTTGTGAGATTTGCTTTAACACAACCAGAAGAAAGAATAATTAATGCATTAAAGCGAATAAAAAAGGTAATTAGTTAAATAATATTAAAGAAATAAAAAAATTTGTATTATCTTAAAATTTAAAATCGGGTTCCTTTTCATTTTGAAGAGTATTTCTTCCTAAGATACCCCAGCTTTTTCGCATCTTCAACCTCAAGATTTTCTATTAAATCATTTGGGTTATCTAATGCTAACATAACTGGAGCTTTAGAAGAATCCCAATTTTTATAATAATCTAATATTAGATCCAATTTATCGGATTCTTCTTCCAGTATTTTTCACCTCCTTTTCTTTATTTAGTTTCCACATAGAAGAATCAATCCTTATTCCCCCTAGATTTTACAATTTTCAGAAATATTATTTTAAGAGAACAAATCCTTCAAAATCATAAAAAAGAGGGAGTAAATAAGGATTTATTCTCTTCATAATACTAACTTTAATGGGATAATAAAGGCTTTCTTATAACCTACCCATGTACAAGTAGTATTATGATGTGAAAAACTCATTACATAAAAAATATTAGAATAACCTTATAAACTTTCCCATTTCCTTCCCATTTGTCAAATTATTCAGATGTGTTGAGTTGACAACTAAGTATAAAGAGTGTCTAATTAAGTATCATAAAAATCTATTAAACAAATTACATTTTTAATTATCTAAGTCATTCAATTTCTAGACATATGGTTTTAAAAAACATGGATAAAAAAGTTGTCTTAGTAGGGGCTGGAAGTACTAGTTTTGGACCTAAAATGTTTAATGATATTTTTTTAAGTAATTTATTAGAAGGTTCTACTATTGTTCTTCATGATATTAATAAAGAAAAGTTAGAGATGATTTATGAGTTAATAACAGTTGAAAATGAAAAGCGGGGTAGTAAATTCAATCTTGAACGTACGATTGATAGAGTGAAAGCTTTTAACGGGGCTGATTTTATAATTAACTCTATAGAAATTGGCGATAGAATGAAATTATGGCGCCAAGATTATGAGATACCCAGGAAACATGGCTCAACACAAATATTAGGCGAGTGTGGAGGTCCTGGTGGTACATTTCATGCATGGAGAATAATTCCTCCAATTGTTAAGATAGTTAAAGATGCTGAGAAAATTTGCCCCAATGCATTCTTAATTAATTTTTCTAACCCTTTATCTCGAGTATGTTTGGCTATTAAGAGAACTGTAAAAAATCTGAAATTTGTTGGTTTATGCCATCAAATAGGGTTTCTTACAAAACACTTACCCCTTATTATTAAAAATTCAATAAAAGAACTTAAAATAAAAGTGGCAGGCCTTAATCATTTTGCTTTCCTTTTAGGATTAGAGGAGATGAAAACGGGAAAGGATTTATTGCCAAAATTTAACAAAAAAGCTTTAAATTATTTTATAGAAAATGAAGATCGGTTTGAATTTTCTAAATTAACCTTTGAAGTCTTCAAAAGATTTGGATACTTTCCTTATGTTGGAAATAATCATCTTGGGGAATACCTCATTTTTGGATCTGAGTTCACAGAAAAACAAGATATGATAGATTGGATAAATTATATAGATACTGAAGGTCAAATGGTACATGCAATGTTTCAGAATTATTATAAAAGATTTAAAAGAGGAAGATATCCGAGAAAAGGAGTTTTATTAAGGAGACCTTCTGGGGAACGAGCGATTCCAATAATAGAAGCAATAATTAAGAATGAAAATTCTTTTGAAATTGCGGTTAATATTCCTAATGATAACATAATCGATAATCTACCAATTGATTTAATTTTAGAATGCTCAGCAATTGTGAATAGAGATGGTGTTCATGGTGTTAATATTGGTCTCTTACCTAAAAATATAGCTGCTTTACTGCGTATTGAAGCTTCAATCCAAGATTTATGTGTCGAAGCAGTCTTAAAAAAATCTAAAGATATTGCAATCGCTTGTTTAGCAGTTGATCCGAATGTTGGAAGTTTTGAAATGGCAGAAAACATCTATAACGAGATGATTGAGGTACAGAAAGACTTTTTACCGAATTTTAAATAATCCTGGTTTTTTTATATTCGTTAACTTTTACCACCAAAATAAGGGATTTAGTAGTATTTTCTTAGTTTTTACTAGTAATATTTCAGATTAATCTTTAAATATTCTAACAAATTAGTAAATATAGCTCTGATATATTTATAAACTTAAAATTTCATTAATCTCAAGATCCAATTAACTTTGAGTTGGGCGATGAAAGCAGATAATAGTGATAATTCGCAAGAAAAAATTAGAAAAGCTACTGAGTTGCTTCAAAAGGCTTGGTGGTTTTCATGGTTCTTAATAATTGCTCCTTTAACAACAGCGATAGTTGGCTTCTTTATTTTTCGACTTTTCCGAGTAGGATTCTATCTGGCGCTTTCTTTTTCTGTTGTAGTATTTATGTTTGCTTTATTACTTTTTTATAAAGCGTTCGATAAATACAGGAACAATCCATTTTTTCTTAATAAAAATAATAATCTCAAGGCAAGAATTCATATTATTTTTTTAATTTCTTCTTTAGCCTTTATTGTTACTCCCATTTTTATTCTTATATCACCAGTAGGATACTCATTTATTACACTTCCTTTAATTAGCTATATTCTTCTCTATAATATTGTTTATTATTATTGTTATTTCCAACCAATAGACTTCTATGATTTAAATGAAGGCGAATTCAAGCACGCCAAAGATTTTAAATTAATTTTGAAACAACCATATAATTTCTTAATAGTCGTAAATTATATTGTTCATATTATTTTTTTAGCCATTACTGCTTCCACTAATTTTTCTTGGCTTTATTCTCTTATAACAAACTTACTCATTTATTTCATTACTTTAACAACCACTAAGAAACAAATTAATGAAATTAATAATCTAATAACAGAAAAGAAATCATTCTTAAAAGAATTAACTTCTTATAAATTAAAATTAACAATTTCTTTACATAATCTAATTTTTATTTTATTAATTCAACTACCCTTCATTTTATTAATAACTTCAATTCTTTCAGGTATAAGTTATTCAAATATAGAACTTGTAAATAGCTCTTTTCTAACTCTTATATTTATCTTGTTTTATTTTAAGTCTCGGTTTTATATTAGTTTTTATTATACTTCCAGACTTCTTGCCTACGAAGGAACTGAAAAACTAAAAGATATTCAAGAAAGATCGCCATTTTTAAGTAGTAAATATCAAAAGTATAACTCTTATTTTTCTGGACTATTAATTCTGTTGATAACACTATTTTCATTTTTAATTAGTATTACAGTTTTGATATTATTTATTCTTCCATTTCTTTTCATCCTCTTTCATTATGAGCAGAAAACAAATCTTTGTTCTAAAAAATATAATAAATATATTATCTTGCTAAATTCTTTTGCGATTTTGATTTCTATTTGTTTTGGTATTTTACCACAAATATCTGATATATTTTACTTAAATATCCAATTTATACTATTTTTATTTTTGTCATATTTTACATTACAATTATTTGCGAAATTTGGGTATTTTATCAAAGATAATGTTATTATATATCAAAATATAATAGGAGTTTCTTGTTTTTCATTAATATTATATTCATTTTTTCCCATAGTTATTTTTGAATATATTTCATTTACATCTGAACCATTTATTATATTCATTTCAAATTTCTTAGTCCATTCACTATTGATTTTGATAATTTTATTAGTTTCTTTTTATGTATTATATATTCGTTTCTTTTATGCGAAACGTCCAAAATTATTTAAAATCAGCGTAGTTGTTAATATTTTTCTAATCGAACTAATTGTATTTACTTTAATTAATCTGAGAATATTTTATTTAGTTGAACTTTTTACATTTTTCCAAATTTTAATTTTATCAACTATTTTATTTCCATTAATTTTTATTATATTTGTATCAATAAACTATTTCATGGGTATCCTCCCTCTAAAAAACTTTCTGCTACTCACGTATCATTCTTTTTGGATGTTAATTTTAACTGCTTTTCTATCAATTTCTTTAACTTTTTTTAACAATTATATTATAATAACTCTCGATCTTTTATTATTATCTATTTTACTTCATTATAACATAAAATTTGGATTAAATTTGGATAAAATAACCGCTAAAACTTTTAAGAAATTTGTAAAAGTCAATTCCTATTTATTAACTTTTGAGCTTTTCTTTTTATTTTACAATATTTTTTTCGTGGCTTTTCAGGCGCTATTACTATTTGATAACATAATATATTCAACTTATTTATCCTTAGCGATAATTTGCGTTTTAATTAATCTGTTTTCTAAAAGGGAGATCTTTTCAGAAGCGCTTTATATAAAAATCAACGTCTTTATTTTACTATACAGCTTAATTATAACATTTTATTTTTTTTTATTGTTAACACTCAATACATTTTATATCATAATTATTCCTATTTTAACTTCAAGCATTATTCTTTACATTCCAATTTTATATTTAAGAAAGAAGAAATTATGCTCAAATTTAACTCCCAAATTACTCACAATTAATAGTATTTTATTATCAATAACGTTAGCATTAATTCCCACTATTATAGGCTTAGATTTATTCTATTTGGGCATA
>JBHLOG010000161.1:0-7258 GCA_048940765.1 Promethearchaeota archaeon | reverse complement strand
AGATGCCATAGGTTCCCATTATTTAGTCTATTTAGATGATATGTTAAAAATTGAAATAGTTGAGGAAGATCACCTTAGTGCAGGGCAAATTGGATTTATGACGTGGACTGATAATGCAACATCATATTTCGATGATCTTAGGATTAGACTATTAGTTCCTATAGAGCCTGTTTTAAAAGGTGGTGTTGAAGAAAAATATGAATTTACAATAACATCAATTTCTTGTGGAGAATCCATCCCTAGTAATGAAGAGAGTGTAGTTCATTGCATGATTACAGCTTCAAATGGGGTGAAAAATGCGACACTTTATTGTGGATATGATTTCCCTTATAATCAATATAATTTTATTGGTAAGAAGATGAATGACAATATTTGGGAGTTTATAATACCTCTACAAGGAGATTCCAATGAGGATATTATTCTAAAATTTTATATATTGGCATATGATAATGGAGATCCTCCTGAATCTGAAATTAATGATAATGGTGGGTTGCATTTTTCTATTCATATTATTGATGAGGATACAATTGGTCCAGAAATAAGCGCCGTTTCTTATCCCTCCTCTGTATCTATTAATGACCAAATAAATGTAATTTGTACTATATTCGATCCTAGCAATGTTAATGTAATGCTATACTATGGGTATGATCCTCCCTATGACCAAAATAACGTTGAAGGGTCTTATTTTGGAGAAAATAACTGGGAGTTTAATATTCCGACCCAAGGTGATGAAAATAAGGGAAAAAGTCTATATTTCTTCATAATTGCATCTGATGAAGATAATTCACCAGCGACTACTATTGATGATAATGGGGGAGCTTATTATAATATAGAGATTTCTGATACAGATAATGAAACTCCCGTTATTGTAATATCTGGATATTTTAGTGAATGGATAATAATTTCTCTTTTTTTAGGAGTTATCTTTATTTTTCTCATTAGATTCGCAAGAAAATCGAATTCTAGCTTAAAGGTATCACATTAATATCGTTTATGAATATATGATTTCAATGGATTAACTTTTTGAAACAATAAAAATAATGGAAAGAAATATAAAGGAACTATTAAAATAATAAAAATTGGAAAAACAAAGATATAATAGAAGGGTAATCCAGGAGTCTTCATTGAAATATCATAATAATAATCAGATGTAATAGTTATTAAGGTTATAATTGTAGAAATCAAGGAATAATTCCAAAATATATCTTGAAAAAATTTCGCAGAATTTTTTTTTTGAATAAGAATTCCCTTTATTTCAATTGAAACAAAGAGATTAGAATCAGATAAAGCCCATATTGCCCCATAAAAACAACATGTCAGAATAAAAAATAGTGGAAATAATGCAAAATAACCATATATCATAGACATGACTTTTCCTCCTGGATCATATATTACTCCTGATAAAATATTCGGAATTTTCATGATTTGAAATGAGATGTTAAAAGTAAATAAAGAAGCGTGGATACTTATCTTCCAAGATTTTAAAAAGAAATTATAATAATCTTCGAACTCAATATATTGAAGCATTCGATTTTTTCTCTTATAAAGTATTCTGATTATAGCAAACAAGAAATAAGATAATCCAATACAAATAGGAAAACTTAAAAATGGAATAAAAAGAGCGTAGATAAATGGTTCTCCAAGATTACGCCCTAAAGAACCTTGGTTATAAATCGAAAAAATTAACTCTGGACCACTTAATAACTGAGACACAATAAAATAAAAAATTAGAATCCCTATGAAAAAACCCACATAAACCATTAAAGCAAAAATTATTGCTTTTTTAATTTTCATAATTTTTACCAGATTTACTCTTACCTTTTGATTTACTTACAGTTTTGTATGAGTTTTAAATATTTCTCAAAAGTATTTAACTTTGTCTTTTGAGATTCTATTCTAACAAAAAGCAGTAATTGAATAGAATTATTTAGCTAATCTATTCGGCTATTACTGGTTCCTTTACTTTTTCTTCTAATATTTTTTTACCTAAATTAACAAAAGCTTTTTCTACATTTTCTCCTGTTTTTGCTGAAGTTATAATCAAATTCACGCTATGTTCTTTAGCTAAGAGACTAGCTTCTTCCTCTGTAACAATGATTTGGTCTTTTAAATCAACCTTGTTCCCTATTAAACAAAATGGTTTCTCTCCTTGTTGTCCCCTAAAATCATGTATCCACTCTCCAAGTTTTTCAAACGATGCCCTGCTAGTTAGATCAAAGATTAGTAGGGCTCCCTCAGAACCTTCTAAATATAATTTTCGAAGTTTTATAAAAGTATCTTGACCACCTAAATCCCAAATATTAATTGAAACGGAATACTCGTCAATTTCTAAATGTTTTTGAAGTATATTTACTCCTAAAGTAGCCTTGTAGTCTTCTTGAAATTTATCCTCTACAAATCTATGCACCAAAGAGGTTTTTCCAACAGATCCTTCCCCCAACAAACAAATTTTGAATTTAAAATCTGATTCAACCATAAATTATGATCACTTGATTTCTTTAATATTTCATAATAGTATGGATTTTTTCAGTTATTAAGTTTATCTCAAAATTAGTAGAATTAAATTTTGTCTTTTTTATCTCTTGATTTTTAGGATACTCTTTCTTAATTATTTTAAATAAAGAGATTAAAGTTCTATGCATATCACCCGAATCTCTAATCTATACTATGCTGAATTCATCTACAATAAAGATTAGATGAATAAAGCAATTTCTACTTAAAACATCGGATACGAATTGTTATATAAGATTTTATTTTAATTTAAACTAAATTAAAAAATTCTATTAATAATGGTGCAATTCAGTTGTCTCAAGATTATGTAATTATTAATGGAGAAAGAAGAGAAGTGGAAAATGTTTTATATGCTGAGGATAGCAATCTAGATTCAATAACTCAAATTGAAAGATTAGATAAATGTGTTAATTTATTAAATCTTAGTTTATCTTTCAATCAGATAAAAGAGATTGATGGTTTAGAGAATTTAAAAGAACTTGTATTTTTAGAACTAAGTCATAATCATATAAATGAGATTAAAGGTTTAGATGAGTTGAAAAATTTAAAAGAATTATCTCTACATACTAACCATATTAGAACTATAGAAGGTTTAGATTGGTTATCCCAACTTGAATATTTGGACTTAAGATCTAATCATATTGAAAAAATCGAAAATCTTGAAAATCTCTCTAATTTAAAAGTACTTTTATTGAGTAATAATGAAATTCAAAAAATCGAAGGATTGGATAATCTAAAAAATTTAGAAAAATTAGTTCTTGGTCATCCTATGGGTGATCATCATTCCAAAAAAATTACTAAAATTGAAAATTTAGATAATTTACGAAATTTAAGACATTTAGAGATTTGGGAAGAATCAATTACAAAATATGAAAATCTTTCCAATTTAAAAAACCTAAAATCCTTAACTATCTCACCTTTTTATAGAGGAAGCATAAAAGAAATTTCAGGTTTAGAACATCTAGTTAACTTGGAAGAGATCAATGTAGAAGATTTTTCGTTTGAAACTGAAGAAATACCAAATTATAATTTTGTAGTGCTTTTTAGATTTGCTAGCATGGTAAAAATTGAAAATTTCATGGAAATAGAAGATTGGGAAAAAATATTTAAAGAATTTCCAAATACTTTCCTTAGATTCAAACTTTTTAATCCTGAAGAGAGAGTCGAATGGTATTTAAAGCAATGTGGTCAAGATTTCTTAAAGATTTTAGAAGATATTCTAAATATTCCAAAATTTGAACTTATCAGGCAAGGTCAGGAAGGGGATTGGACAGAAGTTCATGAATGTGCCAAGAAAGTCTTGATTTGAAAAAAATTAAGAAAAAGATTTTTTTTAATCAAGGAAATGTATCTTTTTGAAGTGTAAAATGCTAGAATGGTTTCAAAATACAAATCAAGAAAATGTTTACTAACAATGATTCAAGAAGCATATTTATTATAGAAGAAAGACATGAACCTAACATCCCCATATGAATTAAAAATGTGGAAGTAATTTTCTAAATTATTTTTATTTGTTTTATGAGATTCTATAATTCTCTTCACTTATATACTAATGTAGTCTAATATAGATTTTATTTGGTGCAATTATTGAAGGAGAAAACTAATTATCCTATTTTGATATTTAAATATATTTTCAATTGATGTTATATTTAATAACCATTCCTTCTTTCCTGATATATTTAACATCTGTTTAACCATCTAGAGATATAATCTGATATATTTTTTTTCAAACGATAATATTGAAAGAGGAAAATAATTATTCCCATTTGTGATGCTAAAGGGGAAAAAATATACTTTAACGACGTCGGATTGACGTTGTTTGGGGGTGGATACCGTCAGGTCCATCTTTTTGTGATATCCTATTGCTTTATTTACGCCCCTACTACTCATGAAATGAGAAATAAAAAATCAAGGTGAAAAGTAGGCATTGAACCCCCTATTTTGATAGAGATAAATAAGAAAAAATATATCTTTAAAATGAATAATTGAACTTGAATAATTTAGTTAGATATTCGATAACCAATTTACTTTTATATATTTTCGACACTCTCCTCCACTCTATATACGATTATATCATCATCAATTACCTTATTCATTATATATTGAAAGCAGTTATTTGTGGACCATATAAATTTACCATGCGGAGGTAAAAGTATGTTACAGCTGATGTTGCATGGAATTTTATCAATATAAACTATGAAGGTTAATTGATTTTGGCGATCTTTATTCCTAAAAGCAATTAAATAGGATATGTGGCTTCCATCAGGATTGAATTGAAGAAGGAAAGGAATGCCTTCTTGATTGTGCATGACAAATCTATTATATACTTTTCCATCAACAACAACAAGATAGTATTGTCCTTCGACCGCTATATACGCAATTTTTTTTCCATCAGGACTATAAATGATCTTTTTTATTGAATCATACCGTTTATGCTTCTTTCCCTCAGTGATTAGATACCATTTGTCATTTTCAATTGCAGCATAAGAAAATCCCTCACCATTGGGATTAAGAATAAGAGTTTTATCCGCAATACTATCATGACGCTCCATTTCTTTTCCATCAAATATAATGCACCGTTTATTTCCTAAATTTGCAACATAAGCATAATGATTCCCATCATTACTAAACAATATTCCTATATCACTCAAACCTTCGTACCATTTTTCTGGATTTCCATTAATGAAAACTCTCCATTTTTTATTCTTTTTATCATGCTGAAAATAATAAAGTTGACCTTCAGGAGTAAAAGATAGATGAGTGGGAATATAGGGAGATTTTGTTTCTTCTCCATTTACAACGAGATAAAATTGTTCTCCTAATCTAGCTATATAGGCATAATTTTTCTCATCCGGACTAAAATTAAGGAATTGAATTGAATCATACTGTTTTCCTTCAATTCCGTCCACAACAGCCACCATCTTCCATCCTTCTTCAAATTGTTTTCTAGTAGAGTCGTCCCAAAAAATCCCTTCACGTCTTATTTGTACAAGATATTCCTTTTCTTGATTAACAATCGCACCAATATAGCCAAATCTATTACCCTTCATGCTAAAGATTAATTTATCCATGATAACAAAATACTCTTTCTGGGATACTCCATTATATACAACAAATTGAGAGGTTGGGGATCCCTTGATTGTAATGTTATTAAAAGGAATAGGACCACCATCTTTAGGTATGAAAAGATCTTGCAGTGAAGCACTAATTGAAGCGGTTTTATCATTCTGAGCGACGAAAGCCCAATTTTTATTATCTGGACTAAATACGAAACTATCCATAATACCATTATAAGGTCCGTAAGCTTTCTCATCAACAATCATCTGATATAATTTGATAGGATAAGAGTCTGAATTAGCTAAAATGACCTTGCCTGTTACAATCACACCGTAACTTACATGCTTTCCATCCTTGCTAAATATTGGAAGATGACTATAGCGTTCCCTCCGTTCTCTCTTTACTCCGTTAATCACCCAATTCCCATATAAGATATTTGTTTCAGGATCAGCATTTTCACTTTCAAATTCGTAATGTATACATCTCTTTAGGTCAGGGCTGATGAATATAGTATTATAAGATATAACATCCACGATTTTTCCATCTTTCTTCATGAAAGATCTTAATTTATTCGAGTTAATTTGATCTAATTGAACTAAATTTGACTTGATGGTTATATCTTTACCTTTAATAGATTTTCACTTCTTTTTTTATTAGTAATCCCATTAATAAATAATTTTTTCATTTTTTTTAATATTAATATAATATAAAGCATTACTTCTCAAATATTTTGTTTACCTTTTTGAAGATCATAATTTTCCTCACTTATCTACTGATATAATCTAATACACACTTTATCAGTTTTTAAGATTGAATGAAAAAAGTAATTATTCCACCTTTTAATGCTAAATCGTGAAACGGTTAATATTCTTGAAATATTCATAACAATTACATGATTTGAAATTTAACGAAGCAAACTATCAGTTCTTTTCTAACAAAAATAAAGAGGAATTATTCTAAAAATAATATTAAATATAAAGAAAAAAGGAAAAAAATAGTTAATATTAAATTATTTTACAGTATCAAATGAAAACCATCCAATCTTATAATCTCCTCTATAGATTTCAACTATGTAAGTTGCGGGAGTCTTAGACGTTTTGAAATTTGTAATATAAAGTTCGCCAGTTTCGTCAATTCGATAATCTTTTGATGTGTCTCCATATTTAGAGCATTGCAAGATTTCGCTTGGGTCACTTTCGTCATATATTCTTATCTCTAATTCTTGATTTATCACAAATGGCATATCAGGGTTAATTTCTTCAATTATTCTTAGCGAAAATTTAACAGGCATCGTACGACCAGCTTTATTTTGTGCTGTAGAGGGTAATAACTCCAATGCTGCCCAATTAGCAATAATGAAACTGAAAGTTGTCGTGCTAGAAATACCGGACTGATCAAAAACCTCTACAAGCAAAATGTAATTCCCATCTGGAAGTTGAGTGGTATCAAATTCTAATTCCCATAGTTGATGGTCTGGATTGTAAGAGAGATATTCACATTGATATAATTTATGTAAACTTGCTATTACTGATTAAAAACTCAAAAGTTTATCTCAATAATGATGCTCACGGTTGGGCAGTAGAAAATGCCTTAGATCTAAAAAACCATATAACATGACAAAAATTAACTTGTTTATTTATTCAAGATTAAGCTTTAATTAATTTTAAGCCTCTTTAGAACGATTTTTTGT
>JBHLOG010000160.1:0-7303 GCA_048940765.1 Promethearchaeota archaeon | reverse complement strand
TTACTTGATAAAATAAAAGTTGGAGATATATTAGAAGCGACAGAACCATTAGGGGAATTATATTATAATCGTGTTTTTCATGGGAAAGATTTAGTTTTTATTGCTGGTGGTTCTGGAATTACGCCATTCATTTCATTATTAAGAGATATCTCTCAAAGGAACTTAGATTTGAACGTCTGGTTGTTATTCGGATGTGTATCTGAGGATGATATATTATTCAAAGATGAGCTTGAAGATTTAGTAAATAGACGCTCTAACATCAGAGTTCGATTTATCCTCTCAGAACCAGGTCCAAATTGGGATGGTGTGTGTGGATTTATCACAAAGGATAAAATTTTAGATGAAATAAAATCAATTGATAAAAAATTCTTTTATGTAGTAGGAAATCGAGCGATGTATTCATTCATAAAAGATCAAATGAAAGCATTAGGAGTCCCCAGACATCGTATCATATATGAATCTTATGGTGTTCCTGACGATGTAACTGAAATAAAAGGATGGCCAAAAGATATTACAGCTTCAAAAAGTATAAAGATTACAGTAGAGCTTATGAAGCAAGGGATTAAGGTAAAAGAAGTAATTGAAGCCGCGTGTGTTGAACCTATATTAAATAGTCTTGAAAGAGAAAAAGATCTAGGAATAAATATTAATAATGGATGCCGATCAGGAGTATGTGCTTTATGTAGAACTAAACTAGTGTCTGGTAAAATTTTCGTACTTCCAGAAGTAACAATAAGAGAAATTGATTTCGATTACGGTTATATTCATCCTTGTGTTTCCTACCCTTTAACTGATATACATATTGATTTAACTCTAATCTGACTTAAAATAGTTGAAATCATAAATGCAATTTTAGCAATTAATATTCAAAATTCCAAAAGATTAAATTTCGAACAAGTAAAAAATGATTATTATAGTTATAAACAATCTGATAATGAAACTGTAAAATTTAATCTTTCAAATCTAAAAAGACTAGGTTTAATAGATCTTAGATAAAATAATAAAAATAAGAAAATTAATTTATTTCCATCTCCACTTAGGCTCTTGTTTTGTTAGACGTGCTAAAGCAGCATTTACTGCATCTTTAGTTTGAAGTAATTGAGAACTTACAAGTGTTTCTAATTCCAACCCAAAAGCAGTACCCTTTCCATAACAATCATCTATTAATTTTTTTGCAAGTCCTACTGCCAAAGGACCACTGGTTAGAATTTCATCAATATACTTTTTAATAATTGAATTCAATTCTTCATGATTTTTAGCAACCTGATTTACAACTCCAAGTCTATAAGCTTCTTTTCCATCAAATTGACGACCAGTTAAAATGATATCTTTAGTGTTTTGGATACCTACTAACCTTGTTAGCCTAATTGTACCACCCACATCAGGGTTCATACCGATCTTTGATTCTAACATATGGAATTCAGCAGATTCTGTACAAAATCTAAAATCACATGCTAAAGCCAACTCAAAAGCCATTCCATAGCAATACCCATTTATCTTGGCAATCACAGGTTTTTCCATCTTTTCAATTTTAGTGAAGATAGGATGGATCCAAGTATTAGCAAAATATCTAAAATTTCGTGGGATCCTTAAATTAGGAATGACTCCTTCAGGGTCTTTTTCTTGACCAGTTAAAAATTTTAAATCTATACCTGAGCTAAAAAATTCATCTCCACCAGTTATGATTACAACCCTAGCATCAGATCGTTCAACTTTATCAATTGCTTTTTGAAGTCCGACCATTAAATCATAATTCATGGCATTCTTTTTTTTTAAACGATTCAATTTTATAATTGTGACAGTTTTATCTTCATTTTCTTCTATTAATACAACGTTTTCATTCATTTTTCTTCTCTTCAAAAATTTAATTTTTGATTATTATAATTTTATTTGGATAAAAAAACTATTTGTTTCACTCGTTAATTAAAAAAGTACCATAAATTATTGTTAATTCATTCAAAATCCTGTAATCTTTACTAAACCGTATAATTATTATTCCTCTTTTTTTTTATTCTGATTAAATTTTAATTAATTACCATGTTATTCTTACTTAAAATTATATTATGTTGAGGATTAAAATTGAAGTTCTTTAAATTGTTTACACCTTTTAAAATTAGAAACATAACAGTTCCCAACCGCATCGTTATGCCTGCCTTGAATCTTAACCTTGCTAACAATGGTTTTATAACAAAAAAATTAATAGATTTTTATAGTGAAAGAGCAAAAGGGGGTGCTGGTATGTTAATCATTGGGGGCTGTTATGTAGACCTTTATGGAAAAGGATTACCAGCCATGATTTCGATAGAAAGCGATGAATATCTCCCTAAATTAACAGAATTTACGGAAGCAGTACATAGAGCTAGAGATGATGTGAAAGTTGTATGCCAATTATACCATGGTGGAGCTTATACATTCCCACAAATAATTGGAAAAACACCCATTGCTCCTTCTGCTGTATACAGCAACTTTAGCAAAACAACACCAAGAGAGATGACTCTTGAAGATATTAAAAGAGAACAGCAAGCTTTTGCTGATGCTGCAATAAGGACAAAAAAAGCGGGATTTGATGCAGTAGAAATATGTGCTAATGCAGGTTATTTATTTACACAATTTTTATCTCCGAAAACTAATATCCGAACTGATGAGTATGGAGGGAGCCTTGAAAATCGCTTAAGATTTCCCATTGAAACAATTGAATTAATGAGATCGGGTATAGGAGACTTTCCCATAGGATATCGCATTTCGGGGGATGATTTTGTTCCAAATAGTAATACATACAAAGAAAAAGCTATAATAGCTGAAAGATTAGGGAAATATTTAGATTATTTAAACGTAACTGGAGGTTGGCATGAAACTAAAACTCCACAGACAACTATGGATGTTCCAGAAGGATGTTACACCTATTTAGCTGAAAATGTTCGAAATTATGTATCTATACCTGTTTTTGCATCCAATAGAATTAATAATCCTGAATTAGCTGAACAAATATTAATGGCTGGAAAAGCAGATGCTATTTGTATGGGTAGATCATTAATAGCTGATCCATTTTTACCAATGAAAGCAAAAAAAGGTGAATTAAGAGATATTATGAATTGTATTGGCTGTAACCAAGGATGTTTCGATGCTATATTTAACCAGAAGGCAATTTCTTGTTTAAGAAATGCACGAGCTGCAAATGAAGCTAAGACAGAATTAAAACCTCTAACAGAGAAAAATAAAATAATGATTATTGGTGCTGGGCCTGGAGGACTAGAAGCTGCGAGAATTGCTGCGATGAGAGGTCATGAAGTTCATCTTTTTGAAAAAGATGACAAAATTGGTGGTTTATTAAATATCATCTGGATTCCTCCAGGAAGAAATGAATTCAAAAGAATGATTGATAATTATTCATATTGGATTCAAAAATATGGAATCCACTTACATCTCGAACAGGAAGTTACAATTAATACAGTTAAAGAATTTAATCCCGATGCAATATTTGTAGCAACTGGTTCAAAACCAATATCACCGCCAATTCCTGGTATAGATAGAGAAAATGTTTATTGGGCTAATAATGTTTTTAATGGAGATGCTCCAGTAGGACGTAATAATGTAATCATTGGTGGAGGTGCAACAGGAATCGAACTTGCTATTTATTTAGCTAAATTTGGAGCTTTAAGCCTTGAAGCGTTTGATTTTCTTACATTATATAATGCTTTAGACCTTGAAACTGCTTTAAAAATGCTGCATGGAGGGAGAAACCAGGTAACTGTATTAGAACAATTACCAAAATTAGGCTCAGCTTTAGGAAAAACAACTAAATGGGTACTTCTTGACAAATGTGACGCTTTAGGTGTTAAATTTCATACAAGTGTTAGGGTCAAAGAAATTGGAGATAATTATGTGAGCTTTATCGATGCTGCTGATAAAGAACAGATTATTAATGATGTTGATATGGTATATTATGCTACTGGAGTAGAGCCAAATGATTCACTTTTCAAAGAAATAAAACAGCTTGAAAACATCAAAGTACAAAAAATAGGAGATGCAAGAAAACCAGAAACAGTTTTAGAAGCTGTTCATAGAGCTTATAAAATAGCAAATAGTTTATAATTTTTTTATTTTCATTTTTTTAAAGGAAATTTTTTTATTTTCCCTTTTTTAAAGGAAATCTAAAATTAATAAAAAAAATTTTAATGAAAATTAAATCTGTTTGAAATATTCAATATCCAATATTCGTTTTCTCGGTTTCTCTTTAAAGACAGCTTCGACTCGCATCCCGACTTTTAGCTTTTTTGGATCACTTTCTTTTATAATATGCACAAAATCTGTATCAGCACCATCAAGTGTAATTATTCCATAAGCAAAAGGAGGTTGTAAAGGTAATACAGGTGTTGAATGGGTGATAACTGTAAAACCCTTAATTATTCCTTGATTTCCAACCTCTATCCATTCTTCCATCTTTTCAAAGCATTCAAAACAGATCATTTTAGGAGGTACAAATACCTTACCACATTTAGGGCATTTCACACCCATGATTTTATGATTTTTTCCTATTTCAGTAATGAATCTTTCAACATATGCTCCAGCAGTATGTTTATATGGAACTTTAATCCTTCCTCTATATATTTTCTTCTCTTTATCCTCACTCAATTTTATCTCTCCGATTCTTCTCTTATAATTCTAAAATAGGGAATATCTCCACTATTTCCCTCTCGCTTTTCTTTAAAAACTGCCTCTACACGCTGCCCTATTTTAAACTTAGTGTGATCAGTTTCATCCACAAAATGCATCATATATGTATCAGCACCATCTAATTTGAATATTCCATAACCATAAGGGAAGGGACGCATTCCTCCCGTTGTTGGATCAATAAAAGGATAATTCACAACTGTAAAACCCTCCAGCGTACCTCTTGAAGATATTTCAACCATATCATTAACAGTCATTTCAACTAAACAATCAGCACAAACTGCTCTCGGTGGCATATGTACTTTACTACATTTAGGACATTTGCTTCCCATTATCCTCTTATTCTCCTTTAGTTCCTCAAAATACTTAACTGCCAACTGACCTATTGAATATTTATAGGGTAAGTCTGTTTTCCATTTAATCGCAAATTCTTTTTGTTTTTTTCCCATTTTTTTCACCTCAATGGATTTGGATCTTTTCCTAGTATAGCAAGTTCTGTCCATAAACTCCCTCCAAACCCCATACCTAATGCTATTTCTACATCTGGCACTTGCCGCTTACCACCTTGACCCATAACTTGTATTGCCGCCTCAGCAAACCGAACTAGTGCTGTGGCACCAATTGGATTGGTACTTAATACGCCTCCAGAAGGATTCACGGGTAATTCCCCATTCATTTGGGTAATTCCCTCATCCAACAATTTTCCTCCCCCACCCAATTCTGCAAAACCTAATGCTTCGGTCCAACTAAGTTCTGACCATGAAGTTGGTTCATATATTTCTGCTACGTCAAGATCCTTCACAGGATCTCTAATTCCTACTTTTTTATAAATCTTTTTTGAAGCTATTGTTGCTGTGGGGAGATTGTACATGATATCATCCGTACCAAAAGTATAATAATGGGCTGTTGAGACTCCCTTAAACCAAGCTGGATTATCTGTTATTTTTTTAGCTTCCTCTTCATTAGCATAAATAATTGCACAAGCTCCCTCGCTCTGAGGGCAACAATCGTGTAATCTTAAAGGATAAGAAATCATTTGAGAATTCATAACGTCCTCTATAGTAATGTTAGGCATTTGCACGTGGGCAAATGGATTATTAGCAGCATTACTTCTATTTTTAACAGTTACTTTAGCGGCTTGTTCTGATGTAATACCATATCTATGTGCGTAAATATTAGCCATTAAGGCGAGTGGTCCTAAAGCACCTGCTAAGGAGGGACGTTCCCATACTGGATCAAAAGCAGTTATTATTCCTGTGGTAGCACCCCCCTCATTAAGTTTTTCCCATCCTACAACTAAAACATTTTTATATATTCCAGAAGCTATATTATAATATCCGCAAATACCTAGAGATGAGCCTGTGGTTCCTCCAGTAGCAATTTTTACTACAGGTTTTAAGTATCCCGGTGCTGCTTCAATTCCACACCACATCTCAGAGAAATTAATGCCCTCAAAATGATCCATATTACCAATGAGAATTGCATCAATGTCTTTAGGTTCCATTTGCGCATCATCAAGTGCCATCTTAACAGCCTCATAGATCATTTCAGGAATATTCACATCTCTTCTCTTACTTCTATATTTCGTTTGCCCTATTCCTACAATGGCTACATTATGTTTTGGCATCTTCTATTCACCTCCGAATATTAATACACAATTCCCCTGTGAACATATTCCATTCATACCGTAAGCTAATCCTATTTTTGCCCCAGGTACTTGTCGATTTCCTGCTTTACCCATTAATTGTGAAGCGATCTCTGCTATACGAATTAAACCGTTAGACATCGCAACATTGCTAGATAATACTCCTCCTGATGGATTTACAGGTATTGATCCATCTAATTGTGTTTCTCCAGTTTCAATAAATTTACCACCTTCTCCTTTTCCACAAAATCCTAAAGCTTCATAAATCATAAGTTCATGGGCAGAAAAAGCTTCAAAAACTTCAGCTACATCTAGATCCTTAACTGGATCTTTAATTTCAGCCATCTTAAAGGCTTCCTTTGCAGCATATTCTAAAGCTATTAAATCAGACATGGTTCGGTGTCCTAGATAATAAGCATCAGTACAACTAGCATATCCCTTTAACCAAACAGGGGTATCAGTAAATATTTTAGCACTGTATTCATTGGTGAGGAGCATTGCTAGAGCTCCATCGCTATAAGGCGGAAAATCTAATTCTTTTAGAGGATATGCTAACATAGGTGAATTCAAAACATCATCTATTGATACTTCATTTTGTATATGAGCATAGGGATTATTAATTGCATTCTTTCGATTTTTTACCACTACTTCTCCCGCTTGTGCTTCGCTAATACCATATTTACTCATATACATATTTGCCATTAAACCAGCAGAAGAAATTTGATCTAAACCCAAATGTCGTTGATAATATGGATCGAATATGGAATTATTAATAAGATATTGATCTCCCTCGGAGCATTTAGAATGTGAGACTACTAAAACAGTATCGTATTCTCCAGAGAGAATCCTCATAGCACCATACACATAAGCAAAAGCTCCATCCCCAGAAACTCTAGATTCTGATTTTCTCACTGACCCAACAGCATCTTGAATCGCCATATTTGCTATTGTTCTTCCATCATTGAAATCATTAGAACCAGTAATCAC
>JBHLOG010000159.1:0-7360 GCA_048940765.1 Promethearchaeota archaeon | reverse complement strand
TTTTATCTTAAAGGAAATAAGAGAAAAGTATATTAATTATGTATAATTTGAATTTAATATGAAATATGTATGTGCTAGGAAGAGTTGTGGAAAGGAAGTCAGTAAAAAAGAATTAAGCGCACTTCCTGGCATTAAGTGTTCACACTGTGGTTTTCGAATTTTATATAAAAAGCGCCCAGATGTAATAAAGAGAATTAAGGTTCGCTAATTTTCGCACTCTATAAATTAAAATTTATGTTAAGATTTAAAAAAGAGAATTTTACTAAATATTTATTTCAAAATTCAAATGATTTATTAATTCTTTATATCGATTACGGATAGTTGCTTCTGTAACTCCTGCTGCTAGTGAAATTTCTTTCTGGGTACGGCGTTCTCCCTCTTGAATTGCTGCGACATATAGAGCTGCACCTGCAAGACCAGTTGGTGCTTTTCCGGCAGTAATACGATACTTTTTTGCTAATTTTAAGATTGACGCTGCTCTATTTTGAGTTTTTCCTGAGAGTTTTAATTCAGCACAAAATCTTGGAATAAAATTGATTGGTGAGGATACCTTAATATTTAATTTAAGCTCATTGAGAATTAACCTATAACATCGAGCAACTTTTTTTTTATCCACCGATGCAAATTCTATAAAGTCATCTAATGTTTTAGGGATACTATTTAATCTACAAGATAAGTAAATTGATGCAATTAACATAGCTTCAATAGATCTTCCTCTGATTAAATTTTTATTAGCCATCTTTCTGTAAATATGTGCTGCAGATTCTTTCAAATCTTTAGAAAGATTCAACTGAGAGGAGAATCTATCTAATTCATTCATTGCATAGGCTAAATTTCTATCTATAGACTTGTTAGTACGAGTTCTAACATGCCATTTCCTTAATCGATATACTTCTGCCTTCATTTTTGGGCTTATAGTCTTTCCAAAGGCATCTTTATTTTTCCAGCCTATCATAGTACTCAAACCTTTATCATGGAGAGTTAGAGTAGTAGGAGCACCTACTCTAACTTTTTTACTTGCCTCTTCAGATGTAAAGGCACGCCATTCAGGACCTGTATCTATAGTTCTTTGGCTTAATACTAAACCGCAAACATTACAAACTATCTCCCCGCGGGATTCATCTGATAATAAATTTTTGTTACCACACTCTGGACATAAATTGAAATTTTTTTGAGAAAATGAAAGATCCAATAACGCCTACCCTTTAAAAATTCTCTTCTTTAATTTTCATAATTAATTTTGCACATTTAAATGTTTGCGTTTTGAGGATTTATCCATTAATAATAAACTCAAGTTACAATTTTTGAATATAGAATTAGATCGAAAAATTTTAATAAGTTCATTCCTATTTTTAATATAATGCGACATTATTATAAGTCCCATGGGAAACACTGTTATCTTCGTTCTTTTCATTCAAAATGCCCAAAATGTAATGCCAGTATATTATATTGGGAATGTACACATGGATGTAAGGTTTTTTTTGAATATCCACCCTATGGAAAATTGGTAAAGCATTTTTGTCGACATCATAGAGAATTATTTAATATAAAGAAATCTTTTCAAAATATTGTTATAAAACCAAAAAGAATTTTGCAAAAACAGTCTCCTAGTTGCCCTGTATGCGGGAAATTATTTAAAGAAATTAATAGTTTAGAAGATCATTTAGAGGACTTGAAAAAAACGGATATCTATCATAAGCTTTTCTTTAATAATAAAATAATATTTGAAAAGGATTTTAAAGAAGACAAACAAAAAGATTCGAATCATATGAAATCCTATGAATACCCAACGTTTGGAAAAATTAATATAAAAAAAGATAAAAAAATCAATTAAAATTAAGTTATCGATAAATTTTTAATAAATTAGTATATAATTATTTTATAACATCATTTAATGACTTTAGATTTATTTTAAATTTAAAATACCAAAAGAAGGAGGAAAAGAAATGTCTGTAGACCCACAAACAGCTGTTTATAATTTAATGCAAAATGACCCACATATTATCGCTGCAGTAGTAGTTAAGGGTAAAGAAATTATTTATTCAACAGATAATTGGGACATTAGTGCAGATATTGATAGAGTTATTTCAAGTTGGGTTGGTCAAAACGCTCAATTCATCATAGTATCAGGAGTTAAATATTCTATACTACAGATAGAAGCTGAGAGGTTGGTAGCTATGTCTTATAAAGGTGAAGGATATATAGTAGCTGCAAAAGATGATGAACATAAATTAATTGCATATATGGACCCCGATGGGTATGGTTTGGGGGCTGCAATGGATGTTCAAAGGGCGATAGGGACAATGAGCTCGAAGACACCATATGTAGACTTTAGTACAAATTTTGGTCAAAAGGCATCTCAGATGGAGGGAGCAGCATCTACAGGAATTACATCCCCAATGGGAGCTGGAACAAGTGTAGATCCCAACTTAAAAGGTGAACTTCAATCATTTTTAGACTGGATTAAAGATAGTGAAGGTTTAGCTGGATATATTAGTTATTATCTTCAACAAAATAATGCTCAAATAATCTCCGAATTATCAAAAATTTATAATGAATTAAGAAAAATTTTTGGTGTTTAAATAAGACAATTTTTCCCTCAATTTTATTTCTAGTCAATCTTTTCAAACATTTAATTTGTAAGAAATTATCTATTCAAGTCTTCATAAATATTGACAGATCTGATTAGATTGAATTTCAAATATAAAAAATTTTTATATTTTTAGTTGATTTTAATTATAGAGTTATTTAATAAAAAAATGTGAGATTTTTGGGGAAAAAGGTTAGGATTAAAGAAAAGAAAACTACTAATGCTAAAAAAGTTAAAGAAAAAAATGCTGGGGTAGAAACTGAAAAAAAGGAAAAGGCTGTATCATCTTCACAAAAAGAAGAAGCAAATAATGAAAGTTACTTATCAGAAGAGGATATAGAATTAGATATTCCTTTGGTACCAGAAGCACCTAAAAAGAAAAATAGATTAGATACATCGAATTTGTCTACAGATGTTTTGGAAAGGATGAAAAAGATTGAATCACCAGAAGTAAAAGTAGTTTTAGTAAATTGTGAAAGATGCAAAGCTGTAATCCCCGTTCCAATTCCAAAAAAAGCAGTTTTGAATTCGGACTTACCTGTAGTCCCAATAAGTTATGTACATAAAAATCTCCAAAATAAGGATCAACACTGTTTAACAATTCATCTTGATCATGATTTTGATATACGAAGACAGAGAATATCTGATGTTGTGATTAATTCTGATTAAATCTTACTATAATTTTAATATAAAAAAAGATTATCAAAGGAATACAAAATAAAAAGCATAAAAGTCAATACCAACGCAACTTCCAATTAATATATATAATAGAATTTAAGATTAGTTTATAATTGAGACATTATTTTGGTTAAGATCTTAAATTTATTCTTTAGATTTATAACATATAATTAATAACTTATTGTATTTTTTATTAGTTCTAATCTTAGTTTCTGGTACTATAGCATTTCCATAAAATTAAATTTTGAAGATCGAACTTAACAACCTTTTACAATTTTAATATAATCTTTAAAGAAAATTAAATAATATAAGTAATGTTATAATAAACCATCAAGTTATTTTCATTATAGTTCAAAGATCAAATTCATTTATAAAAATGAAGCTTATAGTTGAAGAAAAATTAATTATTGATGAGCTAACAATCTATTTGAATCTTTTTAAATTACATAAGAGTTTTCTATTATTAATTTCTGATCAGCCAAATATGGGGATTGGGAACGTGACCTTAAGCAGTCCTCCTATTTTAGAAGAGATTAAAGCACCAACAGCATCTTATAATCTATTTGGTGTAAATAGTCGATTAATAGGGACCATTATCGCAGAAAGAGTTTCAAGTATTCTTAAAGCACCAGTCCTTCTCCTTCTCTTTATAAAAAGTAAAAAAAATGAAGAGGAGATTATCAAACCTTTAGTAAATTTTTTAAATACAATTTTAAAGGAAATCATTGAAAAATTATAAGTATGCAGGGAGTGGGATTCGAACCCACGAAGAGCTATCTCACCGGATATCTCATAATTTTATGTTAATCAACGGAGATTATAATAAATTGATCTTGAATCCGGTATTTGGTATTTTTACTTCAAAAAAGTCCGGCACCGTTGACCAACTTGGTTATCCCTGCGAAAATAATTATTAGTTATTTTATATATTTATTAAATGAAATCATCCTATTAATTTTTTTAAATAAATATCCAAAAAGAAATCTGAAAAAGGAATCTAATCCTTTTATAAAATTTTAACCTGCGAATAATCCAGGTAAAATCATTACTGAAAACATCACAACTAACATTACTATTAAAAAAACACACTGCAATCTTGATCTTTTTTTCTGTTTTCTCTCTTGTTCAAGATAATTATCCCTACATGCTTGGCTACAAAATTTCTTATCTGATGGCATAGCTTTACCACAAATTGGACAATGACTGTGAGGCCCCCATTTTTTCTTTATTTGATCTTTCCATGAAGATTGAGACATTTCCTAGTACTCTTTTTAAAAAATTGTTATAAAATAATTAAATTTTGAAAATTAAAATAATTTATTAAATGGTTTTAATCATAAATTCTAGTACAAATTAGATCTTTTTCTCCTTTCCAAAACTTTTCAAACTCTTTTAAATCTTTACCAGACATAATTGTAGTTTTAATCTTACTTCTTTTTAATATTTGCAGAGAAACTGCATCAAATATACGATATTCTCCCGCTGCTGCTTGTTTATCTCCCACTGAATTGAAAATTATTTTTTGGAGTTCATTATAAGTTAATTTTTTTAATAACTTAGCATCATCAAAGTTTTTAGGATCTTTATTATAAATTCCCTCCACATCTGTAAGAATCACTAGCTCCTCAGCTTCTATAAATTCAGCTACTTCGAGAGCAACTGATGTGGTGGATTGTCCTGGCTGTAAGCCTCCCATAACAATAATTTTAGCAAAAAGTAAGGCTTCAGAAAGTTCTTCAATTGATTTTGGAACCAATGGATAAGCAAAATCCTTAAAGGAGGAAATTAATAATTTAGAGTTCAACCGTGATATATCTATTCCAAATGTATCACATAATGCTTCATTTCCATGAAAAGATCTTACTGCATTTATATATTCTCTAGCTATTGTTCCACCGCCACAAACAATAACATATTTCCCTAGGCTTTTTCCATTTTTAAAAATATCACAAAATTCATTTATTTTTTTAGTATCAATCTTATAATTTTCTTTAAATATAAGTGATCCTCCAATTTTAATAACACAATTTCCTTTCATAATATTTTCATTGAAATTTTCTTTTATTAATATATAATTATTTAGCTAAATTAAGTTACTTTTGTTTAATGTCTAAAAGGATTAAAAAGGTTAGAATCAAAGTTCCACATAGAATATCTGGATTTTTTGAAATTGTTGATACGTTTAATGGAATTAAAATTCAGGATCCAGAAAGAATTGGTTCTCGAGGAGCAGGCTTCTGTGTTAATGCTTTTGGTGAAACAGAGATTTCTATTCATGACATTCGAAATTCTAGTGAAAATGAATCAGAGATTTATATTAATAGCAAAAAGATGGATCAGAATGCAGAAACTACATACTATATTATTGATTATATTAAAAAGTATGTTAAAAATCAATATAAAATAATAATAAATCATAATTTTGATCTTCCAGTTGGATGTGGCTATGGTGCTAGTGGATCTGGAGCACTTGGGACGATTTTTGGATTAGATTATTTATTCAATTTAAGATTATCATATCAAGAAAAAGGAAAAATAGCTCATATTGCAGAAGTTGTAAATCATACAGGTTTAGGAACTGTTTGTGGTCAATTAGGTGGAGGTTTGGGTATATTAAAAGAACCCGGTTACCCCTGCGTTTATGAACAAATATCTGTACCAAAAAAATTAAAAATTATATGTGGTTCATTTGGTCCCATTTATACAAAATCAATTCTAACAGATCCCATCTTAAACTTAAAAATTAAAGAAGCTGGGAAAAAAGCCCTTGAGAAATTAATATTATCGCCAAATATTAACACATTTATTTCTTTGTCTATTGAATTCGTGAACAATACAGAAATTCTTAAGATTCTTGACTTACATAGAATAAGTGAACTAATAATTGATTTAAATAAATTAAATATCATTGGTGCAAGTATGAATCAATTAGGGCGCTCGGTTTATGCAATATGCAAAAAAGAAAATGAAAAAAAAGTGTTAGAAATTATGGAATCCTATAAACCAGAGATCAAAATTTATTTCACATCAATCAATGAAAATAAAACAATATTGTTAAAAAAGGGATGAATATTTCTATTTTTTAAGAATATAAGTAAATTATTCATATCTTCCGTATAATTCTGTTTTCAACTCCTTAATAAGTTCAGCTTTAATGGATCCATTGTTTCTATCATATCCTTCACATACAACCGATCTTACTCCGATTATATCTGGTGAAATATCATTTATTTGAGGAATATCCTTTTTTCTTAAGTTCCCAGCTAATGCTATTTCGAGTTTAAAATTCTTTGCTTCATTTTTAAATTGAACCAGCTGATCAGGAGTTAAAAAATCAAATAATCCTCTATCATCTTTAATATATGTATCAAGCATAGCAATATCAGAACCAGATTCTGATGCAATAGTAGGAATACTCATTATTTCTGGTGATGATTTCATTCTTCTCTGATCAGCATATCCGGCAACCACGATTTTAATATTTTCATTATAATCCTTTACTGCTTTAACAACTTTATTCATTAATCTTATTGCAGTTTTTTCATTCTTTGGACCTTTTAATCCAATTTTTATAATATCTGCACCAGATACTGCGGCACCTAAAGCTGCTAAAGAGGCTGAACCAGGCAAATCTGGAAAGTCTCCTATAGTAGCACTCAATAATTGAGGACTATCAGGGGGAATCAAACTTTTCATTTCTTTAATAACCCAAGGAAAATTAGCACCCAATGATCCCTCTTTTGGATTTTTACAATCAATATAATCTATTTTATGATCAATAACAATTTTCGCTTCTTCAATGTTTCTAGGACTGATTAAAAGTTTGATTTTTTTGGACATTTTGTATCATATATAATGTAAAAATCTTAAAAAATTTATTTAGGATTTATTATCCACAAAACTATATGAATTTTAATGAATAAATGGGACTAAAATGTTTAGTATTACCAAAACTAAAAAAAATAAATATATAGAGGAGTCATTATTAAAACTGATAATGTTTAAAAAGAAGAAAGAAATCCAAAACATTTATTTTTGTATAAATTTATATAAAGATTTAAATTCAAATATTTTTATTAAATATAAAAAAAA
>JBHLOG010000158.1:0-7437 GCA_048940765.1 Promethearchaeota archaeon | reverse complement strand
AAAAACCAAAAAAAGTATTAATTTCAGATATCTTTTTTTTCTTTTTTATTAAGATTTAAGCTTTTTTTTAATAATATCGATAATATTATAGATATTATTAAAATATTTAAATGATTTAAAAAGTTAATTAGCAAAATAATTATTCAATAAAACATTTATCTAATTAAAAAATTAAGAGAGTATAGATTCTTATGACTGAATTAGAAACCCATACTGCTCAAAGGGAAGACGTTGAGATTATTCGAACAACTACGAGTATATGTCCCGAATGTATGAAACACCTCGCGGCAGAAATCTACGTAGACCCTGAAACTAATTGGGTAATGATGCGAAAAACCTGTAAGGACCATGGAGAATTCAAAGATAAACTCTCAATCAATCCGGAAGAATATAAATGGCAACAGAATATTACAAACGAAATAGGCTCAACTGTAAATAATTCTACTCAACCCGAATATGTATCCTCTGGAATTAGAGAAGTAAATAAAGGGTGTCCATATGATTGTGGTTTATGTGCCAATCATAAAAGTGCTCCAAATATTTGCTTAATTGATATCACTAATCGCTGTAATCTTGCTTGTCCTATTTGTTTTGCAAATGCAAGCGCAAAAGGTTATGTAGTAGAACCTACCTTCGAAGAACTCGTTCGAATTATGGAACATTTCAGATCAATGGAACCTATTCCTGCAGTTTTACTCCAACTGTCAGGAGGAGAGCCTACTGTAAGAGATGATCTTCCTAAAATAATTCGAAAAGGTAAAGAATTAGGATTTACAGAAGTCATGGTAACTAGCAATGGTGTTAGATTTGGAAAATCACTTGAATTTATGAAAGAATGTATGGATGCAGGAATGGATGCGCTCTACCTCCAATTTGATGCTACTGATGACCCTGAAGCATGGAAAAAGATCCGAGGAGTGAATTTATGGCCTCTTAAAAAGAAAGTTATAGAAAATGCTCGAAAACTTGGCTTTTATGGTATTATGTTAGTCCCAGTTATTGCTAAAGGCGTTAATGATCATGAAATTGGAGAGATACTAGATTTTGCTAAAAATAATTGTGATGTGATATCAGGTGTCATCTTCCAGCCAGTTTCATTAACTGGACGAATTAGCTTCGAAGAATTAATGGATATTAGATATACTACTTCTGATTTAAAAGAAGCAATTAATAAATATACTAATGGCTCAGTTACCAAGTTTTACCCTATTGCATTCACAGCAAAGTTTACAAAATTACTAGCATGGTTTGATGATGTGCCAGCCTTTAGCATGACAAGCCACGCAGATTGTGGTTTTGCTACTATATGTGTCATCAATGAAAAAGATGAGTGGGAACCCATCGAGCATTTTTTTGATGCTGAAGGATTAATTCGATGGGCTAATCAAACCTGGGATATGGTTGAAAAACAAGAAGTCCCAAAACCTACTGGATTATTGAAAGGTATTAACTTAAGTGATTTCGGACAGATTGCTTCCAAAATTGGAAACTTTGTTGATGACATAACAAGCTTAGGCTATCGACAAATTATGAAGATGTATTTCTTTGCTGGGGCAGCTAGATACATTAAAAGTCCACAAAAAATTCTTACAAGTAAAACTTATCAAGCATTTGCTCGTTTAGTAATGGCTCCAAACTTGAAGTCGGCGGGCAAATTCTTCAACGATCGCAATCTTATGATATCTAGCATGCATTTCCAAGATTCTTACAACTTCGATCTTGACAGAGTATGCAGATGTCTTGTACATTACGGAGTCATTGATCCAGAAGATCCTAGCAAAGTTCGTGAAATCCCATTTTGTGCTATGAACACATTACATCGCCCAATTATAGAAAGACAGCTTGCGATTGCTGGTCAAACAGCAAAAAAGCCGGAAGTTATTCAAGCAGAAATCGAGGAACTTTTAAAAACAGTCGAATAAACACCCTTTTTTTAAAAATTTATTTTTCTTCTTTTTCATTAAGATTTCCAAAAGAGAATTATTAATGAATATTAAACTCAAAATCTTATTTGTTGCTCTTCAATTTCTAAAGCCTAAAGAAAAAGAATAAATTATTAGAATTTTATTTTCTACAATTTAATGTTAATTTCTTAAATTAGGTGGGGAACGCCTGGACAAATAACGAACTCTTATAAATATAATTACCCGAGTAATCTCCGTATATAACTACAGTAACATTGTGCAAACCAGGTGATATGTCATGTCTTACATGTTGTAAAGTTAACATAAAATATACTATAAAAGCTCCATCATACATTCCCACCTCTGCACTTGGATAAGTTTCCAAAACTCCATCTACTTTGAAATAAATAGTAATTCGCGACCAACCTGTTTTTACTTCTATATGTGCGCGAGCTGTAAAACTAACGTACACAGATTCATTTGGACCTAATTCGAATTCAAGCAATAAACCTGAATATGTTAAATATGAATAGATTGGATCACTGTTAAAAGTGGTATCATTGAATTTATACCATAAGTTTTGTTCGGAAAAACGAGCTACTTGTTTTTCTACACGTGTTACTGATAGCAACGCGAAACCTCCGAATCCTAAGCCACCTGCTGCCAAAATTAATCCTATTACACCTAAAGCGGTGCTGCCCTTACCCAATATTGATTACCTCCATAAAATTTTAGGGTGTAAAATTAAAATTCTTATATGAAAATTTCAAAACGCTATAAAAATGTGTATTAATTCTAAATTTACGCATTGATGATATTTAAATAATTCTAATATGTAAAAACATAAATGGGTGGTACTTGTGCATTTTTCTTTTGATTTTTATTTTACATTAATTACTGAATAGAGTCCAATTTTAATTGGTTAGATATTCAGATTGAAGCTTTTTGAAAATTATACATATATATATAAAAATGTATATTATCATTATTTGAAATCTGGAAGATGATGATTTTATGCCAAGATTAGAAAGAAAGGTAGAAATTAAATCTACTCCTGAAAAAATTTATAAAATAGTAACAGATGGTTTTAATACTCCAAAATGGAATCCAGCTGTAAGTTCTATAGTTGAAACAGAGAATAAAAAATTCTATTTAGATACAGACCTTGGAGGTTTTACAATCCTCAATGCTGAATTAGAGCAAGATGTAAGTGCCACATGGCACTTGGAAAATAGCGATATTAGTTCAATTGGTTATATCTTAACCCTTAAAAAAGGAATTTCAACAGATGTCGCTATTTGGACCGAATTTGACGATAAAAAGCAATCAAAATTATTTAAACAGATGGCAGATCAAATTTTAGTTGGATTAAAGAATTATGCTGAATTTCTTGAGGAAGGAGGCGATCCTGAAGATTTTAATAAATGGAAGTTTATAACTCCTTTCTAATTTCCTCTTTTTTTTAAATTCTCAAAACAATAAATTAAAAGAAATTTCTTGAAATTATATCTTTAAAATTGATAAATTAACCAAATTTATTTTTAATATTTTTTAATATTATTTTTAATTTTAAAATGTAAACTCGTTCAAGACCTCTTCTACAGAATAATTTTCATGAACAATTTTACTTATAGCTTGAACTAATTTTGTAGGATCTTTTGCTTGAAATACATTTCTGCCAAAAGCTACCCCTGCTCCACCAGCTTTAATCGAATCATAAACAACTTGAAGTAAATCTGGAATTGTATCCATTTTAGGGCCTCCAGCAATTATTACTGGAACATGCTTTACACCATTAGTAATTTTTCTGAAAGAATCAATATCACCAGTATAGTTCGTTTTAACTATATCTGCTCCTAATTCGGCTCCTGCTCTTACCGCAATATTAACTACTTCGGGATCATTTTCATCAGCAATTTTTTTCCCTCTTGGATACATCATTGCTATCAAAGGTATACCCCATTCTCTACTATCTTCCACAATTTTTTGAGCATCTTGAAGCATTTCAGGTTCATCATCTGCGCCAATGTTTATATGAATTGAAACGGCATCTGCCCCCATTTTTAAGGCACGTTCCACAGAACAAACTAATACTTTTCGATTTGGATCTGGTGCTAGATTTGTAGCTCCAGATAAATGAATGATTAATCCAATGTCTTTTCCATATTTTCGATGTCCCGCTCCAACCATTCCAGAGTGCATTAGGACTGCATTTGCCCCCCCTAACGCGACTTTATCAACCATGGTTGCTAAATCCTCCAATCCTGGGATCGTCCCCATAGTTAATCCATGGTCCATCGGAATGATTATAGTTTTTTTGCTTTCCCTGTCAAAAATTCGTTCTATTCTAATATTCTTTCCTAGATTCAAAATAAAATCCTCACTTTGCTAAATTTTTCTAAATCATGTAATTTAATAATATTAAAAATAAACAATTATACTTAATATTAGTTTTTACGAGCACCAAGAATGTCTTATTTGAATTAATTCGTAAAACTCCTTATTCTATTTTTTCTTTCTTTAATATTTTCATAAATTCATAGAAATATTTGTATGAATCTTCAAAATGTTTATCTTTTTTAGAATAATCTAGTGCTTCTGTAAAGATATTATTGAATTTTGGTTTATTCTTGTTTTGTATTATTGCTTTATATTCCTTAATTAGATTTTCTAATAATTCTAGCACTTTATGAAATTCTAGATTTTCCATTTGAATTTCTCCAAACATTTCCATCTCTCTTTGAATTATGCTTTCTGCGAAGACTTTTTGAAGAAGAAATGTAGTACCCGTATATTTGGTTAATTCTGTTAATGTTTCCTTTGATCTTTTAAGAAGATTTAAGAATAAAATGTTAAACATATGCGGTACTCCTAAAGTTAATGCAATCTGTCTATCATGAATTTTAGGTGTTGTTTCGGTGATAATTAAACCATCTAATTCGAATATAATTAATAATTCATTGACTAGAGTATTATAATCCTGAGTACCGCCAACCTTTAAGATAATCATAACATAGTTCTTCATATCTTTTATACCGGGACCAAACATCGGATGTAATGAGAGACAATTAATTGGATAGGTTTTAATAACGTTTTCCATTGTATTTATGACTACATTTTTTAATGATGAAATATCGATGAGCAAAGCGTTTTTTTTTAATAATGGTGATATCTTTTGAATCATATTTGGGGTAGAGGCAATTGGAATTGATATCATAATTATATCAGCTCCTTTCACGCTCCTTTCTAAAGAATTCTCATAACATACTCCCAATTCTTTCGCAATAGTTTTCAATTTTTCTCTATTTCTTGCATATAAGGTAATTTTAAAACCATGTTTCTTAAAAAATTTTCCGAAAACTTTACCCATCCCACCAGAGCCACCAATTATAGTAATATTTTTTCCTAACATTATTTTCCCTCGAAAATTTCACTCCTAATCGTTATAACAAATAGTAGTATTTATTTAATCTCTAATTATTCTTTCTTTTTATTTCGATAACTTCCCTCTAAAAAAGAGCTTTAAAAATAGAACCATTGAGTTCTTTAATAAAAATAATTATTAAGAAATTTTCTTCCATCTAGATCCTTCTATTCCATCTTCTATTTGAATTCCTGCTTTTCGAAGTTTTTCTCGGATTTCATCGCTTAACTTATAATTTTTTTCTCTCCTCGCTTTATCACGGAGATCTATAATAAGATCCATCAATTCATTCAATTTAATTCCTGTATCTTCTTCTTTCTTTTTGAAATCAAGACCAAAGATACCGAGGAGTTCCAATAGTGTTTCCTTTGCTTCAATGAGAACTTTTTTTTTGTTATCTAATGAGCTATTGATTTTCTTTATAAACTCATAAATAACGGCAAGAGCCATTGGATTATTAAAGTCATCATCCATTGCTTCCTCAAAATCTTTTTTAACATCTTGGATTGCTGCTTTCAGGGTATCTTCATTTCCACCAGGTGATTGGTCAATTAGATTTAAACAATTTCTTATTTTTTCTATATTATTCTTGGCATTTTCGATAACTTGTGGATTCCAATCCACTGCAGATCGATAATGACCAGAAACAAGCCCCATTCTCACATTAAGTCCGCCATATTCATCAATTAGTTCATGGGCTGTAACATAATTTCCAAGACTTTTACTCATTTTTTTGCCATTTAAGGTAATAAATTCAGCATGCATCCAATAATTTACAAACTTTTTACCTGTGGCTGCTTCGGATTGTGCAATTTCATTTGGATGATGAGTAGGAATGTGATCAATCCCTCCACCATGAATATCTAGGGTCTCCCCTAGATATTTCATACCCATCACTGAACATTCAAGATGCCATCCGGGATATCCTTCACCCCAAGGAGAATTCCATCGCATAATATGGATTTGATCCCCCTTTCGTGCATTTAACCATAGTGCGAAATCAAAATAATTCTTCTTTAATGGATCTTGATCTATACGTGCTTGTGCTTTCTCTTCATCAAGTTTTAGTCTTGCTAGTTTCCCATAATCTTTAAATTTCGTAGTATCATAATACACATTTCCTTGTACTTCATAAGCATAACCTTTTTCTAATAAAATTTTAATGATTTCAATCATATCTGGGATAAGAGCTGTCGCTCTTGGTGAAATATTTGGTCTTTGAATATTTAGATCATCAATAACTTCCCAATACTCTTTGATTTGTTGGTCAACTAATTCCCAAGGATTGATTTTTTGTTCTCTCGCTCTTTTTTCAATTTTGTCTTCTCCTTGATCTGCATCATCTGTTAAATGACCAACATCAGTGAAATTTTGGACATGAAAAACATTATATCCCTTATACCTCAAGTATCTAATAACTACGTCCCAGGAACTATACGTTCTTGCGTTACCGATATGTACATCATCGTACACAGTCTGTCCACAAGTATAAATTCTTACACGACCTTCTTCTATTGGTTTAAATATTTCCTTTTGCCGAGTCATTGTATTATAGATCTTAAGCATAAAATAATAAAGAACAAGTAAAAATAAGAATTTTATGGTAATAATAAAGAAATTTTAATACTTTTTTTACAGCATTTACTAATCCAAAAAAATATAATTATGAGCAATTTTTCTTTTGTCTCTACCTGCGAGTATATGAATATGTTTAATAGTTTTAAGAGATTCTTTACTAAAATTATCTATTGGAATATATATTAATTCACGACTTTTAATTCCGGCAAGTGAGAAAAAATACTTGCGTGGTGGATTAGACGCCACATATGCGATATAACGTTCTTTTGAATAAATAATAGCAGCCTTAAGTAGGTGTTCTGCCTTATTTTTTGTATCTTTATACTCATAATCCATAAATGAATCAAAAATAGGTCGAAGAAATATTGCTGGAAAGATTGATAATAATCCTCCAACTTCTACATGTGTAATTCCTGGACCAATAATATAATCACCAGGATTCGTAGAATAAAAAGCCATATCGCTTTCTCTATCATGTTCAGCCCACCAAGTTAATTTATATGGATATTTTTCGATGTCTCCCTCATCTTT